>NZ_JBFROW010000025.1:97437-310108 GCF_041471665.1 Vibrio sp. 10N.261.51.F11 | reverse complement strand
GAGATGCGAGATGCGAGATGTGATATTGATATGGCCCCTAAAAAGTAGACACAGGGGTTGTCCCGTATTTAATCAACACGGGACAGATAAAGTAGGGAGAGATTAACGCTTTAAGTCGATGTAAATCTGCTCTACCTTGGTACGAGCCCAATCTGTTTTACGCAAAAATTTTAAGCTCGATTTAATGCTCGGGTCTTTTTTAAAGCAGTTGATGTTCACCATGTAACTCAACTCTTCCCAACCGTAATGTTCAACTAATTCAGTCAGTAGCTTCTGTAGAGTGATACCGTGAAGTGGATTATTGTCTTGTGTCATGAGATGTTCTCGCCATTTATTTGAGCTAAGTATACCAGTTTCGCCTTATGAATTATCCGACCATTTGAGTTCGTAGTCGGTGTGGATAATCGAAAGCTCTTCTCTACCTGTATTACCAAATAATTTAACCTGATTCTGCATCCATTCTTCGAAACGTTTTATCTTTTCTCGATGAAAGTAACCTGGAGGCGCACACAAAAAATAATTGTACTTAGGCTTCAGCGCGATGTTTCCGATTCGCACCAATTTCTTTTCTTGTAAATAGCGGTATACCAAGCTGTGCTTAACAAGCGCGACACCTTGAACGGATAGCGCACCTTCTAACACAAAATGAGAGCCATCAAATTGCAGTGATGTTCGGCCAGCTTTTACCCCTGCGACTTGTAACCAGAGATTCCAATCCATATCAGGCCAACGGTCTTCAATAAGTTCCGCTTTATGCAGATCGTCGATGTCATAGATACCATGTTTCTCTTGATAAATAGGGTGGCAAACCGGGTAAATGACCTCGTCCATCAACCAACGTGATTCGATGTTTGGGTAGTCTCCATGACCGTATCGAACGCAGATATCGACATTAGAATCTTCAAATGTGACTAGCTTATTGGTCGGCTCAATTAGCATGGATAGATCAGGGTGGCGATCGCGAAAGTCGCCAATTCTTGGTACGAGCCAATGCTGAGCAAAGGAAGGCACGGTAGAGATCGACAGTTGAGTGGGGTTAGGATCTTGGTTGATTCGTCTCACCCCATCTTGAATATGAGCAAAGCCTTTCTTCGCTTGCAGGTAAAGCACTTCACCTTCATGGGTTAATACTATTTTTCGGTGCTGGCGAATAAACAGATCTGCGCCTAACCACTCTTCAAGTTGGCGAATTTGTTGGCTGACTGCTGCAGCCGTGACAAATAGCTTTTGTGCGGCGAGTTTAAAACTGCCTGTTTCTGCCGCCGTGTAAAAATAGTAGATCCCTTGGAATGGTGGAGTGCGTTCTCTCACATTAGTTTTCCTTAACTGAATGCCAGTATCTATCGTTTGTCGATGTTGCTCTACTGGTCGATTATTGACCATAACAAAGCAAAAGATCAACAGGGGAAAGGTTATGAATACGATCACAGCAATAGTAAATACCAACCATTCATTTTTGTCATCATTATCAATTAAGAAATTCTATTCTAAATTAAGCCTGTACTTTCAAAATCGTAGAACCAGAAAGCAACTGTCTGAGCTACCCGATTATTTACTTAGAGATATCGGGATTACGTCGGAACAAGTCGAGAAAGAACTGAAGAAGTCATTTTGGGAGTGAGTGGGAGTGTTAGGGGAGGGACTGGCTAATCTAAGGTTGAGCGTACTTTGCTGCCAAAAAAGGAGCCATAATGGCTCCCTCTCGATTTTAATTATTCTTCCCAAACCACCAATTTATCTTTCGGCCAGTTATGACCGACTTCATGGTATTTCTGCTCTAGTACATGGCGTTTGATCTTGAGTGTTGGTGTTAACACACCATTTTCAATACTCCATGGTTCTTTAATCATCAGTACGCCCTTGATCTTCTCATGAGACGCGAGCTTCTCATTCATTCTCTCGATCACTCGTTTAGTGGTTCTCTCGTAGCGAGCGCGATCAAAGTTAGGGAAGTCATGCGGTACCACAAGTAGGATTGGACCAGGTAGGCCAAGACCTATCAAACACATCATTTCTACGCGGCTGTACTCAAACAGTTTGTTTTCGATTGGTACAGGGGCAACAAACTTACCTTTAGCGGTTTTAAAGGTATCTTTCTTACGCCCACGAATCGTTAGGTAACCTTCACTATCGATATCACCGATATCACCGGTATGAAGCCAACCATCCGAGTTAAAAGACTCTTGGGTTGCAATATCATTCTTGTAGTAACCAGAGAATAAGCCTTTGCCTCGAACTAGAATCTCTTCATCTTCAGCTATTTTGAGTTCGATCCCTGGACCTGCATTACCAACCGTACCAATTTTATCGGCTCTGAATGGGTAGTTGAGCGTGCTGTAGGCGAAAGACTCTGTCATGCCCCATGCCTCGGTAATGTGCAGGCCAACACTCTCATACCATGCGAGTAGAGCGGGTGATACAGGTGCAGAACCACACCCGAGAACGCGAGCTTGGTCTAACCCTAAGCCATCAGCAAGCTTCTTCTTAATGATGTTGTTGATAAACGGAATCTTCAGTAAGAAGTTCAGTTTCTTCTGTGGCAATTTGTCTTGGATTCGCTGCTGGAACAGAGTCCATAAGCGAGGAACTGAGATAAACAGTGTAGGGCGATGCATTTTCACATCATCAATAAAGGTGTCTAAAGATTCAGGGAAAGCCGTAACCACGCCCCCCATTACTGAAGAACCAAAGATGTAAACGCGTTCTGTAATATGAGCAAGCGGTAGGTAAGAAAACAGGCGATCGCCAGGTTGGATCCCAATATGGTCAATCAACCTTTGAACAGACCAAGTAAATGCGCCGTAGGTGAGCATTGCGCCTTTTGGTAACCCTGATGTACCCGATGTATAAACAAGTGACATCAGCTTATCGTCGTGATGCTGAGGGCGTTTGGTTGATGGTTCATGTGTCTCAATGAGCTGCTCGAAAGTGTGTTGGCACTTCGCTGCGCTGTCGTATGGCAGTGAAATACTCACCAAGCTCGGGTTGTCATCAAGTACTTTTTGAGTGGCTTTAGGATCGTCAAGCTTACCCGCAATCACAATTTTACATTCACTGTGTTCAATACAGTACTGAATGGTATCTGCACCTGCTGTTGGAAAGATTGGGACGCTGACAAAATCTCCTAACATCATGGCAAGATCGCAGATGAACCACTCTGCACAGTTTTTCGATACGAGAGCGACTCGATCGCCAGGTTGGGCTCCGAGTCCTTCTAATGCTGACGCCAGTTTCAGTGCTTTGTCGGCTACTTCTTTATAAGTAAATTCGACAAATTGACGGTTAATAATCTGTTTCAAATAGACTTCATCTGGGCGATCTTCTGCCCATTTTAAAATCATGTCATTGGGTGTAGGGAGAGCTGTTGCTTGTTCTTGGCTAAACTCGTTAGGCTGAATCATTGTCTAACTCCATGTTTTTCGCTAAGTTATTTTTGTTAAGATCATGTTAAATGTACCATGATTTTTTCTTTTAGGGAGTAAAATTAGCGTTTTCTGTTATCCGTGCAGGCACGTCTGTAACTTGCGGGTGTTACTCCGGTCCTTTTCTTAAAGATTCTTGAAAAATACGACACATCCTTGTATCCACATTGGTAAGAAATAACAGCTATTTTTGATTCGGTATCGGCTTCGATTAACTTTTTGGCTAACAGGATTCGTTTATCGCACACAAAGTCTCTAAAGCTTACCCCAAAGTGTAGATGAAACTTCTTAGAAAAGTAGGTTGTTGAACAATGACACTTTTCTGCGATTTCTGTTTCTCTGATTTCTTTGTTGATGTTGTCCATAACAAAGTTAACGACTTCAGAGGTAAACAACTTTGCAGGTAATTGATTGTTGTTGTTTGTATCTCGGTCGAGATCAAAATGAGGCTCGAAGATATGCTGTGTTTTACTCTTCAGTTCTTCGAACTTACTGGTCAGATGTTTACTGTTTGTTTCGATAATAAAGAATATATTCTTATGATTTCGAACGATATTAGGTAACGGGTCTGAGCAAATAAGAACTATTCTTTTATTAAGGTTCTCGCAAATAGCTAAAGCCATTGTAAGTAGTTGAAGTTTATCTGGCTTATTCAATATGAAAAACACTAACCTTACATCTAAGTTACTGATTATAGATATATCTTGTCCAAAGTTTTCAATAGGAAAGTAGTGGCTTATTTTATTGATAATAACAGCGTTAAAGTCACTATCCTTATCTGATAATAAAGGTGTTACTACTTTCATATAAATACCAACTCTATTTCATATTTAAATGTGGGTTTAAAATTAGCTAAATTACTATACGTAACAATTAGATTAGAAGTACCACAAAAAAGTGCAAGTGAATGGCAAAAAAATCCTAACCGAATATATCTCTCACCTCTAGATTTAGTTTACAGGTAAACAAAGCCTGATACGTAAATCAAGGAGAGGTTCTCATGGATAAGTTTTTGAATAATTGTAAAGAATTCATGAAAGATGAAGAAGGGTTGACTGTTATCGAGTACGTAATCGGTGCAGCGATGCTTGTTTTAGGTTTGACCACAATTTTTTCCGGTGTAGGTGCTGCCCTAGCTACCAAACTGACAAATATCATTGGGTTAATTACAGAGACTGGTACTCCAGGTGTATAGACTGGAAAAATTTACTAGTAAGTTAGTAGGAGCACGTTTGGATAGAGCATTGATTAGAAAATTTCAAAGAGATGAGAATGGGCTTGTAGTTGTTGAATATGTTATTGGTGCTGCAGGTTTATTAATTTTAGTTGGGATATTATTTGCTTCTTTCGGAACGGCGCTTCTTTCTAAGTTGTCTAGTATCCTCTATTCGTTATAAAAGGGTTGACAAGCATATGGTAAGTTATTTATGTGTTTGGTTAGTTATGTTTTTTATTTCATTTTACGATCTTAGTGAAAATAGAATACCAAACAACCTACTGATAATGCTTATTATTGTTGGTTTTTCTTATGGTTTTCAACAAGTCGGAGTTAAAGAGCAGATATTAGGCGTTGTAATTTATTTCTCTGGTGGGTTACTACTTTATTTTCTTAAAGTGATGTCTGCTGGTGATGCTAAACTTTTGGGTGTTTTAGGTGGTATTTTTGGCGCGTCGGCAATAATAGATGTTGGTTATTATATTATAATATCTTGTGGTTTGATTGGACTTATGTACTTGTTTTTATATAAAGTTAATAGTTTAGGGCTTCAAGGGGGAACGTTGAATTTGAATCCAACCAATAATCAAGTAAATACTAGATATAAAGAAAAAATAACGATGCCTTTTGCACCTTCTGTTGTTATCGGTTTAGCGATGTATAGTTATTTTACTTAAAAGTGTTGTTGGCTAGTTCTAATGGAGAGGAATAATATATGGATATTATAGGACATACTGATCCAACAACATTAAAACCTCAAATATCTGCTCCAACCGTACCAACATCTATTGATATGCTAGGTGTTCCTGAGGTCGTTATTGAAAACCTTGTGTTGAAGCACCTGTCAGCTTATCCGAAGTCGGATGTTTTAGAGCTCTCTAACTACTTGTGTGTTGTGACACATATTGTTGAAAGTGCGTTGGCTGTGTTGAGAAAAAAGTCATTGATTGAAGTTTTTCAACCAACCAACAATCTTTCTCTCTCATCAGCATCTCATAGTCACGTCCGCTATTCTCTTTCTGAGAAAGGGCTTGAAGATGCTGATCTAGCTTTTAAACGAGATGCGTATTTAGGTCCTGCTCCAGTTTCGCTTGCTCAATATAGTGATGTGGTCAAACAGCAAGACCTGAGAGCAGAGTTAGTGACTCGGCCACATGTCGAAGCTGCTCTGGATGATGTATATGGTGTCGATAAAATGATTTCGGTATTGGGGCCTGCAATTAATTCGGGGCGTGCCTTATTACTGTATGGGCATGCGGGGACGGGTAAAACATTTGTAGCGTCGCGCATTGTCAATGCGCTGCATACGTCGGTTTTCATTCCTTATGCCGTTTATGCGTTGGGCAATATCATTAAGGTGTTTTCTGCACAGCATCATAAACCGCTGGATAGTAACGGCAGCGATCAAAGTATCTCCCTCAAAGATCAATACGACAAGCGTTGGCTTAATTGTGAAAGACCAAATATCCAGGTTGGGGGAGAACTGACTATGGATATGCTCGAGGTTAATCATTCAGAGAACAGTCGCGTTTGGTTAGCGCCTGTACAAATGATGGCAAACAATGGGATTTTTATCATTGATGACCTGGGTCGTCAGCCCATGCCGGTGGATGCACTTCTTAACCGTTGGATTGTTCCTATGGAGTACTCATTCGACTATTTGTCGTTGCCCAATGGTCAGCAGATAACGATGCCATTTGTTCTAACGCTAGCTTTTTCTACCAATCTAAATCCCAAGAAAATAAGCGACCCTGCATTTCTACGTCGTTTAGGTTACAAAATTGAATTCAAGCCGCTGAATCAGCGAGATTATGAAGCTTTATGGATGAGCGTCGTCGCTGAAAAAGAGATGGAGCTTCAAGATGGTTTCTTTGAGCGTTTGTCTCAAATGCACACGCTTCTTAAGGTGCCACTTTTCCCCTGTTTGCCGAAAGATCTCGTTGGTATAAGCAAAGACATTCTTTCGTTTGAGCAACTCCCACCTGTTATCACATTCGATATTCTTTCCATGGCATGGGAAGTCTATTTTACCTCTGATGGACACGAGGAAGAGAATAATGAATAAGAGTCAAGTTTTCCTACTGTTTTTACTGTCCGTAGTATTCGGCTTAGCGGCTGTATTTTTTGCTAAGCAGTGGATGGATGATCAAGTTCAGCCAACCGTTGAAGTTGAAACGGTCGAGCGTCACCCCGTTGTTGTCGCATCACAAGAAATTGAAGCCGGAACCATTATCGAGGATCAGTTTTTAACCACCAGGTTGATGGAAGTTGATTGGATTAATGAAAATAACTATTCGGATAAAGCAGAGCTGATTGGCAAGGTTGTTGCGAATACTGTCTATGCGGGAGAGGTGCTTCACAAGTTACGATTTACTGTACCAGGAGAAGGGTCAACGCTTGCAGCTCTTATCCCTGAAAATAAACGTGCGGTAACGATACGTGTTGATGATGTTATTGGTGTGGCGGGTTTCTTATTACCGGGTAACAAGGTTGATATTCTCAATACCGTTTCTTACGGAAAAAATTCTGCCACGACTCAAACAGTATTAAAAGACATCAAGGTTTTGGCTGTCGACCAAACGGCTAAGACGAATGAAAACAGTCCAATTATTGTACGAGCGGTAACACTTGAGATGACGCCGAAAGAGGCAGAGAAACTTCTCACGGCTAAAAGCAAGGGCGATATTCAGCTGACTTTGAGAAACCCACATGAAGTTGAGAAAAAAGTGGTTCGTCGATATGTGCCTAGACCAAGTGTCACCATTATCAAAGGTACAGAAACATCTAATGTGCGCGTCAAGGATTGAGGTGAAATATGAGAATATTAATTGCGTGTGTTTTGAGCCTGATTTGTATTTCGACGGCCAGTGTTGCGGCGTTACAAACGGGAAAAACAGTCACGGTTCCACATCATAAATCTACGCATGTCGTGCTGTCGGGAAAAGCGGCGAAGGTTTCTCTTGGTGATCCTGAAGTTTTAGATATTGTAATTTTAAAATCAAATGAAGTGTTTTTAATTGGTAAAAAATTAGGTGCGACAAACCTAATGGCTTGGGACTCTCGAGGTCGGTTAATTGAGTCTATTAACATTGAGGTTACTCATGATCTTAATAGCCTCAAAGCTAAATTATATGAGTTCCTTCCAGATGAAACTATCGAAGTCCACAGCGCACAGAATCGTTTGTTGTTGAGTGGTCAGGTGAGTAATCAACAACAAATGAATGTCGCGATGCGAATTGCAGAAACGTATTCATCTGGGCAAACCGCTGACAAATCAAATGAAAGTGGTAGCGAGCAAGCCGCTGCTACCGGTGTTATCAATTTGATGTCCATTGGCGGGGCTCAACAAGTCATGTTAGAGGTGACGGTTGCCGAGGTGCAAAGAAGCTTGGTGAGAAAGTTTGATGCAAACTTCCACTTCTTCCAAACCAGTGGGTCTGACTTTTCTTGGGGGGCGTCTTCAGTCCCTGCTGGTGTGTTAGGTGCAACCCCAATTTTCAATATTCCTACCTCTACCGATTACGGCATTTTAGGTTCTTTCATTGATAGTAATACATTGTTTACTTTCGCACTGGACGTAGCAAAACAAAACGGGGTCGCTAAGGTATTGGCTGAACCGAACTTAACCGCATTAAGTGGTTCTAAGGCTGAGTTTTTAGCTGGTGGGGAGTTTCCAATTCCAGTGCCTGATGAGGATGGTATTACGATTGAGTACAAAGAGTATGGTGTGGGTTTAAAGTTCATCCCAACGGTACTCAGTGACAAAAAAATCAACCTAAACTTAGCGGTTGATGTGAGTGAAATTGCCAATAGTAGCTCGTTAACGATTGATCCTGGTACTACCAATGCGACTTACTTTATCCCTCCAATTACACGAAGAAGTGCGTCATCGACGCTTGAGTTAGCCGACGGTCAGACCATCGGTATTGCGGGGTTGTTGAGTGAGAATGTTAGGGACATCAGTAACAAGATGCCAGGCTTTGGCGATGTGCCGATTTTAGGTCAGCTTTTCAATAGCCAAGAATATGTGTCTGGTGAAACAGAGTTGGTCATTCTTGTTACGCCTCGACTCGCCAAACCGGTGGATAGAAGTAAAGTAACACTGCCAACTGATGCTTTTGTTGACCCTAATGACTTGGAGTATTACTTATTGGGCCGAGGCGCTTACATAGCTGAACCGTCTGAATCTGATTCAGAGCAATCTCAAGCTTCACAGGATATATCACCGACCGATGGTGGTAGCGAAGGCTCATTTGGGCATGATTTATAAGGGGATAGATATGACTAAAATAATGATGATCTTTCTCGCAATGTTATTAGTTGGCTGTGCGAACGATGCTCGTTTAGGGCATTCGGTAGCACTAGTGAAAACAGAGCAAACGTATAACCCTAATGCTACCCAAGAGAATTTACTCGAAGTACCTGATGGTACAGGGGAGCGGATGCAGACTGGTTACGACAGATATGTTGGCAGAGGTGAAAACGAACTGTCCGGAAGTAGTAGCCAGATCTTAGAAGATTTTAACTAAATCTGGAGGTACTCATATGTTGTATCGAGTATCACAAAGCCCTAAAAAGCAACAAGGCTTAGTTGTGGTGATGATTACTGCTGCCTTGTTGGTTTTTCTAGCTGTCTCAGCGCTAGCTATAGACATAAACCATATGGTTGTAAATAAAACGCGCTTACAAAATGCAGTTGATTCTGCAGCGCTGGCTGCCGCAACCATATTAGACAATAGCAAAGATAAAGACGCGGTAGACGCGGAAGTCGGTACGGCGCTCAATGCTATGGCGGCTTCAACAGGGAACCAAGAAATTGATTTTTCGACCGCTTCTATAAGCATTGATTATTCGAATGACCCACAGGATTTTACTGGCACGGCGACGTTCGGTGCAAGTGATGATGTTTATGTGCGAGTTCGCGTGGATGCACTAGAGATGGATGAATTTTTCATTCATATGTTTGGTCTTGATAAGGCAGTATCGGCAAGTGCCGTTGCTGGGCCAAGCTCAGGGCAAGAAGTCGTTAATAACGTTGTACCCATTGGCGTATGTATTGGTGATGGCACTTCGGATAACGATATTGATCCTGAAGATGGTTTTCACGATGACACCGGTGAGGTAATAACCAATGTGTTTGGTTATGAGGTCGGTACCGTTCATGCTCTTAAGGTAGGGGATAACAAACTATCTGAAATGGGTAATGGTAATTATCACCTATTAGACTTTGGCTCTGGTGGTAAAACCGTCAAAGAGGGCTTAGGTGGGAATTATAGTTATCCTGTAGCGATTGGTGACAATATAACCACTAAACCAGGTGGCACGGTTGGTCCCACAGGCGATGGCCTGAATACTCGTTTTGGTGATTATGGTGGTGGCTTATCTGCATCAGATTATCCTTCAGATTATGTAACCACAGAACCTACCAACGAAATAACGATTGATGCCGGTACGGGAGAGATCGACTCTGACGGAAGTTATACCTACGCTCAATATGAGTCAGAGACTAACGCCTGTATAGCAAGCGGAGGTTCAGGGTGTGCATCTAATGGTGTGGCTTGGCGAAGAATTTTACCGATTCCTATGGTTGATTGCTCAGGTAAAAGTGGTGGTGCAACCGACTTTACCGTAAACAAAATTGGCTGTTTTTTCTTGTTGCAAAAAGCACCAACTAATAACTCAGGTACACCCGCCGTTTTTGGTGAGTTTATCCACTCTTGCAGTGTTGCTGGTGGTTCTGGTAGTACAACGTCGACAACGGAAGGGACTTATAAGATTGTTTTGTATAAGGACCCCAATAGTGGGGAGTCTTGATCATGAAGCAATCTAATCAATTTCAACAGGGGTTTGCTGCTGTAGAGATGGTCATTGTGACTCCCGTCTTATTGTTTTTTCTAGTTTTAGTTCTAGAGCTTGGCAATGTTCTGGTTCACTACAATGTGATATCGAAGTCAGTACAAAATGGCGCTCGTTATGCGGTTAGTGAAGTATATGGAACCATTGGTGGAACCATCGCACCGACGTCTGAAATTCAGAATGTCGTGGTCTATGGTCAGAACAGCGCGGGGACAGCTGTACTATCTTCATTGACGACATCGGATGTGACGGTAACCCCGCCTTCAGGCGACAGTTATGTACGAGTTAGTGTGACGTATGATTATGTTCCACTTTTCTTGTCTATTCCTTTTTCGAATGAGAGTTTTGCTGTTCCATTAAGTGTGACTTCAGTGATGAGGGTGCTGTGATGACAAGGCTTAAAAGACGAATTGAAGGGCTGGCCATTATTGAGTTCACTCTGGTCTCATCGCTAATTTTTCTACTTCTCTTTCTCATTTTAGCGTTGGGTGCCTATATATTTTCGCTACAAATGGTTAGTGAAGCGACTAGGAAGGCGGCTCGGTTAGCGACGGTATGTTACGTCCTAGATAGAGACAATATTGCAGGAATGGTGGTGGATGATATTCCTCTTGTTGGATTTACTAATGCGAACTTAGAAGTGGCTTACTTAGACGCGAGCGGGGGAGAGGTTGCTTCTGATTTTGAAGCGAACTTTGGCACCATTAAGTTTGTGCGTGCTAGGGCTACGGGTTATGGCATTCAGTTAATCAGTAACCTAAGCTTTCTAGGAGTGAATGGATTTCTTGCTGCCCCTGCGTTTGAAACAATATTACCAGCTGAAAGCTTAGGTGTGGTTAGGGCGGACTCTGAAAAAAGGAATCGGTGTCCATAAGTTATTTATTACGGGAGTAGCGGTATGGGGGAAGCGATCAAAATAACGCCGAATGAAAACGATAAAGATATGACGCGTTTAAGAACGAATCTAAAGGTTTGGTTAGTCTACAGTACTGACGGCTTTCATTCGCATATGAGTAAAGAACTAAAAAAATGCCGAAATGTTCATGTAACGTCGTTTTCTCTTGCGGCAATGAGTGAGGAATACCTAAAAAGTGCAGATGTCCCAGAGCTTATTTTCGTTGAAGCTAATGGGAATTGGGCTCAAAAAATGGTTGAGTTGCAAGGGTATGATTTGTCTTTAGAAGACAAGGATTTGTCTTTAGTTGTGCTTGGTGATGAAAGTGATAACGGATCACTAAAAATAGCACTTCGTTTAGGGGCATCAGATTTTTTGTCTCATAATGTGACTCTATCGGACTTACTTCCATTATTGAAGAAAACCGCTTCCGAAAAACTTGAGAACTCCAGTTACGGAGAGTTTATCTTGTTTTTGAATACCAAAGGAGGGATGGGGGCAACTACCTTGGCTTTAAATACTGCCATTGAGATGGCGACTCAACATCCTAATGAAGTTCTTTTACTTGATATCGATCTCCAGTTTGGCGTGATTCCAGACTATTTGAACATAGTTCCGACTTATAGCGTTTCTGATGCGATCAACAGTTCTAATGATTTGGATGAAATGTCTTTGGGATCTTTGGTAAATAAACACGAATCAGGTCTCCATGTTCTAAGCTTTAAACATGAAAATAACGCTGATGATTTCGAGCAGGCTCAGAAAATTGGCAGATTACTTCCAATTCTGCGTCGTTTCTACCCTTATGTGATCATTGACCTGTCTAGAGGCTTAGATCACGTATTTGCATCAGCAATATCACCCGCGACTAAAGTACTTTTGGTTTTGCAACAGAGCTTAGTGTCAGTAAAAAACACAAGCCGACTAATTAAATCTCTGAAGTTTGAGTACGGCTTACAAAGTGACTCAATAGAGGTCATTCTCAACCGTTATGAAAAGCGACATTCAATTAAGTTGAAAGACATTGAGCAAGCAGTGGGTAACCACGACATACACCTTATGCCAAATGATTTTAAAGTCGCGCTAGAGAGTGCCAACTTGGGGCAGCCGTTAGTTCAGTCGAGAAAAAAAAGCTCTATTACTCGCTCTATCATCGACTTATCTCATGTTCTTTCACCACCGGAGCAGGAAGAGAAAGGGTGGCTGAAAAAGTTGTTTTCATAATGAGTTGATGAAAAGTAAACACGAGGGATTGTGATGTTCTTTAAACGAAAAAATGTAAATCCAGAGTTTGAAAAAAAAGTAGAACAGATTTCGCATGATTCAGAAGATGCCAATCCTGTTGAACGTTTATCAAGTGTTGAGACGTCCAGTCACTCTCGGACAGAAGCGAGCGTTGAAAAGGAGAAAGCGATCGATGAAGCTCGAAAAGTACTGGAGCAAGAATTATCAATCAAACACTTCTTTCACAAGCAGTTGCTTGAAACGTTAGACTTAGGGTTACTTTCTAGCTTGGAGAAAGAGCGCGCCAAGCTAGATTTGCATGAAGCTATCGTTCAGTTGATGGCTGATGATGGTAGTCATGCACTCAGTGCAGAAGGTCGTAAGCGGGTCATCAAACAGATAGAAGATGAAGTTTTTGGTCTTGGTCCGTTGGAGCCCTTATTAGCTGATCAAACTGTATCGGATATATTGGTCAACGGCCCTAAAAGTGTTTATGTGGAGCGACGGGGTAAACTCGAAAAAACGCCCTATACTTTTCTTGATGATCGCCATTTAAGAAACATTATTGACCGTATCGTCAGTCAGGTTGGTCGTCGTATCGATGAAGCATCACCTATGGTAGATGCCCGCTTAGTTGATGGTTCCCGTGTTAATGCGATTATCCCGCCTCTCGCACTCGATGGCCCTTCCGTTTCGATCCGTCGTTTTGCTGTCGATCGTCTGACCATGGATAACTTAATTGGTTACGACTCAGTCTCGCCTCAGATGGCTAAATTTGTGGAGGCTGCCGTGAAAGGTGAGCTGAATATCTTGATTTCAGGAGGGACGGGGTCAGGGAAAACAACCACACTGAATATCTTTTCTGGTTTCATTCCGCGAGACCAGCGAATTATTACCATAGAAGACTCGGCAGAATTACAACTGCAACAACCACATGTTATTCGTCTCGAAACCCGCCCTGCTAACCTAGAAGGGAAGGGAGAAATCAGCCAGCGCGAATTGGTTAAAAATACCTTGCGTATGCGACCAGACCGAATCGTGGTTGGGGAGGTGCGTGGTAGCGAAGCCGTTGACATGCTAGCGGCGATGAATACGGGTCATGATGGTTCACTGGCTACCATTCACGCGAATACCCCCCGTGATGCCTTGAGTCGTGTTGAAAACATGTTCTCGATGGCAGGGTGGAACATATCAACCAAAAACTTACGAGCTCAAATTGCTTCGGCTATCCACCTCGTCGTACAGATGGAGCGACAAGAAGATGGTAAGCGTCGTATGGTGAGTATCCAAGAGATCAACGGCATGGAAGGTGAGGTGATTACGATGTCGGAAATATTCCGTTTTCAGCGTAAAGGTATTGATGAAGACGGCAATATTATCGGTTATTTCACAGCAACGGGGGTTGTGCCTCAATACCATGACCAGTTAGTCAAACGTGGACTCGACCTGCCTTTCGAGCTCTTTAGTGAGACCAAAGGTTAAGGAGGGAATATGGACAATGTAAGCGTTTCATTAGCCCTATTATTTATCGCAGTACTTTTTATTTCACAGGCGTTGTTATTACCTGCTGCCGGTAAGAAAGCGAAACATAAAGAGTTGTCTCGCCGCTTAAAAGAAACGCAGCGTAATATCGATGCAGAGAGTTTGTCATTACTTAAGGAACACTATAACAAAGAGCTTTCTCCGCTGGATCGTAAGCTCATCGTTATTCCTTTCTTCGCTGGCTTGAAAAAAATGTTGGAACTTGCCGGTATGAAAGTGACGTTAAGCCGGTTCTTACTTGTTGTTTCTCTTTGCGCCGTAATACTCTCATTGATATCGATAATGACCAACCAAGTATGGTTCCTTACTGTCGCGGCATTCATTTTTGTTTGGGTTATCGCCTATCTATTTGTGCAAAATCGAGTGACCTACCGAATGGCTCGATTTGAAGAACAGCTTCCTGAGGCTTTAGATATTATTCGACGTGCATTACAAGCAGGACAACCCCTCGTTCAATCATTTAACGAGGTTGGCGAAGAACTTCCAGATCCAATCGGTGTTGAATTTAAAAATACCTATAACCTGCTTAATTATGGTTATGACTTACGTTTGGCGATTCTACAAATGACAGAACGAGTACCAACCGTCTCAATGTTGGCATTTTCTAGTGCTGTAATGTTGCAAAAAGAGACTGGGGGTAACCTCTCTGAGAATCTGCAAAAGGTATCTGAAGTACTTAGAGCACGTTTTAAACTGGAAAGGAAAGTCAGAACGCTCTCTGCTGAAAGTCGTTTATCAGCATGGATCTTAACGTTATCTCCTTTTGGTTTGTTTTTCGCATTAAGGGTCGCTAGTCCTGAGTATATCGAGCCACTCTATAAAGATCCCCGCGGCCTATCCATGGTGAGTGTCGGTATTGTTCTTTTGGCTATCGGAGCCTTGTGGATTAAAAAGATCATCAGCATAGAGATATAACCTATGGAATTATTAAATATTGAAGTTTGGAAGCAGATGTTAGCAGACTTTGGAGTTAGCTCTCAGATGGTTATCTATTCGATGATTTTGCTTACAACAGTGTTGTTAACGCTAACGCTTGGATTTCTTTTTTTAGGAGCTCGTTCTCCCTTGGACAAAAAACTGAGACAGATATCAGAAGATGGGGCACCTACCGGCAGAAAACCATACGACTTCTCGAATACGTTAGAATCATTAAGCCCTTTTATAAGTAAAGGTAATAAAAAAGATAATGAAACTTACTCAGAAAAGTTGATGCATGCAGGGTTTCATGAGAAGAGCTCGTTATCGGTTTTCTATGCGTTGAAGGTTTTATCTAGCTTAATAGGTATCGTCGCGGGCTTTATGGTTTATTACATAGCGTTAGGCGGAGAGTATAATAAATTACTCATCATGACCTGTGTTTTTCTTGGCACATTCACACCTAATATTATTCTAAGTAAGCTGCAAAAAGAGCGTCAGAAAAAAATCAGAAACGGCGTCCCTGATGCGCTTGATCTTCTTGTTGTATGTACTGAATCAGGGCTTGGCTTTAATGCAGCTCTTGGACGTGTTGCATCAGAGCTTTATATCTCTCAGCCTGAACTTGCGGATGAACTAGAGACTGTGTTTGCTAAAATTCAAGCGGGCGTCACTATGCCTGATGCGCTTAGGCAGCTTATCGAACGAACTGGTTTAGTTGAATTGGAAGGCTTGGTTTCTTTGCTTTCTCATGCATCGAGAATGGGCGGAAGTTTAGCGCAAACGCTCCGTGACTATACTGAAGATTTTAGAGATAAGCGTCAGCAAGCCGCTGAAGAAATCGCGGCGAAAATACCGACTAAAATGTTATTCCCCATGTTGATATTTATTTGGCCTTGTTTTTTCATTGTTGCACTTGGCCCTGGACTCTTGATCGTAATGGACGCATTAAGTGCGCCGGGAGCAAGTTTATGATGTTATACAATAAGTTTCTTCTACTACTATTGCCCATTTTGCTACTTGGTTGTGCATCTTCTGACGAACCAACCAACCAATTTGATGCCGAATTGTATTCGGGTAAACCAATCGATAGTTTGACTAGTGATGATCCACCGCTAAATGAAAAAGAAGCAATTATGCGCGGTGACATTGCTCTGCGAGACAACAATATAGACTTGGCGTTGTATGAATACATACGCTCTTTGTCTTTCCCTGAAAAAGAGTTTCACGATAAAACTCTGTTCACTATTGGCCAAATACATTCGTCTCGCGGTAACTATGCGTTGGCCGAGAAAGCTTACCTTGCAGCGCTAGATTTTAACCCCGCTCACACTGAAGTTTTGGAGCAGTTAGGCGTTCTATACACCAAACAACGTCGTACAGATGAAGGACGGAGTTATTTCTTTAAAGCGATTAATTCAGACCAAGTTCGCTTGAAAAGCAGTGAAACGACTAAAAATTACCAAGCGTTAAGCCAAAGTGAAGTTGCTGGCTTGAAGGTGGATAGCATGTCGCCAGCACTCGCTTATATGGGAATTGGGGTATTGGAGGATGTTGAAGGTAAGCATCAAATAGCTCAAGAGTATTTTAAAAAGTCGCTCACTATCGATAAAACCTCAGTAAAAGCCTTGTTGAACATGGGCTACTCCCATTACATGTATGGCAACTACAAAGAAGCGTATCAATACACTCGTTCGGCGTTAGAGATTGAGCCTAACAATGAGAAAGCTCAGAATAACCTTGCCCTTATTTACTTAGCTTCCGGCGATGTGAAAAAGGCGATCAACGTTTTTATGCGTCATATGGATGCTCCCGAAGCGTTGAATAATGTCGGGTATTTTTTAATTCTCCAAGGTCGACCTGATGAAGCGATTCCTTATCTTCAACAAGCGATCGATAAAAAGCCGTCTTACTACAAAATTGCTAATGAGAACCTAAATAGAGCGTTGGCAGAGGTAAGGGAAATGAAAGCCAGCACCCCGATATAACGCCCTATCAAGTTAAGTCATTCTAAATAAGATAGCCCCTGATGAGTTTCCTGATCAGGGGCTATTATTTGTAACTCAGTTTAGTATCTAAAGTTGGGTATCTAAGTGCTTAATTATAAATAGTTAAGCATCGCACCAGCGGCGATAAAGGTACCCACTAAACCTACAATCGGCATCTTAATTGTTTTCAATAACCACACACCAACAATGATCAGAGCGAAGTCTATGCCGCTGCTTACTGCGCTTGTGAAGATCGGTTGATATAGCGCTGCCAACAATAAACCGACTACCGCCGCATTCACACCAGTAAGAGCGCCTGCCACTAAAGGTTTGCTTGCAATCGCCTGCCAGTTCTTCAGTACACCCAGTAGTAATAAGAAGCCCGGTAAGAACACAGCAATCGTTGCGAGTAGTGCGCCAGTGATCGGTGCCGATGGCATCAATACATAACCTAAGTAAGTAGCAAGTGTAAACATAGGCCCTGGTACTGCCTGTGCTGCTGCATAACCTGTTAGGAAGGCATCTTGAGACAGTTGGTCACCAATACCATTTTGTAGCAACGGAAGTACCACGTGGCCGCCACCGAATACTAAGCTACCTGCTTGGTAGAACAAGCCAAATACTTCAATGCCTTGAGAGTAAGCACTGAATAGAGGCAGACCAACCAGTAAAGCAACGAAAATCACGAGTGGTGTTAACGATATCTTGTGCGTCGAAGGTACTGTTTTTAATTCGTGTGAGGTTAAGAACTTACTGCCAACCATAGCAGCAAACAATAGAACTAATACCTGAGGCCAGATCCCAGGAATTAAAAGCAGAACAATCGCGGTGATCACACACAGTGCTGTTGCTATCTTTGATTGGCAAAAGTTTTTGTACATGCCGAAAGTGGCGTCAGCCACAACCACGACCGCGAGTAGCTTAAGTCCGTGGATGATAGAAATGAAAAGCGGTGCTTCCAACAACTGATTGCTCACTAAGGCCAATATCAACATTAGGATGACAGAAGGGGAGGTGAAGCCTACAAATGCGGCAATCGCACCGGTTAAGCCACCTTTTTTGTAACCAACCGCGAAGCCAACCTGACTTGAGCCTGGACCCGGCAGAAATTGACTGAGGGCGACAATTTGCCCGTACTCTTCATCAGATAGCCAATTAAGCTTCTCAACAAAGGTTTTACGGAAGTAGCCAATGTGCGCAGCTGGCCCACCAAAGCTAATCCAGCCAAGCCAGAAAAATGTTTTAAAAATTGAAAGCATGATCGATTCCAGATAAATGTTTAGCGTAATTTAGGTGGAGTTGAACTATGATTCAAATTAATTGTTTTAATTATAATTATGAATGATATGGGATTGATTTGTGGCTGATTTTAACTGGAAAGGGGTCGACCTTAACTTGTTGATTGCACTGCAGGCTTTGTATAAAACGAATAGCGTGAGTAAGGCTGCTGAGCGTTGTTATGTCAGCCAATCTGCGATGAGCCATAGCTTACAAAGGCTACGAAAGTTGTTTGATGACCCTTTGTTTGAGCGGGTAGGTAGCAAGATGGAAGCAACGGATAGAGCGATTGAATTATCCAGTACTGTCGATGCCTTGCTCAATACCATTCAATCTGAAGTACTACTCTCTAAATCATTTGATGCAACAACTTACAAAGGCAGTTGGAAGATTGGTCTTACCGATTATGCCGAGCAGATGTTTGCTCCAGTGTTGTTTGATCTCATTAAACAGTCCTCTCCTGATTCTCAAATTGCGTTGTTCAACGTAAATCGATCTAACTATCAGCAAGTCTTTGACGATGCCAAGCTTGATATGACGATAGGCAGCTTTGGTGAGGTACCAAAGCAATATCGAACAAAGCATTTGTATACGGAGCAACATGTTTGTTTACTTGATCAATCGGTTCTATCTATTGAGGAGCCGATGTCGCTAGAACAATTTGTTGCTGTCGAGCACGCGCTTGTTTCCCCTGCAGGGGCTTTAAAGACGGGAGTGGACACTCGTTTAGGTGAACTCGGCTTAAGCCGGAAAGTCGCGATATCTTCCAGTAACTTTTTAACTGTTAAACGACTCATTCGTGGCAGAGAACTATTGTGTATTGTCCCCAAGCTAGTCGCGCGCAAGGATATTGATAGTGAAGAAACCTTACTAGCTGTGAAGCCACCTATTGATGTTCCAGATTTTGATATCCAGCTTGTTTATAGAAAGGCAAAGCATTTAGATGATAAAAATAAACTACTTAGAAAGTTGATTACTAATGCGATCTCATCTGTGATTTCCGAATAGTTTATTGTGTCGGTTAATCGTCAAATTCATATGAATTAATTTTAGAAAAATCCGGTTTATTATAAGAACCCGACTATACTTAATTTACGACTCAAGGCAGTCGTAAAGAATAGGCTTTTTGATTTACCTAAGTAAAAAAATTGGTTATATCCTCATGATATAGCTTAAAAATCTACCAGGCTAAACGGACTTAGTTGGTCTTAAAAGCGCTAGCTCCCCCTAGCGCTTTTTCTTTTATGTCGATTCTGGCAAAAGGGTCTGAATTCTTTTCAGCAGTTGCTCGATCTCTTGTTTTTCATAGTGAGCCGTCACCTTAGGTTGGCTGCTTTCTCTTGGGAGTAATGCAGTTTCGATATGGTGCTGCAGTAAAGCATCTTGTGAGTTAGCGTTGAGCTTCTCTGCAAGTACCACAGCTTGTCGACCAATCGTGGTGAAGTCTTGTTTGATGGTGGTCAGTGGTGGATTAAAAAACGCACTGTCCTCGATGCCATCAAAGCCGACGACCGCAACCTTGTCAGGGACTGGAATCTGCAGTTCTTGCAGTGCGCGTAAAACCCCTAATGCCATTTGATCACTGGCGACCAACACAGCATCAAATGGGATTTGTTTCGCAACGGCGTCTCGAATGCCAAGGTAGCCACTTTCCGCTTGCCAGTTTCCTTGATGTTGAAACTGTACCTGACAGTTTGCATCTGATAGCACACCCAACCAACTCTGAAGACGGATTTGTGAGGCACTGGATTCGTTAGGCCCGCTGATCAACAAGTATTCAGAGCGACCATTTTCAATAAGATGCTGAGCCGCCAGCTTTGCGCCCTCGGCGTGATCGCCGCATATATAGTTAACTTGGCTGTTAGAAGGGACATCAATGAAGATGAGGTTCAAGTGTTGATATTGTTCTACCAGCAATTCGGCGTCTGCACTCTTTAAAGGCACATTGAGAATGATGCTGTCGACCTGTTGAGCCATCAGTTCACGAATAGCCTCACGGGTGTTCGCGAGATTAGGCTCGGAAACAACAGAGAAAGCGACGCCATAACCCATATCATGAGCCTGCATTCGCACGCCATTGGCGATCATTGCTGCGCCATGCAGTGCCATATCGAGCGTGACTAAACCAACGCTGGTGGACTTGGCTCGACTGAGCATTTGAGCACCTTTATTGGGTACATAACCCAGTTGCTTTATGGCGGCGTTAACCTTGTTGCGGGTGGATTCCGCGACGTCTTGTGAGCCATTGGTTACTCGAGATACTGTCTGGGTAGATACCCCTGCCAGTTTTGCTACGTCTTTGAAGGTGATACTCATCGCTCTGCTCATCGAATATTTTAGAGTGAAATAATCCTACCGAAATTTACCAAACTAAACTCTGCTCACTCTCAAATAAATGTCTTTTAAAACATTAAAAATGTTTCCGGAAACAGTCGATCTTGTGCAAATTTTTCGAATATTAAAGCCAATTTACATCACGATTTTGTGGGTTTTGGATACTAATCTGGCGTGATGGGTTCACTATTATTTCTATATTATGTTTACGAAAACAATAGAGATTAGTAATGAACGAATTTATTCACTTAAAGAGTAAAAACCATAGTTTGATCATTAAATCAGGGCGTGTTCCAGAGGTTTTGCATTGGGGGGCAAAGATCGCAAGTATTGATGAAGATCTTCTGCTTTCGACAGAAAGACCGATTTCTCAAGCTCGACTTGATGTGGATGTGCCACTTTCTCTTTGCCCTGAGTTAGGCAGTGGACACTTTAACGCTCCAGGCATTGAAGGTCACAGAGAAGGGCGTGATTGGGCTCCTGTCTTTAAGACCGTTCGTTACGATGCTCAAGATCAAGAGGCGTGTTTTTTCCTTGAAGACAAGGTTGCTCAACTGAACCTTAAGGTAGAGATTAAGCTGGATTTCGAATCTGACGTCGTCCAAAAGCGTGTAACCGTCACCAATAAAGGCAGCAATAAATACTACTTGAACAAGCTTTCTTCAACGCTGCCATTGCCGAATCATGCTAACGAGCTTATGACGTTCCATGGCCGTTGGTGTCATGAGTTCCAAACGCAACGTCAGCGTTTTGAACACGGCGGCTTCATGCAAGAGAACCGTCGCGGTCGTACTTCACATGAAAACTTCCCTGGCATGTTTGCAGGCACTCAAGGGTTCTCAGAGCAGAACGGCTTGGTGTGGGGCTTCCATTTAGGTTGGAGTGGTAACCACCAAATGCGCGCTGATGTACGTAGTGATGGCCGCCGCTTTGTACAAGCGGGAGAGTTATTGCTAGCGGGTGAATCGATTCTAGAACCAGAGGCAACTTACCAGACACCTTGGCTCTATGGCTGTTACAGCAATTCTGGTTTGAACGGTATTGCTCAACGTTTTCAGCAGTTTGTTCGTGACAACATTATTCAATTCCCTACCGATAAACCTCGCCCAGTGCACTTGAATACTTGGGAGGGTATCTACTTCGACCATAAACCGGAATACATTATGCGGATGGCAACGGAAGCCAGCGCGATGGGTGTTGAACGATTCATTATTGATGATGGTTGGTTTATTGGTCGTGATGGTGAACGAACGGCATTAGGCGATTGGTACCTCGATGAAGTGAAATACCCAAATGGCTTAGAACCTGTGATTGAACACGTTAACCAACAGGGGATGGAGTTCGGGTTGTGGGTTGAACCTGAGATGGTCAGCCAAGACTCAAACCTATACCGTAACCACCCTGATTGGGTGCTTGGTTTGCAAGGTTATCATCAACCCTCTGGTCGTTGGCAGTATGTTTTAGACTTGCAGAATGAAGCGTGTTTTGACTACTTGTTCTCTCGCCTTGATACGCTTCTGACTACGTACAATATCGGCTACTTTAAGTGGGATATGAACCGTGAATTAGTTCAGCCGGGCCACCAAGGTAAGGCGGCGGTGCATGGTCAAACTCAAGCCTTGTATCGTCTCGTTGATCAACTGAATCAAGCACACCATAAGGTCGAGATTGAATCTTGCTCATCAGGCGGTGGTCGCATTGATTTTGAAATCCTTAAAAGAACACATCGATTCTGGGCATCCGATTGTAACGATGCATTGGAACGACAAGCCATTCAAAAAGGCATGAGCTACTTCTTCCCACCAGAAGTTATGGGTGCGCACATTGGCCCTGCTGAGTGCCATTCAACCAATCGTCGTCACAGTATCAATATGCGTGGTGTCACCGCTTTGATGGGGCACATGGGCGTTGAACTTGACCCGGTTAAAGAGTCGCAACAAGAGAAGCAAGCTTTCTCTCACTACATCTCTCTGCATAAGGAGTTCCGCCATATTTTGCACTCAGGTCGTAGTTTCCGCATGGATCCCGCGGACAAAAACCAGAACATCTATGGGGTGCAGAATGATGATGAAATGCTGATCACCGTGTGTCAGTTGGCCATGCCTGAATACGCTCTGCCATCACCACTTCGTATTAGCTGCGTGGAAGACAGTGCGCTGTATCAAGTGAAGTTAGTGGAGATGCCACAAACCAGTTTCCAACTCATGAAGCAACGCCCTCAATGGTTAGATAAAACTCTGACTTTAAGCGGCGATAACCTCAAAGAGATTGGATTGACCTTACCTATTCTCGACCCAGAGTCTGCCTTGATTGTGCATCTAAAAAAGATGTGAATCTCTGACTCTGAGTACCCCTACAAATAAAAATCTAAATATAAAAATTATAATCGGCAGCGAGGTATTGCTGCCGCAATAACTCAACTTAAGGAAAACAAAATGTCTATTACCGTTCTGTTGTCATTTTTGTTATTTACTGGGTTTGTAGTCGCGTTTACCTACAACAAAGTGAAAAATGACAAAAACACCTCACAAGATGGTTTCTTTCTTGGCGGAAGAAGCTTAACCGGTGGCTTAATTGCCAGCTCACTTATCTTAACGAACTTGAGTGCCACCAGTTTCGTGGGCATGAGCGCACAATCTTACACCCACAACATGAGTGTCATGGGTTGGGAAGTGGCTTCTGGTGTCACCTTGGTGATTATTGCTTTAATGTTAGTTCCTCGTTATTTGAAACAAGGTATCACCACCATTCCTGATTTCTTAGAAAGCCGCTACGACATGTCGGTGAAGAAGTTTGTGACGTTACTTTTCTTGTGCCAATACGTGATCAACATTTTGCCTACCACACTTTACGCGGGCGCTGTTGTTTTGGGTGAAATCTTCGATGTTCAGGCCCTGCTAAATATTTCAGAGTTTAGTTCAATTGCACTGATTTCGGCGACGATTGGTCTACTTGGCTTCTTTTACGCGATTTATGGTGGCCTAAAGGCGGTTGTAATTGCAGATACCATTAATGGTGTAGGCTTGATTGTCGGCGGCATGATGATCCCTGTATTTGGTTTAATGGTGTTGGGCGAGGGGAGTTTCGGTGCTGGCTTAGATATTCTGCTTTATGCCGCGCCAGAGAAGCTTCAATCGGTGGGTACAGAAACCGATCCACTGCCGTTCTCAACATTGTTCACAGGTCTGCTTTTGGTGAACTTGTATTACTGGGGTACTGACCAATCTATCATTCAACGCGCATTGGGTGCTAAGAACCTGAAAGAAGGTCAGAAAGGTGTAATCCTTGCCGGTGCGATTAAGGTCATCTCTCCGCTGTTTTTGATCATTCCGGGTATCATTGCTTTCCATATGTTTGGCGCTGATGCGGGTAATCCAGACACCATGTACACCCGTTTAGTTAATGAAGTTTTGCCTAAGCCGCTAGTGGGCTTCTTCGTTGCGGTGATGTTTGGTGCGATTTTGAGTACCTTTAATGGTGTGTTGAACAGCTCAACGACTCTGTTTGCATTGAACGTGTATAAGCCGCTATTCGGACAAGGTAAAACCGATGAAGAGCTAGTGGGTAAAGGGCGTATTTTTGGTGTCGTGATTGCGATTATCTCGGTATGTATCGCACCATTCATCATGTACGCACCAGAAGGTTTGTTCCAATATCTACAAATGGTGGCAGGTTTCTTCAGTGTGCCAATCTTCACTATCGTGTTTGTCGGCTATATCTCTAAACGTGTACCAGCTGTAGCGGCGAAAGTGGCGTTGGTGGTGTTTGTAAGTTCTTACGCTGCAATGCAGTTGGTGTTCAAAACTCCGATTCACTTCCTACATCAATTAGCGATTCTGTTCGTGGTATGTACCGCGTTGATGTTCATCATTGGTTACTTTATGCCGCGTGAGTCTGAGTACGTGATACCAGTCAATGAGAATATTGATGTGACACCTTGGGAGTTCCGTTTCGAGGCTTCGGCTATTATTCTTTACATGGTTCTTGGTGCTTACGTTATGTTCTCGGATGTGGGTTTTGTATCGGACGATCCAACCATCATGCAAGTTTATGGCGTGTGTGGCATTGTTATGTTGCTCGGTATTTTTGGACGACTAGCAAAGCGAAAGAAAGCACTTGCGACCGCGTAGATGAGTTCGGGTAATTAAAAACGAAAACGCCGCTCTTTGGAAATAGGAGCGGCGTTTTTCGATCTTGTGAAGATAAATGGAAGGCTAAAAAGTCTAAAAAGAGAATCGAGTCCATTTCTTAGCTCGCCAGCGATAGGCCATGATGATTCCACGGAACCATTCGTCCATCGCGATTGCCATCCAAGCACCCAATACGCCATAACCCCAATGCACGCCAAGCAAATAGCTCATGGCAACCCCAATGCCCCACATGCTGAGAATGCCCATTTTGATCGGGAATTTAATGTCGCCAGCAGCCTTTAGACAAGAGATAAAGATAAGGTTAAATACTCGTCCAGCTTCAAGAATGATGGAACCTGCAATCAGTGCCGCCGTTAGCGCAATGATCTCTGGATCTTGCGTGAACAGATCGAGAATTCTGAAACGGAACACATACACCATGCAGGTGATCGCGGTTGACGCGATAAAGCCAACCACAAAGTAACGTTGCACGCGCTTGGTAATCTCGTCGATCCAACCCTTACCAATGTAATAGCCTGTTTGGATTTGGCTGCCTTGACCAATCGCCAGTGCAAACGCAAAAGAGAGGCGAGCGATGTTTTGTGCGTAAGTAAACGCTGCCAGTGAAGAGGTGCCCATCTGCACCACAAAGAAGGTAATGCTGATCTGAGCCATGTTATAAGAGAGCACTTCTCCTGCATTCATCGAACCGATCTTAATGATTTTTTGATAGATGGCTTTCGGCACAGATTTAAACTGCTTCACTGGTAGATCAATCCCTTTGCTTCTGACCACACCAATCAAGATCAACATCCCTATCATTTGGCTAATGACGGTCGCGGTCGCAACCCCTTGCACGCCGTATACAGGCAAACCAAACGGTTGATATAAGGCGCAGTAGTTACCGAATACGTTGATAACGCCTGTAATCATGTTGATCACCATCGGTGACTTTGAATAGCCATGACTGCGCAAAATAGTGGTGAGAACCACACCTATGGTTACATTGAAGGTGAGAGCGCCACTGATGAACAGGTATTCTTGCGCGTACTGTTCAACTTGAGGTTCGAGTTGATAGAGCGGGATAAAATATTCAGCAACAAGAACGGCAATCACACTCAGTAGCACACCGGCAATAATGGCCAGAATGATGCTCGCTACGCCCACGTGAGCGCTCTCTTGAGTGCGAGAGGCACCATTGTATTGCGCGATTAAAATACCCGTACCACTGCTGACCATGGTCGAGACAATGATCAGGAAAAAGGATATCTGAGAAATAACACCAACGGCAGACACGGCTTTGTCCGAGTATCCCGATAACATGAATACATCACTGGTGTTGAGTGCGGTTCTTAAAAGAACTTCGATAAAAATTGGCCAGGTGAGCGCAACGATTCCCATACGTTTATTTAGGGTGGAATCAGCATTAGGCATTTAGGTTTTCTCAAAAAAGGGGTAGGCGACACTATAGTTTAGCGATTATTTAGTAAACGACTATCAAATTAATGTCCGGAAGGCTAATAAGGATAAATAAAATTCGAATAAGTCTTCATAACCCAATATTTCAGTGAGAGTGATGAAATTTTTGAGTGGGATTTCATAGACATTTAGAGGAACAGAATGGAAGCAAGTGGTTGCTTGAAACGAACGGAAAGTGAGTTTGAAAAGTGGCAAAGCTAGCGACATCGAGCTAGCTCTACCGTTTTTAAAGTCTAGTTAATTCGTTGCCCTTGATCATCGAATAGGTGGTAATCTTTTGAGGAGAAACTCAGTTCAAGCGATTGGTATCGAGTCACCTCTTGGTCTCCTGGTAGGTGCACCTTAAAGCTATCCACGCCACAAGACTGGCCAAACATATAAGTGCTGTTCCCTAGTCGCTCGACCACCTCACTTTGAAATTCAATGGTGATATCGGAGCCGCTGTTAATCTCTAAATGTTCAGGTCGAATGCCCAGCGTGATGCTTTGTCCCTCTTTTAATCCATCACTTGGTAAGGGGAGGGTAATTTGGCTGACACCGTTAACAGCGAGTTGGGCGTACGTTTCTGAGGTGCTGTTAACAACACACGGTAAGAAATTCATTTTCGGTGAGCCAATAAAGCCAGCCACAAATTCATTTTGTGGAGAGTGGTATAGATCGAGTGGAGAACCGACTTGTTCAACACGACCATCTCTTAATACCACGATCTTGTCTGCAAGCGTCATGGCTTCGACTTGATCGTGCGTGACATAAATCATGGTATTTTGCAGATCTTGGTGCAATTTGGCGATTTGTAAGCGCATATCGACGCGAAGTTCAGCATCGAGGTTCGAGAGCGGTTCATCGAATAAGAATACGCGAGGGTTGCGAACTATTGCTCGGCCGATCGCTACACGTTGACGCTGCCCACCCGAGAGCTCCTTTGGTTTACGTTTCAATAAAGGTTCTAGTTGGAGCGTCTTTGCCGCACTGGTGACTTGCTTTTCAACGACTTCCTTCGCTACGCCATTCATTTTCAGGCCAAAGCCCATGTTTTCTTCCACGGTCATGTGTGGGTAGAGTGCGTAGGATTGAAATACCATCGCGACACCACGCTCAGCAGGATCGACATCGTTAACAAGATCGTCTCCAATATGAATCTCGCCTTCAGTGATTTCTTCTAAGCCAGCAACTAAGCGTAAGAGGGTTGATTTTCCGCAACCTGATGGTCCAACGAATACGACGAATTCGCCATTATTTATTTCTAGATCAACACCATGGATGGTCTGTATATCACCATATCGTTTGATGACCTTTTTTAAGCTGATATCAGCCATGCTCTCTCCTTGCTTCGTTGGACTACATCTCTTTGCCTTTAAAACATACGCTTTCATCAGAAATTTGTTAGGTGCCTCGCATGATTTATTGATCATTGTCATATAAATCCCGCGATCTATACTGATTTTTGTGAAAACGTTTACATAAATAAAACATAACTGTGCGTAATGTTATCAATAAGCCTAATATTTGAACGTAATCATTATAAATGCTGAGCTACTGATTGGGATTTATAAATTCAGATGGAAGTTAACCAAGTAGTAAACCAAGCTTTCAATACAAGGAATTTTGGGAAATGGAGCAATCTGTGAAAACGATATACCCAGAAAATCGCACCCCATCAGCGAAGAAGAAAAGGCGCATCAGTTCCAAGGTCTCGCCTTGGCTGTTCTTGGCACCAGCCATCGCTATCTTCTCTCTCTATGTTATCTATCCCATATTGGACAGTATTTGGCTGAGCTTCTTTGAATGGGATGGATTAGGTGAAAAGGAGTGGGTGGGGCTTGAGAACTACCGTGAGCTTTTTGACTCAGATGCTTTTTATACTTCGTTAACGAATAACTTCCTTTGGTTGATCTTTTTTATGCTTGCGCCACCCTGTGGCTTGGCGATTGCCCTTTTCCTCAACCAACAAGTGAAAGGCATTCGTGTCGTAAAATCTCTGTTTTTCTTCCCATTCGTTATTTCTCAAGTGGTGGTAGGCCTCGTATTTGCTTGGTTCTATGACCCCTCTTTTGGCCTTTTCAATATTGCACTCGGGTCGCTTGGCTTCGAGCCAATTTCGATACTTGCTGATGAAGACTATGTGACCTATGGAATCATCGCTGCCGGCTTATGGCCTCAGATCTCTTATTGCATGATCTTATATTTAACGGGGCTGAATAACCTCGATCCTGAGCAGTTAGAAGCGGCTCGACTTGATGGTGCAAAGAAGTGGCGCATGTTGTGGTATGTGGTGCTTCCACAGTTAAGACCGGCGACTTTTATCGCCGTGGTTGTCACCGTGATTGGTGCTCTGCGTTCATTTGATTTAGTGGCGACCATGACGGCAGGCGGCCCTTGGGGCAGCTCGACAGTACTTGCGTACCAGATGTATGAAGAGTCTATTTTTAACTATCGAATGGGTTATGGTGCAGCGGTCTCTGTGGTGCTATTTCTGATTATGGATATCTATATCGCTTACTTCTTGTGGCGCATGTTAAGGAGTGAAAAATAATGTTTCCGCAACCAATTCAAAAAGCCGGTCGCTTTACTAATATCAGCTATCGAGTCGCGTTACCTATCTCGATCGTGATGTGGTTATTACCACTTATCGCCGTAATGATGACCTCGATTCGTTCGATGGAAGACATCAACAAAGGTAACTACTGGGGCTGGCCGAGTGAGATTCAGTTCATTGAAAACTACACTCAAGTATTTACCTCGACGTCGATGGGGCAGTACCTCATCAATAGTTTGATCATCACATTGCCAGCGGTTGCTGGTGCCGTGGCGTTATCTACGCTGGCTGGTTATGCCTTGGCTAAATACAACTTCAAAGCCAATGTGTGGATTTTTGCGATGTTTATCGCGGGTAACTTTGTTCCGTTCCAAATTCTGATGATTCCAGTCCGTGATTTAACGATTGGACTCGGTTTATACGACACTCACTGGGCATTGATTTTTTTCCATATCGCTTTCCAAGCCGGTTTTTGTACCTTGTTCATGCGTAACTTTATTGTCGGGATCCCTGATGCCCTGATCGAAGCAGCGCGTGTTGAAGGGGTGAGTGAATGGAAAATATTCTGGCATGTCGTACTCCCTCTGGTTCGCCCTGCTTTAGCGGCGTTAGCCGTATTGGTGTTTACCTTTATTTGGAACGATTTCTTCTGGGCTCTAGTTCTGGTTCAGAGTGATGACGTTCGTCCTGTAACTGCGGGTTTGAGCTCACTTCAAGGCCAATGGCTGGCGTCTTGGCAGTTTATGTCGGCGGGTGCAGTGGTCGCGGCTATCCCACCGGTAGTGCTGTTCTTTACCATGCAAAAGCACTTTATCGCAGGCCTGACATTGGGTGCGACTAAAGGGTAAATCACGAGATAAGAATCGATACACGAATCTAGCAATAGCGACGGCTTTAAATCGTTATTGCTATCGATATCCCAAATGGATGAATCATTAAAGAGAAACTAAAACACGAACAACCCTACGAGATAAAACAATAAGAATTGGACTTAGAGAGCTTAGCTCCATAACAAGGACCTCAATATGAAATACGTGAAACATATCGCTGCCAGTGCAGTGCTCGCTGCCTCCATGTCTGCAACATCGTTTGCAGGGACACTCGTTATCAACTCAGATGCTTCTGATCCTGCGCCAAAAGAGGCGTGGGGTGAGATCATTAACCGCTTTGAAAAAGAAAACCCAGATATTACGGTGAAGTACAACTTGTACGATCACGAGTCGTATAAAACAACGATTCGTAATTGGTTGGTCACTTCCCCGCCGGATGTGGTTTTTTGGTATGCGGGCAACCGAATGAAAGCCTTTGTTGACCGTGGCCTGTTTGAGGATGTCAGTGATATTTGGGCTGACAACAACATGAAGCAAGACTTTGCGGCTGCCGCGCCTGCGATGACAGTACAAGGCAAGCAGTTTGGTGTGCCGTACACGTATTATCAATGGGGTATCTACTACCGCAAAGACATCTTTGAGCAATATGGAATTGCGGAGCCGAAAACGTGGGAAGATTTGAAATCTGCGTCTGCAACACTTAAAGAAAATGGTGTAGCGCCGTTTGCGATTGGTACCAAGTACCTTTGGACTGCTGCTGGTTGGTTTGATTATATCAACATGCGTACTAACGGCTTGGATTTTCATATTCAGTTAATGGAAGGCAAAGTGCCTTACTCTGATGAGCGAGTGAAGAAAACCTTCGCTAATTGGGCGGAGTTAGTTGAACCTGGTTACTTCCTAGAAAACCACGCGTCTTATTCATGGCAAGAAGCTCAACCTTTCTTGTACAACGGTAAAGCGGCTATGTACCTGATGGGGAACTTCATCACGCCTAACTTCCCTGCTGAGTTAGATGGCAAGATGGATTTCTTCCAGTTCCCGGTGATCGACCCAAGTATTCCTATGTCTGAAGATGCGCCAATGGATACGCTGCACATACCTTCAAAAGCGAAAAACAAAGAAGATGCTCGTAAGTTCCTAGAGTTTGTTGCTCGCGCTGAAAACCAGCAGCTGATCAATGAGATGCTATTACAGATCCCAACCAACAACAAAGCTAAGGCGAAGTCTGACCCGTTCTTAGACAAAGGCGTCGCGATGTTGGCATCCAGTGATGGTACGGCTCAATTCTATGACCGAGACACCGACCCTGCGATGGCAAAAGAAGGCATGAAAGGCTTCCAAGAGTTTATGGTTCACCCTGAACGAATCGATAAAATATTGAAAAAACTCGATAAAGTGAGCAAGCGTACCTTTAAGTAACATTTCAATAGCCGCAGCTGTTCTGGCTGCGGCTTTTTTTCTTCTCTTAAGGGATTATTGCAAGAGCTGTTTAGTTGGCGTTCGTAATGTTTGAACGCAATGAGGCGCTGAGCATCACTTGCAATGGTTCACGTTAAACGGCTTTTGGTAAGGAACACGTCATGAGAACTTTCTCTCAAATCATCTCTGCCCGTGAGTGGGAAAATCAACACATCACCCATCATAATGTTGTTGAGGCTCATGCTCCTTTAAATAGTTACACCTCGTTGGTTGAGGCTATGACGAAGAACTCGTCGAGCACTATGTCTCTCAATGGGACTTGGAAGTTTCAGCTGTTCGATTCACCAGAGTTGGTTTGCGAAGAGGTAGTATCGGAACATTTTGATGATTCTTCATGGAAGTCGATTTCAGTGCCAAGCAACTGGCAGATGCAAGGCTTTGATAAACCGATCTATACCAATGTGAAATATCCTTTCGCTGATAACCCTCCCTTCGTCCCTAGCGATAATCCGACAGGGCTCTACCGAACGCGTTTTAACTGCACGGAACCGGAGTTATTAGATACCCATAGGCTGACCTTCGACGGCGTGAATTCTGCATTTCATTTGTGGTGCAACGGCAAGTGGGTTGGCTATTCGCAAGACAGTCGATTACCGGCTGAATTTGACGTGTCTGAATACTTGCAAGCGGGCGAGAACACGCTGGTAGTGATGGTGCTGCGTTGGTCTGATGGTTCTTATCTTGAAGACCAAGACATGTGGTGGCTCAGCGGCATATTCCGTGATGTGACTTTATTGAGAAAGCCCAAGGTCGCAATCGAGGATGTTGGTATTGATACTCAGCTAGATGCTTGCTATCGCGATGCGGTTTTAAATATTTCTACGCAAATAACCAAGCACAGCAATGATGTAGAAAGCTGCTATAAGCTGAAAGCTGAACTTTATGATGCTCAAGGACAGTTGGTTTTCGAACCTCAAATCGTGGGTTTTGGTGAGCGTTATGTCGATGAAAAAGGGCCGTGGTCTGAAGTCGCAGAACACCGCATTTCAGTGGTGAACCCGAACAAGTGGAGTGCCGAGTCACCCTACTTATATCGCTGTGTGGTGTCATTGCTCGATGAACATGACGAGCTAATCGATTGTGAGGCTTACGATGTCGGCTTTCGAAGTGTTGAAATTACCGATAGTTTGCTAAAAGTTAACGGAAAACCGTTGCTGATTCGTGGCGTCAATCGTCATGAACATCACCCTGAATTGGGGCACACCATGACTCGAGAGGGGATGATTCAAGACATCAAACTGCTCAAACAAAATAACTTCAATGCCGTTAGAACCGCTCATTATCCGAATCATCCATTGTGGTATGAACTATGTGATGAGTATGGTCTGTATCTGGTTGATGAAGCGAATGTGGAAACTCATGGTCAATTTCCGATGTGCCGTTTATCCGATGATGCGTCATGGTTGAATGCGTACATGAGACGAATGACAAGGCTGGTGGAGCGCGATAAAAACCACGCCAGCGTGATCATTTGGTCGCTGGGTAATGAATCGGGTATTGGTCGCAATCACCATGCGATGTATCAATGGGTGAAACAAACTGATCCAACACGTCCCGTTCAGTATGAAGGTGGCGGGGCAGATACAGCAGCGACAGACATTTTATGTCCTATGTATGCGCGGGTTGATTGGGATTTACCTGTGGTTGAGAGTCAACCTGAGGTGACACCTCGCGTGGGTATTCGTAAAGCTATCGCTCTACCAAACGAGCATCGTCCTCTTATTCTCTGTGAGTACGCCCATGCAATGGGGAACAGTCTCGGTAGCTTTGATAAATACTGGCAGGCGTTTAGAGACAACCCAAGATTACAGGGCGGATTTATCTGGGATTGGGTCGATCAAGGGATCACCAAAACCGATTCGAGCGGCAAACAATATTGGGGCTATGGTGGTGATTTCGGCGACGAGATTAATGATCGCCAGTTCTGCATTAATGGTTTGGTATTCCCAGACAGGACGGTGCACCCAACGCTACATGAAGTGAAAAAAGCACAGCAGTTTTATCAATTCAAGCTGGTTTCTGCATCACCACTGGTGATTGAGATTGCTAGTGAGTATTTATTTGATTCAGAGTCTGTCGAAACGCTTAATTGGAATATAACTCAAGATGGAATTGTTCAATGTCATGGCAGTATTGAACTGTTTGTTGAAGCTCAATCCAGTGTGCAGATTGAGCTTGATGGTGTAACTATTCCGAAGACGGCCAACGTACTTAATTACCTTAATCTCGAAGTGGTATTAAACACCAATACTGCATGGGCGGATAAAGGTCATGTGACGGCGATTGAACAGCTTAGCTTACCGACTCAACCGCAATTGATGTTGGATGCTAACCTTTCACAATACCCACCGAAAGTGACTGAAACCGATATGCTGCTGACGGTGATTGGTGATGCTTATCAAGTAGAGTTCGACAGATTGTCTGGGACATTAGAAAGCTGGAAAATCAAAGGGGTGGAACAACTTGCTAGTGGCCTTCGAGATAACTTTTATCGTGCACCATTAGACAACGATATCGGTGTCAGTGAAGCAAACCGTGTAGACCCCAATTCATGGATCGCACGCTGGCAGGCGATGAGGTTAGATAGGCTCACTCCAGAGTGCATCGAATTTTCATCCATCACTCAGAAAAATAGGGTGTCGGTGACTGCAAGAATTGCCCACACGGTGGAAGATCAGGTTCGTTTGTTGTCGACTTGGCAATACCAATTATTTGCCGATGGTGAGGTCAAATTAGATGTGGATGTTCAAGCGGCGAAAGGTTTGCCGTCTCTGCCACGAGTCGGATTTGAGTTTGCTTTGAAGCATGTGCCTGATGGGGTGGAATGGTTTGGTCGTGGGCCACACGAAAACTACCCAGATCGAAAGATGTCCGCACATATGGGGCTATATCAGCAAAGTATTGAACAAATGCATACCCCGTATATTTTCCCTTCTGATTGCGGCTTACGTTGTGATGTTCGTGAGGCAAAAGTGGGTGCATTCGAATTGCAAGGAGACTTCCATTTCTCAGTCAGTCGTTTTGGGTTACAGCAGCTACAGAAGGCAAAACATATTTGTGACTTAACCGAACAAGAACAGCTGTTTGTTTATGTCGATGGCTTCCATATGGGGGTTGGCGGTGATGACTCGTGGACGCCAAGTGTCCATGATGAATTCAAATTATTGAAAGAGCATTACCATTATCAGGTGCGCTTCCATTGTGGTGATAAAGGCTAACGTGCAGCGAATTGAGTAAAAGGATCATAGTAGGCCAAATGATCTAAATGCTTGTTTTTTTCGCTTATTTGGCTTCAAGTATAAAAAAGGCACTCAGCGAGATACTGAGTGCCAAAGCTGGAAATTTATGAGGTTATCTTTTCATTGAATTCCAGAAGACAGGTATAGGTTTGATTTACTCTGCGTCAGTAAAGAAATCGTTGTACAGCATGTACAGGTGAGCCGCACTCCAAGAGAAGTTTGGTGCGCCTTGTTGTTCACCGTTCAATGGGTTGTAGTTCTCACGGATAGGACCGTCTTGCACCAAGCCATCGGCGTGGTCGAAGAATGCGCCTGCCATTTCAATCGCATCGTCACGGTAGCCGTAGCTGTCCATACCTTTTAGGCCGAAGTAGAACTGGTCTACCCATACACGTCCACGCCAGTAAATATCTGGGCCAAATGCAGGGCTAGAAAGCGCCGCTGTGCCTAGTGGAACGTAGGTATTGAACTCTTCTGTATCTTTCATTACAGAGACAACTGCATCAGCGTTAGCTTGAGTGGCAGCAGCATTGAACAATGGTGACCAACCTTCAGGGCCTTTACCTCGCTCTACAATCGGTTTACCTGCACAGCCGTTGGCTAGTGGTTTGTCTTCGATACGAATGTCGTAGAAGAAGTTAGTGCCTTCGTCGAACATACAAGTGTTGATGTAGTTCGATAGGTGTTCAGCCTTTTCACGGAACTCTTTCGCTTCTGCGTCTTTACCAAGAATGTCAGCCATCTCTGCTAGGTACTTGTTATCGCTGTACATATAGCTTGCTTGGTCGACAGATTCTTGCAGCAATGAATAGCCAAGCAAAGTGCCGTCTTCAGCGCGGTTTTGAGCGAACTCAACATCCCAATCGCTGCGCTTACCACCGTTTGCAACGTATGCGTCTAGCTGGTCTTTATCAATGAAGCCAAATGCGGCTGCATCGTCACGGCCTGATTCCCAAGATGCAGCCGTTTGTGCGGGGCTCTCGATGTAATCGTAGTTGCCTTCTGCTACCACTTTATCCAGTGCTGCTTGTCCTACAACTGTTTCGTGCTTATCGCCACGAACCACGGTGAAGTACATTTCACCTTCAGGTGTGTTGTGTGCTTTGTCACGAGCAGCGCCATACTCTGGAACGCCATTGCCGTTGTTGTCACGGTTGCGTAGCCACCAATCATGGTATGCCACTAGTTTTGGATACATCTCTTGTAGCCAAGCTTCGTCGCTTGTGGTTTTGTAGACTTCCATTACTGCCCATGCTGCTAGGCTTGGTTTGGTATTACGTTCATTCCAGTTACCGCCATCGCCGCCACGTTCTGGACTTAGGTTGTAAGCGAGTAGATCGGGCACGTAACCTTCATCCCAAGGACGAACGGCATCGTCAGCCTGAATTTGGTAAGCGAACATCGCGCGGATGTTATCTTTCGCTACATCTGGGTTGAAGTGAGCCATTGCGTAGGCTTGCTTCCATGTGTCCCAAGGCCAAGTTTGGTTGCCCGAGAACCAACGCGCCGTCACGGATGGTGTCACAGAGTCAAACTCCATCGCACCTGCAGCGCCACGCCAGTTACCGTTTAGGGTTTCCATCGCTTTAACCGCAACACGCTCTTGCTCTGGTGTCGCGTTCGGGTTGGTTAAACCCATCTCAAGATAGCCTTCCCAACGTTCTGCTGATGCGGCTAAGAAGTCGGTAGGGTTTGCCATGATCTTTTTGATTTTAGGCTGTTCCGCTTGCGCTTCTTCTGCCGTTAGAACATGCGAGTATGTGGTGTAGATAGTCGTCGATGCTTCAATGTTTGCCGTTGAAGTAAACGCTAAACCATCAACCGTGGTTTTCGTTGGAATCGACTTGTGAACTTGGTATTCAGACTCACCAGAAGTCAGTAGATCCCATGTCGAACGAACCTTACCGAAGGTCACCTTTAGGCCATCGTCGGTAGCGACGATTTGACGGTCATACTCAGGGTAAGTTTCAGCGATTGTTTTGTCGGTTTGTGCCACGCCTTCTTTGGCGTGCGTCTTTTCTAGCAGTTCACCATCCCACACTAATTCAACCGGTGAGTCGGTAGTGATTTTTGTTTCTAGCAGAGAGGTACGGTTTGAAGCAAAACGCATCGTCATTTCTACGGTCACATCGTCAGATTTTAGCGTCTGAACCAATGCGCCCGGTAGGCTATAAGCTTCCATAGTGAAAGCCACTTTTTTGCCGTCTTTGAACACGCTTAGGCGGTCGAAGTTATCAGCCATGAAGTTGATATATTCTTCGGTAAGCAGTGCTGTACCTGGGAATCCGCCCATGCCTTCTGCACTGTCTGGCAGCAGATGACCGTGCCATGCACCTAGGTCGAAGAATGGGTTAAAGCGTTGGTGGTCATCGAAGTCGTAGTCACGCATGTATTCAGGTGAGCCAGTACGGTCGATAACGTTCTTAAATTCGTTGGCTTGCAGTTGCTCTGTGTCAGAGCCTGAGCCAGAGATTGAGTTTGAAGCACAACCAGTAACGACAAGGGCTGCACCGATAGCGAGAGCTGCGAATGATTTATTCAGTTTCATGATCAATTCCTGTTATTACCAGTAGAAGTATTGCATTGCGAACACCTGAGCGTCGCCGATTTCAGTGTCGCTGCCTACGCCAAAGCGGCTATCGAAAGCAGTCGCAAACGCGCCGTTGCCGTATTCATACCAAACGCCAGCATTGATGTAAGAGGTGATTTCTTTGTCGCCATTGTCACCGTCAAAGTTTGCGTAGTTGTAGGCTGCAGATAGGTAAACGCCTTGTGCCGCTTCGTACCATGCACTGGTTTGAATACCAGACTCGCTACCGAAAGACTCTTGGTTGCCTTTATCTGTATCGAGCCAAACACGAGTGGCGAAGTTTTTGTACTCAGCACCCAATAGCAATAGTTCACCACCATCGTTGTTACGAACTTCACCACCACCCATTAGGGTTAAGTCGTCGGTCAGATCGTATTGAAGGTAACCATTGACCATGGCGTTCTTATCTTTCCATTGGTCTGCGAAGCTGTCGTATTTACCGAAGTGAACAAGAGCATCGTCTTCCGAGAAGTCAGACTCTGGCGCGAAAGAAACGCTGTAGCGAAGCTTGCCTTCTAGGTTTTGAATCTTCACACCAAGGTGCACGTCTCGCGTGTTTGAGATCGCGTAGCCGTATTCAACCGTAGGGTCACCCCACCATTGAACGTCATCTAATGAAGAGTCCATACGACCAATCATGAATTCTGTTTTGTTATCTGTGCGGTAGCCAGCGTAAAAGCGGTTGAAACCACCTTCAAAACCGCCCCAGCCGTGGCCCGTTGCCCAAGCATTGCCTTCGTCATCGGCTTGTACTGTCCAGCCCTCCATATAAGCAAGACCAAACCAATTACCGTGCTCGATAGCCAAGCCAGCTTCAATGTAAGTACCGTCTGCGTAGCGGCCTTTATCATCACCTTCGAGTGCCACGTGACCACCAAGGCCAAGCTCACCATAAAAGTTAAATAGGGTTTCAGTTTCTGTCTGAGGAGGCTGAGTATCACTGTGGTTTGCTGCGGACTCTTCCGCGTGGGCAGTGGTACTTAAGGCAGCAAGAATACAGCTTGTAATAAGAGTGTTTTTAGTAAAACTACTTTTCATTTTAATCACTTCTGTGTCGGGGTTATAAATGAAGGTTCGCAAGCAGTTCTGACTTCTAATATGGGGTGCTCTTCAAGGCGTATTGGTCAGGTTACTTACGATCGCAAAACCAATATTAATGATAATTTTGATGTTTAAAATTAATTAAGTTTAAAAGTGTGATCTATTTTTAGTAAATATTTACTTTGTTTTTATTTTGACTTTCAGTTGAATTTGCAGAGGTATGGCTAGGGTGATAGCTATTCAGTTGGTGAATTACTTTATAGGCGGTTCGATTGTTGACTCGAATGTCTTCTTTCTTGAAGGCTTTGGTGAAATTTAGGTGTTGAGTGGGAATGTACCGACAAATAAAAAGGCACTCACCAAATGTGAGTGCCTTAATTTTCAATCAGAATGTGGAGTCAAACTAAGCATTCGCCGCTTCAGGTTTTGCTTCTAGTTTCTTCTCTTCTGGAGATAAGCTTTTCTCGTATTGACCGTACTTCCACCATGCGTAGCCAAGGAAGATCACAATCCCGCCCACGTTGTAGAAGATGATGGTCATGATGTCTGCGCCCGTTGGGAAGGTTGATGCAAAGAAACCAACCGTAAAGATAGCGATAAGAATCGACACTGCGGTGATACCTACTCGGCGAGAACCCATGCGGAAGTCACGAGGTAGATGGTCAAGTTTTACACGTAGATGAAGGTAAGCAATCATGATGAACAGTGGTGGCAACATAGAGGCTGCGGCTGTCATATTGATGATGGTGCTCATTAAGTCTTGTACTGTATCGGACGCCAGTGTCGGAATGAACATCAGTGGAATCACAATCAAGAACTGAATCCAAGCCGCACGCTCTGGAACGCCTTGTTTGTTTAGAGCGACCGTTTTCTCACCGAAGATACCTTTAGGGATTTCAGAGAAGAAAATCTTAACCGGTGTTGCTGTCCACATCAGCAGAGAGCCCAGCATCGCCGTGAATGAAACCACACCAACGAAACGGTTCATCAAGATTTCAGACAGGCCAAAGTGTCTTGCTAGCCCTTCAAATACCTGAACTGAGCCGCCTGTGAATTTAAGCTCTTCACGCGAAACAAACACGTTTGCTAACACAGATCCTACCGAGTAAAGCGCACCGATGAAGATACCGGCAATGATGATGACTTTAACGAAAGACTTGTGACCGCCTTTGATGTCGTTAACGTAAACCGCGACCGATTCTGCACCGCCTGCCGCCATGAAGATCCAAGTGATTACGCCAAGGAATGCCCAGTTGAAGCTTGGTGTCATGGCTTCAATGGTGATTGGGTCAGCTGGCTCGATACCGCCTACCAAAGCACCGCCAGATAGCAAGATGTAAGACATCGTTAGCAGCAGCATCAGTGATGATGTTAGTGAGGTGATAGGGCCCAGTAATTTCGCACCGTTATTCGAGATATGAGTCGCGACCGCAAACAAAATAGTACTTAGAATTGCGGTGGTCATTGGCGTGAATATGTACTCAAAACCTAAGAACGCATACGACGCGTAAGCGATGATTCTAGGGAGCAGAGAGGTGAAGAAGAACAGGTTAACAAACCAGTAGGTGTAAGCTGAAATAAACGCCCAGCGGCCGCCTAGAGAGCTTTTAACCCAAGAGTAAACACCCGCTTCAGAGTCTTTATTCAGTGACACAAACTCTGCAACGATCAAACAAAATGGCACAAAGTAAAAGATGGTTGCTAGAAAGAACATCGGAGCTGAGGAAAGGCCGATCTCGATGTTGTTATTAATGATGTTATTGAAGCTGTATACCGCCGCGAAGGTCATAGACAGTAGGGCAAATTTGCCTATCGTACTGCGTTTATTTTCGGACATGATGTTCTCCGGTGAATCACGTTGATGATCGTTATAACTTGGTCCTAGAGAGGGAAGCTCTAGGCCGCACTTTTATTGTTATGTTGGTTTGGCAAACACCCGCTTTGTTTTGTCAGGGTTGGCTCATTGTTGTTTTTATAGATTTACGATCGGACTTCTTTGGGATTTTTTTCTTTGGTATTTCAGTAAACTTATTACCAAAACAAAGAGTTAAAGATTAAGAAGTTCATTGAAGAGATTGCTTGTTTCATGAGCGACGATTTATAAGGCGTGTAGGGGCTTTTTGTCGCTTTCTTTATATGAATCAGTTTGTCTCTTCAGCAAGAAGATTAAAGATTAAGCGGCGGGAAGTTAATCGAAATTGATCAAATATGTGACCTTGAGTAAATAAATTTAGTTAATGTTTTACCTTGGTTTTTATTTGAGTTTTATTACCTATTAATTGGTGTTTTCGTGAACTGAAACCTTGACGGAACGCCGTTTTTATTTTTGGGGTTTTTATTTTAATTATCTGATTTAAAACAAAAAAAGCGCCAATTAAGGCGCTTTTAACTAGATGTATAGATTCTGGATTACGACTGCTTAGCCGTTTCTAGCTTTGCTTCTTTACCTGCTTGCTTCTTTTCAAAGCGAGAGATCCACCACCATGCGATACCAGAGAATACCGCTGTCATGAAGACGTTGATGAAGAAGGCTTGAACAAGGTCAACACCTGTCGGGAATGCCGATGCTGTCATGCTCACAATGAAGATACCAATCAGTACCGATACTACTGCCATACCTTGAACTCGAGTACCCATGCGGAAATCACGCGGTGTGTCGTCGTGTTTCAAGCGGAATACAAAGTAGGCCACCATGATGAAGATTGGCGGTAGCATTGCGGTACCTGCTGTTAGATTGATTGCTGTATTCATCATGTCTTGTACAGATTCAGAGCCGAAGCCGTTCACCACAAGCATCACGAATACAAACGCGAACTGCCACCAAGCTGCACGTACTGGCACGCCGTGTTCGTTAAGCTCTGTTGTCTTCTCGCCGTAAACACCTTTAGGGATTTCAGAGAAGTGAATTTTTACTGGAGCTGCTGTCCACATCATCATCGAACCGAACATAGCAACGAATAGGATAATACCGACGAAGCGACCCGTTAGAGATTGTGAAATGTCGAAGTAGTTCGCCATACCTGTGAAGATTTCAACCATGCCGCCAGCGTAGGTCAGTTCATCACGAGCAACGAATACGTTTACTAGAAGAGAGCCCACTGCGTACATTGCGCCGATTGCGATACCTGCACCAATGATAACCTTGATGAAAGACTTGTGACCGCCCTTAACATCGTTTAGGTAAGCGGCTGCGGTTTCTGCACCACCGGCTGCTTGGAAGATCCAACACATGATACCTAGCGTTGCCCAGTTGATGGTCGGTGTCATTGCTTCAAGCGTGATTGGTTCTACTGGCTCATGGTTGCTGCCCAGTGCCATTAGTGCACCGATAACGTAGATTGCAAACAGAGCGAATACACCGTAGGCCACGATCTCGGCAATCTTACCTAGCCAGCTCGCGCCTTTGGTTGAGATGTGAGTTGCTGCAGCAAACAGAGCAATCGAGATAGCCGATGTGACGACTGGCGAGAAGGCGTATTCATAGCCCAACATCGCGTAAGACGCATAGGCGATTACGTTTGGTAGCAGGGATACAAACCAGAAAAGGTTTACGAACCAGTATAGGAAGGAACCTAGGTAGGCTGCTTTTGAGCCTAGTGGTTTTTTTAGCCAGTCATACATGCCTGACTCAGAATTTTTATTTGCTGATACGAATTCAGCAATGATGAACACGAACGGAATGAAGTAAATAAGGGTCGCGAGCAAAAAGATAGGGGCTGAACTCAATCCCAATTCGATGTTGTTGTTTACAATGTTGCGAACGTTAAATACCGCTGCAAATGTCATGGAGAGTAGGGCAAATTTGCCTAACTTACCGCGTACAGATTCAGACATAGTGTCCTCCAAGGAATCACGTAATTATAGTCGTTATTTCTCAATGCTTCCTTGTAGGGAAGAAGCATTGAGGCTTTGTTCAGCATGTTGGAGCCTTGAACGGCAAGGCTCGATACATACTGTGAATAGATAGCGTTATTGTTTATTTATTGAGGAAGTAACCGTCTTCAATGGTCACTTTCAGTACCACTTTTCGAACTCGGTTATCACCGTGGAAACGGTAAGCCTGATTGTTGTCAAAGATCGCCACTTGGCCTTCAGCTAGCTCACGAGTTTCACCGTTCCCCATTAGGTGTTCGCGGTCGGTTTCATCGCTATAAGCTTGGATCTGCTCTAGCTCTGATTTCGCTGCGAATTCAACCGTTTCACGGCCTTCTAGGTAGTAGTGCACGTCGAAGTAACGACGATTACCGGTGAAGTTTTCTGTGTTACGAGCCACACCGTCTTCAATCATGTAAGCCAGTGAATCACCAATTGAATACATCACGCCATCTTTGATGTTTCCGATGTTTTCAATCGCTTCTACACAGCGTTGCCATTTACGACCATCGCGGTAGACGACTTTAAATTGTTCTAAGTTCTCTAAAACGATCATCGCTTATGCCTCGTTCAGTTGTGGTTGAGCTTTTGGTGCATTCACCGTAAAAAACTCATCGCCAAAGTTGTGATTGATTAGGTGCTGCGCATCGCAATCGCCTGCTTGGAATGGAATCAGAGTTAAACCGTAGCGGAACTCGTCCATGTAAACGCGGTAAGAATCGAGCACTTCGCTGCCCCAAGAGTTAGAGCCTAAGCCCATCACTTGGTGATCTAGGTTTAACGTGATGTAACCGCTTTTCTCTAGCTCAATGGTGTGTTGTGCTTGGTGCAGGTTTTGGTTGGTGTAGAACCATGCGCTGAAGTTGATTTCTTGCTGTGGTTTTACTGCAATACCATTACCCGCGCGGCTTGAAAGCGCAGCCCAACGAACGTGTTGGCGGTTGCCGTTGTTCTGTGGGAACGGGTAGTTCTCGAACATGTCTGCAACGGTTGATTGGTACACATCAATCATGTTGGCTTGCTTGCTGTCTTGGTAGTTCTCTTCAGGGCCGCGTCCGTAATATTGGACTTGGTCGAAGTCGCCGTTGATGCCCATATCAAAACCAATCACAGGAATTACATGAGGGTACTCACCGTAACGTTCGCCGCTTAGCTCAACGTTCAATTGGCCTTCAGCATTAACTTGGTAGCGATATTCACAACGCATGCCGAAATCGAATACTGGTGGAGCAATGATGCTGGTGGTGGTGATCTCTACCTTGCCATTTACCTGTTCAACGTTAACGCATTCAAGGTCAATGCTACGGAAGTGCTCCTGCATAATTTGCAAGTGTGCAGGCTCCCAGTAACCATCGTGCTCTTGTTTATGGTTATCGATCATTGGCTTGAAGAAGTTGATTCGTGGTTCTGACTTAATCATCTCTTCGCCATTGACCAACCATGACGTCAGCTTGCCGTTCACTTTCGAGAAGTTCAGTGCGAAGTTGTGGCCTTTGATTAGGTAAGCTAAACGAGACTCTTCCACATTCAGTGCTGTCGCATTGTTGTTAGTGAAGGCTTCTAGCTGTGCTGTGTTCTCTTTCACTTGGAATTGATACACCGCGATGTCGTGGTTCGCTTCGCTGTAAGGCGTACGAGAATCCTTGCGCACGGTAAAGTTCACAAACACTTCGCGCTCATCAAGTTGTGGCAAGTTAAGTGTCAGTTCACGGCTCGAGTTTTCTGCCAGTTCTTCAATCTTGATGTGTTGCACAGCAATGGTTTCACCTTCAGCACGGATTTCCGCAGTGATGGTGTAGTCATCGATGTTTGAGAACCAAAGTTTGTTGTCTACTGTGAAGGTGCCGTCTTCAGCATTGAAGTCACGGATCTTCACTGGTGCGATAACCTGCTTGTACTCTTTTAAGCCTGGCCCCGGTGTTTGGTCTGGGTAGATCAAACCGTCCATGCAGAAGTTGTAGTTGTTCGGGTAGTCACCGTAGTCACCGCCGTACTTATAGAACTCAGTACCCGCTTCATCACGCGCTAGAATGCCGTGGTCACACCATTCCCAAACGTAGTGACCTTGAATTGCATCGTGCTTGTAGAACACGTTTTGGTATTCGGTTAAGCCACCTGGGCCATTACCCATTGCGTGTGCGTATTCACAGATAATGCGTGGTTTTTCGTGTGGGAATTCACCGAAGGCATTCATCAGTTGAGCACGTGAGTACATGGTTGAAATGATGTCGACCACTTCAGCATCGCGGTCTTCTTCATAGTGAACCAAGCGGGTGTCATCAATCGCTTTTGCCGCATCGTACATAGAGCGGATATTGCAGCCGTAGCCTGATTCGTTACCTAAAGACCACATGATGATAGAAGGGTGGTTCTTTTGAGCGTGGATATGACGTTCGATACGTTCAACAAACACCGCTTCCCATGCAGCATCGTTAGTGATGCGGCTTAGGTCACCAACGTTAGCAAAGCCGTGTGTTTCAACATCGGTTTCGCCCATAACGAATAGGCCATAAATATCACACAGTTCGTAGAAGCGTGGGTCGTTCGGGTAGTGCGCCGTGCGTACTGAGTTGATGTTGTGCTGCTTCATCAACACTAAGTCTTTCTCTACGCGATCCATGCCAACCGCACGACCTTTTAGGTGGTCGTTGTCGTGACGGTTTACACCGTGCAGCATCACGTATTTGTTGTTGATGTAGAACAGACCATCGCGAACTTTAATGTCGCGGAAACCAACGCGCTGTGGAATCACTTCCAACACCTTGCCGTCACCATCTTTCAGCGTAAGCAACAGTTGGTAAAGGTATGGGTTTTCAGCATTCCATTGAACAGGGTTCACGACATCGATAGAGAATTGAGTGTTCGCATTGCCGCCAGTCTGTTGGTTAGGAACAGTTAAGTTATCTACTGAGCCTTGGGAGATAACTTGGCTGCCATCGAGCAATGCGTACTCAAGAGTTGCGTTAGTCGCTGCTGCTAGGTTTTCTAGAGCAACGTTGCACGAAAGGGTCGCGCTTTGGTAAGCGTCGTCAAAATCAGTACGAACCATTAGGTCTTGAACGTGAAGTTGTTCTTTACCAACAAGGTAAACATCACGGAAGATGCCGCCCGTCCACCACATGTCTTGGTCTTCAATGTAGGTAGAGTCGGCCCACTGCATCACACGAATAGAAAGTAGGTTGTTGCCTGCTTTTACCTGGCTAGAGATATCGAACTCAGCGGTTAGGCGGCTGCCCTTGCTGAAGCCCACGTACTCGCCGTTTACGTAAACTTCGAAGTAAGTTTCAACGCCATCAAATTTGATGATGGTTTGTTTCTCGTCCCAGCTTTCGCCAAGGAAGAAAGAGCGTTGGTATGCGCCGGTTGGGTTGTCTGATGGTACGAAAGGCACATCAATTGGGAATGGGAAACCTTCATCTGTGTATTGAAGATCGCCGTGGCCTTCCATTTGCCACATGTTTGGAACCGTGATGTTGCCCCAGTCGCTCATTTCCTGAGAATAAAACTCTTCAGGAACCAATAGCGGATTGGTGAAGTAGCTGAAATTCCATTGGCCACTCAATAGTTGGAAGTGGCTGCTCAGTTCACGCTGAAACGTTTTTGCATTTTTTTCTGATGCGTATGAGAAGAAGTATGCACGCGGTGCTATACGGTTCTCATGTAAGTTCAGGAAGTTTTCCCAGTTGTTCACGTTGCCTCTCTCTCGGTCTGAATGCAGTTTGCTGACCGACGTTCTTATGCGTAATTGGGTCGTAGTGAATACGAGTATTTTTGGACTGAGGTAATTATTAGTAAAAGTTTTACTAAATGAAATTGGTGAAAACGTTTTACTTTAACTTCATCACGTTTTTTATGGTCTTTTTACGGTGCTGTGTGATCCACTTAAAAGAATGCTATTGGCTGTTTTATGCAGCAGGTTAAAGAGGGGGATATGTGTCGATTGATGTATGTGATGGGCACAAAAAAGGCCACCTTCAACAAAGGCAGCCTTAATTTATCTATTTGATATATTTAATTATTTTGTTGTGTCACGCAGCTTAAGTTTGCTTGGTACATAGACGCGTAATGGGATGGTTCGGCCGTCGCGTACTTTCTCAATTAGCAGGTTAACGCCTTGAATTCCCATTAGTTCAGAGTGAATACGAACAGTCGATAAAGATGGGAAGGTAAATTTAGCTGTTGGGATGTCGTTTACACTGATCAGCGCAATATCTTCAGGAATGTTTAATCCGTGCTCATGAACTGCTCGTAAAACGCCAATTGCGATGGAATCTGACGCAATAAACATGGCTTTAGGGTAGTCGCCCGTCGCGAGCATCTGTTTTGCAAGCTTGTAACCTGATGAGCTAGAGAAGTCACCACGGTAGATGTCTTGCTCACTGACAACGTTTTTGAGGCCACCATATTCAGCAAAAGCGACTTCACGAATATCAGGGGTATTGACGTCGTCTTGGCCACCAATAAAGCCGATGCGCTCATAGCCTTGGTTGATAAAGAAGTTGGTGATCTCTTTGCTGATCAAAGCCAGGTCGATATCGACAGAGTCATAAGGTTCTGAGTGATCGGTAAAATCGACATAACAGATATTATCGCTCAGCTTTTTAGCTTGCTCGATAACCTCTGGTGTCATTCTACCCACCAACAAAACACCTGTGATTGGTGCTGAATTGATCTGTATTTTACTTTCATAACAGTTGGTTAGCTTAACTTCCATCTTTTCACATTGGGTTTCAATCCCGTGGCGAATCGATAGATAGTAAGGGTCGTTAACTTCCGCTTCTTGCTTGTAGTTATACAGTGCTAGGAAGTGATGGTTTTGTTTTTTACTGCTAACGGTTTTTCGTGAGCTGCTGGTTTTGTATTCCAACTTCTCTGCAATTTCAAAGATACGCCTTTTGGTCTCTTCCTTGACGCTTAATGTTGGATCTTCATTGAGAACCCTTGAAACTGTAGCCAATGATACATTCGCTTCAGTCGCGATATCTTTTAACGTTGCCATACTCACTTCCTGTTATTGGAACATTGCGCTGCTTTGAAATTGGTATTTAGTAAAAAAGCAATGCACCTCTTTATTCTACAGACCTATTGTAATCAAACTGGACGTCATTGCATTAACTTTTAGTAAAATAAATGCTCAACTCATCTGTGATGTCTCAAATCTAACTATCTATAATTATCTTATTAAAATTCAATAAATTAGAGGTTAACAGCTATACGTTCTCTCTATGTCATGATCAGTTCCAATGATGAAAGTTAGTGTAAACGTTTACACTTCGTGGTTTTGATCACAGAATTATAGTCAAAATGGCTGCTACTATTTCTGACATACGGTGCTACTGAGCTGAATGTCAGTTCGAGTTAGCCCACGAATGACGACAAAGAGAGGTTGATTGTGAAAGTACTGGTTACGGGCGGCATGGGTTACATCGGAAGTCATACATGCATTCAAATGATACAGGCAGGTATGGAGCCGATCATTGTTGATAACCTTTGCAACAGCAAAGAGCTAGTGCTGGAACGGATCGAATCGTTAACTGGCAAGCGACCAACGTTTTATCTTGGCGACATTCGTGACCAATCTTTTCTAGATGGCGTGTTTTCAGAAAACGATATCCAAGCGGTGATTCACTTTGCTGGCCTGAAAGCGGTAGGGGAGTCGGTGGCTAAGCCTTTGGAGTACTACGATAACAACGTTAATGGTTCACTAGTGTTAGCTCGAAGCATGAAGAAAGCGGGCGTGAAAAGCATCGTATTTAGTTCTTCGGCTACCGTTTACGGTGATCCAGAAGTAGTGCCGATTACTGAAACTTCACCAACTGGCGCGACAACTAACCCTTATGGTCGCAGCAAATATATGGTGGAAGAGTGCTTGAGCGATCTGTTCAACGCGGAGAACGACTGGAGCGTCACTTTACTGCGTTACTTCAATCCAGTTGGCGCACATCCATCGGGCACTATGGGTGAAGACCCACAAGGTATCCCAAATAATTTAATGCCGTTTATTGCTCAAGTAGCCGTCGGTCGCCGTGAAAAACTGGCTGTTTTTGGAAACGATTACCCAACAGTCGATGGCACAGGCGTTCGTGACTATATTCATGTAATGGATTTAGCCGACGGTCACGTCGCAGCACTAAAAGTGGTTGGCGAGAAAGCGGGCTTACACATTTACAACCTAGGTACGGGCAAAGGCTCAAGTGTACTCGAGATGGTTGAAGCCTTCGCACAAGCATCGGGCAAACCGGTTCCTTATGAACTTTGCCCACGCCGCGCAGGTGACATTGCCGAATGTTGGGCAAGCACTGAAAAAGCAGAGCGCGAGCTTGGCTGGAAGGCGACGCGTAGCGTGATGGAGATGACAGCGGATACGTGGAATTGGCAGTCGAATAACCCGAACGGCTATTCCCCTTCGTAATTGAAGCCGCAGCGTTGTTAGCTGCAACTCCAATTTCTTTGGGGAAGGCAAAGACAAGATATGAGAAAAGCGAGATTCCAGATATCTCGTGCCTCGATTCTGGAATGACGGATGAGCATAAGGCTATGAAGTGGTTGCCTTTGCACAAATAGCACAACGAGATTACACGTCATTCCCTACAGCGAGGTACGAGCGTGATAGGGAATCTCCTTGTAGAAGAATTATTCATCTTGGTGAATTGACCAAGACACAAAATTTGAGAGCAATCTAAACATGTCAAAAGTTGAATTTAACCCAGTAGACCATCCGCACCGTCGTTATAACCCATTAACAGGTCAATGGATCTTGGTATCACCGCACCGCGCAAAACGTCCGTGGAGCGGCCAAGATGAAAAGCCATCGACAGCGCAGCTTCCTGCGTATGAGAAAGAGTGTTTCTTGTGCCCAACCAATACGCGTATTTCGGGCGATGAAAACCCAGATTACGACGGCACTTATGTATTCAGTAATGATTTCGCGGCGTTGATGCCTGACTCACCTGATGCTCCAGAGTCTGATAACCCTCTATTCAAGACTCAAGGTGTACGTGGGTTGAGCCGCGTGATCTGTTTTTCTCCGGACCACAGCAAAACGCTGCCAGAGTTACCAGTAAACAAGATTCGCGGTGTTATCGACACATGGAATGAACAGATTGAAGAGCTAGGTAAAGACTACCTATGGGTTCAAGCGTTTGAAAACAAAGGCGAGACCATGGGCTGTTCTCAGCCTCATCCGCACGGTCAGATATGGGCAAACAGCTTTTTGCCCAACGAGATTGAACGCAAAGAGAAATTGTTAAAAGAGTACTTCGAACAACAAGGTTCTAATCTTTTAGTGGATTACGTTGAAGCTGAAATGAAAGACGGCTCTCGTACTGTGGTTGAAACCGAACATTGGATTGCTGTGGTGCCTTACTGGGCAGCGTGGCCATTTGAAACCATGTTGCTGCCAAAAACACACATCCGCCGTATGAGTGAACTGACTGACGAGCAGCGTGATGATTTAGCGCTTGCGATTAAGAAGCTTACCAGTCGTTACGACAACTTGTTCCAGTGTTCATTCCCTTACTCAATGGGCTGGCACTATGCACCGTTCTTCGAAGAAGGCACCGACATCGATCACTGGCAACTGCATGCGTTGTTCTACCCGCCACTGTTACGCAGTGCTTCGGTTCGTAAGTTCATGGTCGGCTACGAAATGCTGGCTGAGTCTCAGCGTGATTTAACTGCAGAACAAGCCGCGCAACGTCTGCGTGATTTGAGTGACGTTCACTATAAAGAGCAGGAATAGCCTACTTCGTAGATAACGAGCGAGATTCCTGATATCTCGTCCCTCGATTCTGGAATGACGGCAGGTGAAAGGCTGATGTTGTCATTCCCTACCGTGAGAGACGAATGAGATAGGGAATCTAAAAGAATTAAAGTGGTGCCGTGAAGGGGCCATAACCAATTGAACAAAGAGTTTAACCAGAGAGTTTACTTATGTCTGACCTAATCCAAAACGTGAAAGCATCTTTTGAGCAAGTCCTTGGTTACCAAGCGACTCATATTATCCAAGCACCAGGTCGTGTGAACCTGATCGGCGAGCACACTGACTACAACGATGGTTTTGTTCTACCGTGTGCCATTAACTACCAAACGGTAGTCGCCGCGGCTAAGCGTGACGACAACATTGTTCGCGTAGTATCAGTGGACTACGGTAATGCAGTCGATGAGTTCGATTTAACTCAAGAGATCACATTCCAACAAGACAAGATGTGGGCTAACTACATTCGTGGTGTGGTGAAGTGCTTAAAAGGTCGCGGCTTTGAATTTACAGGTGCAGACATCTCTGTAACGGGCAACGTGCCTCAAGGTGCAGGTTTAAGTTCTTCTGCGGCGCTGGAAGTGGTGATTGGTCAAACATTCAAGGTGCTTTATAACCTAGAGATCAGCCAAGCTGAAGTGGCGCTAAATGGTCAGCAGGCCGAAAACGAATTTGTGGGCTGTAACTGCGGCATCATGGACCAAATGATCTCTGCAGAAGGTCGCGCAAACCACGCGATGCTTTTGGATTGTCGTAGCCTAGAGACTCAAGCGGTTTCAATGCCAGAAGATATGGCTGTGGTTATCATTAACTCAAACAAGAAACGCGGCTTAGTCGACAGCGAATACAACACACGTCGTGAACAGTGTGAAGAAGCGGCGCGCATCTTTGGTGTTCCGGCACTTCGTGATGTGACCATTGAGCAATTCAAAGCGAAAGAGTCTGAATTGGATGAAATGGTCGCGAAACGTGCTCGTCACGTGATTACTGAAAATGACCGTACTGTTGAAGCGGCTCAAGCTCTACGCACTCATGATATGAAGCGTATGGGCGAGTTGATGGCTGAATCGCATGCATCAATGCGTGATGATTTTGAAATCACGGTGAAAGAGATTGATGCGCTGGTTGATATGGTCAAAGAAGTGATCGGTGAACAAGGTGGCGTGCGTATGACTGGCGGTGGTTTCGGTGGTTGTATTGTGGCATTGGTTCCACCTGCATTGGTTGATGAAATCAAAACAACCGTTGAACAGAAATATCAAGCGGCGACGGGGCTAAAAGAATCTATTTATGTGTGCCAAGCGAAAGACGGAGCAGGCTTAGTTGAAGTAATCTAACGGCTTCGAGACTTAATATAGAGCTTACCAAGTAAAAAGATCATGGTAGGCCAAATGCTAAAGCCTTTACTTCAGGTAGAGGCTTTTTACTGGCACTAGAAGGAATTTAGAATGACACAAGAGCAAAACCTGCATCAATCCATGGCGCAGACTCCAGCCTATGATGGCCAACCCGCTCAGTTAGTGACGCTATCAAATACGCATGGCATTCAAGTGACATTCATGGATATTGGTGCAACATGGTTGAGCTGTATCCTGCCAGTAAAGGGAAACAAAAGAGAAGTGTTGTTGGGTGTTAACTCAATGGAGAACTTCGATAAACAAGCCAGCTATATGGGCACAACCGTTGGCCGTTATGCTAACCGCATTGCTAATGGTCGTTTCAAAATTGATGGTCAGAATTACAAGCTGGAAACCAACCAAGCGGGCAATACCTTACATGGTGGCCCGAACGGATTTGATAAACGCCGTTGGAATATTGCCGAGCAAACCGAAACGTCAGTGGTGTTCACTCTAGAGTCTGCTGATGGCGACCAAGGATTCCCGGGGAATTTGAATGTGTCGGTACGTTATGACATCACTGAAGACAATCGAGTGTCCATTAATTACTCTGCAACCACAGACAGGCCGACTGTAGTCAACCTAACGAATCATGCGTACTTCAATCTACTTGGCGCTGAAGCTGGACACGATTGTTTGTCACACATTGTCAGTATCAATGCTAATCAGTTCTTACCGACCAATTCGGTGGGTATTCCGTTAGGTAACCTTAAATCAGTGAAATCGACCAGCTTTGACTTCAATCAGCCTATGATGATCTCAGAGCGTTTGTTGGGCGATGAACAGCAGAAAGCAGCAAAGGGTTACGACCACTCTTTCTTATTGGCTGATGGCTGCAAACGCACTCAATGCGCCGCGACCGTAACCTCACCGGATGCGCTCGTCACACTAAAAGTATTTTCAACCAAACCTGCGATGCAGCTATACACCGGAAACTGGCTTGGTGGTACACCAAACCGAAGTGGTGGCAGCTATGAAGACTACGCTGGTTTGGCGCTAGAAACCCAGTTCTTACCTGACTCTCCTAACCACCCAGAGTGGAAGCAGGACAGTTGTATTCTCAAGCCTGAACAAGAATATAACTACCGTACCTGTTACCAGTTTGAATTTTCGGGGGATTCTTCAAACTAGTACGCTCTAGCTCAAAACGGTTATGCCAATTGCTTTTGTTTGTGAATAGAACGATGTGAGTTATCGCGTTGTTCTTGGGGGATGAGCAAAAGTGGCGCTCAACGAGTGTGTGATTTATTAAGCGCGATTGTTGGGTATCAGAGTAAGGTAGGAAAGCCCTAACAGAAGCGATTCTGTTAGGGCTTTTTTTGTTTGTTGTTTGGTGAGTTGACCAGAGCTTAGATTTTCTCTACCGAATTACGGCGCACCAAAGTCGGAGAGAACATCATTGGCTCCGTTGAGGTGTTTTCACCTTTGGCTAAGTGCAACGCGAGTCGTGTCGCTTTCTCTGCCATCATCTGAATCGGGTAGCGAATAGTGGTGAGCTTTGGATGAACATAGCGGGCAATCAAACCATCATCGAAACCGATGATCGACATTTTGTCTGGCGCTTGAATACCGTTTTCATCAAGGACAGACAAAGCACCAGCTGCCATGTAATCGTTGTACGCCACAATGCCAGTGATTGGCAGTGACTTAGTCAGAAGGTTAGTCATGGCGTATTCGCCCCCGTCACTGGTCGGCGCTGAGTATTCAATATAGCTGTCAGAGAGCGCTATTTTGTAATCTGAGAGTGCCGCTAAGTAACCTTGGATACGCTCATCGGCATCTTCAATGCTATGCGATGAGGCGATACAGGCAATGTTCTTATGGCCATGGCGGATCAGATATTCCGTCGCAAGATACGCACCTTTTTTGTTGTCTAAGAAAATACAGTGGTTGGCAATCTCAGCAATATAACGGTTGATCAGTACTAAGCCTTTGACCTCTTTTGCATAGGCAATCAGTTCTTCGTCGGTGAGGCCTTTAGAGTGGATCACCAGGGCGTCACAACGGCTGTTAATCAGCAATTCAATCGCTTGTCTCTCTTCTTCACGATCGTGCGAGCCATTACCGACAAGGATATGTTTTCCGTTCTCACGAGCGACATTGTCGACAGCCTTAACCAGCGTGCCAAAAAAGGGATCGGAGATGTCACCGACCAATACACCAACAGTGTTCGTGCTTTGGCTTACCAGCGCTCGAGCATTGGCATTCGGTCGATAGCCAAGTTTAGACATCGCTTTAGTTACAGACTCTACCGAGCTTGCACTCGCCTTGGGAGACTTGTTGATCACTCGAGATACGGTTGCAACAGAAACACCAGCTTCCTTTGCTACATCTTTAATTGTTGCCATTTTTAACCTCTATACATTGCTTCATCTATTTAACACCGACAATGATAGTAAGGCAACGAAACTCTCATTTTACTTCCAGTAATGAGATCTTTACCGCTTGTAATTATTAGGCTTAATGCTAGTGTAAACATTTACATTTTACTTAATTTTAGTAAATGATTTAATGAGTGAAAATAAACCAATATAGGAAGTGAGAAATGGATACTGTCTCTTATGGTGACTTTGCTAAGTTAGAAATGCGTGTGGGTAAGATCATTGAGGTTGTGCGTCATGAAAACGCCGACAAGCTTTACATAGTGCAAGTGGATGTTGGTGACAAGACACTGCAAACGGTGACCAGCCTAGTCCCTTACTACACAGAAGAAGAGTTGATGGGTAAGCAGGTTGTTGTTTTGTGCAATCTAGCGAAGGCGAAGATGAGAGGCCACACTTCTGAGTGCATGTTGCTTTGTGCAGAAACGGAAGATGAATCTGAAAGTGTATTGCTAACACCTGAACGTGCGATGCCAGCAGGTATTCGTGTTGTTTAAGCTCACTTTAGGTTGGTGAGTCAATGTGTTCACCAACCTAAATCAACTAGCTGCGTACAGTTAGGATCAAGCCATCAATCACACTGTGATGGTGATCGGAAACCCCAGCAAGGTTGCCGTATTTAGGCTGGTGGCGATCATTTTCTAATGGGTGATGCCAACCTTGTGTGTGTTTAACGAAGTGCGCCGCAAAGCTTTCAGACACCTCTAAACATCCTGCTAATACAGTATCGACGTAGGTTTGAACGATAGGGCTGTTTTCGCAAGGTGCTTCAATCTCGTCTTTGATGTAAACCCAGATCGGTTGATCCTGTTTGAATTCATCTTGGCTTTCTATCTGAGAGGCCTTTAATTCGATACGGTGATAACCACGCTCACGGCGATCAAACTCAGTCAGCGCAATATCATCCACCTCAAGTAAAACTCCATTCACTTGTCCCTCACCGAGATTCACGATCAAAGGTGACAACACATAGCTGTCATCGATCTTACTCCAGTGACGAACTAGGCCATGCACTATCGCAGGAATCGCTTGTCCTGTTTGACCTGTGAGTTGACGAGAAGAGGAGTTGATCAAGCTACCATAACCAAAAATATACATCGCGTTCCCTGTCTGTTCTTTTGTATTTGAGACTAGTCTTACTATATGTTTGGCTTCATCAAATGTCAGTAGTTTTTTATTTTGCACACTTATGAGTCTAAATGACTTTTATGGGGTGTGTTTTATTGACACTTTTTTGAAGCCTAAAGACTCCTTGTTACTTGTTTTTATTGGCTTTATACCTTTGGCGCGTTTCATGCATTACGTTAGGCAATGTTGCAGTGATGATTACTGCATCATGAATTTGACTATGAAATAGCAATTCCCAGAAGCCACTCTTGGCTTGTTATCTGAAATGAGGAGCGAGTTTGTTAAATATCACAGATAAAAGTGTAGAAGACGCGATTCCAGCCTACCTGCGTTTAGGCTTTCGACCTTTCTTCTTTTTAGGCAGTCTCTATGCCGTGATCGCGATTGTCGCTTGGGTCATCATGTTCCAAAACGGTCAGCCTGAGATTTTAAAAGTTCCCGCACTGTGGTGGCACGTGCATGAGATGCTGTTTGGTTTCTCAATGGCGATAGTGGTTGGTTTTGTGTTAACGGCGGTACAAACGTGGACGGGTGTCAACGGCACCAAGCACTATCGGCTGGCAGCTCTTGTTGGCTTATGGCTTGCACCTCGTATTCTGTTTTGGACACCCGCTCCGTTATGGCTGATCTCGTCGGTTGAGGCGCTGTTCTTAATCTTCGCCGCCTACGAAATTGGTTTCCGAGTCGTGAAGTCGAAAGGCTGGAAGAATCTGTTTTTTGTGCCGCTGTTTATATTGGCTATCGTGGCGAACTTTGCTAGTTACGCGACCATAAAGGGCATGCCTCCATTCCCATCATCTGCAGTTTGGCAGGCTATGTTGTGGTGGTTTACCTTGCTGTTATCAGTGATGGGTGGGCGAGTGATCCCATTCTTCACAGCACGTCGTTTTGATTTTGAAAAAGCTCAACCCTTGGTTTGGTTGGAGTGGCTAGCCAATCTACCTTTGGTTGGTTTATTTGTGTTGAGCTTCTTCCCATTGACCTTTGCTCAAGTCGGCAATGAGTTGATGGTATTTGCTGGTGTGACTCAGTTGGTGCGCTTTATCCGCTGGAAACCTTGGACTACGTTATCTGAACCCTTGGTGTGGTCGCTGCATGCGGCTTATCTATGTATCCCTCTCAGCTTGCTGCTACGTGGTCTGTTAGACAACCCGTTCGCGAGCCACAACATGCTGCACTTGTTTGCGATTGGTGGTTTGAGTGGGTTAATTCTGGCAATGATTACGCGCGTGACGATGGGGCATACCGGTCGTGCGATCTATAAAGGGCCAAGTATGGCTTTGGCTTTCTCGGCTATTTTTATTGCGGCACTCGTTCGTAGTTTAGGTGTGACATTCTTCCCAGCGTATTTATTTGAGATGGTTAACATCAGCGCCGGTTTATGGACGTTAGCGTTCGGGCTGTTTATCTGGAAATTTGGGATGATGCTGTTAACGCCAAGGGTGGATGGTCACCCGGGCTAAGCCAATTAATTATCGATTGATACAGAAAGGGAAGCTCAGAGCTTTCCTTTTTTAATCTTGATAACTCATTAAGTATTCGCAGCAAGGTATTGGCGTACCTGTGTGATGAGATCTTCTTTGGCGTGAGGTGAGATAAAACTGGCTTCGATGGCATTAATACTAAACTGCGCTAATTCGTTTTTCGTCAGTTGATGAGCATTGGCGACCGCGAGGAAGTTATCATTCATATAGCCGCCGAAGTAAGCCGGATCATCGGAATTGATGGTGACGCACAGCCCTTTTCTCAGCAACTCGACGATGTTGTGTTCTTGCATGGTCTCAAACACCTTGAGTTTGGTATTCGATAGTGGGCAGACCGTCAGTGGTGTACGTTTTGCTATTAGCTGTTCCATCAAATCTTCATCTTCTACACAGCGAACGCCATGATCAATTCGGGTAATGCCTAGCAAGCTCACTGCGTCGATAATATTTTGTGCTGGGCCTTCTTCTCCGGCGTGCGCGACAGTCAGGAAGCCTTGGTTGATCGCTTCTTGGAATACATGTTTAAACTTCTCTGGCGGATTGCCCTGTTCTGATGAATCCAGCCCAACGGCAATGATCTTATCTTTATAAGGAAGGGCTTGTTTGAGTGTTTCAAAAGCGCTGTCTTCATCAAGGTGACGCAGAAAACACATGATCAGTTGGCTGCTGATGCCAAGCTCTTGCTCCGCTTGATTTAAAGCTCGAGTGATCCCGCTTACGATGACTTCAAAGGCAGTGCCGCGTTCAGTGTGAGTTTGAGGGTCGAAGAAGATCTCAGTATGAACCACATTATCTTGCTGGCACTTCAACAGGTAAGCCCAGGTCAGGTCGTAGAAATCTTGTTCATGAATCAGTACGTTTGCACCTTGATAATAGATATCGAGAAAGGATTGAAGATTGTGGAACTGGTACGCGTCTCGAACTTGGTCTGGGGTCTCAAAGGGAATCGACAGGTTATTACGCTTGGCGAGTTGGAACATCAGCTCTGGCTCTAATGTGCCTTCTATATGTAAGTGCAGCTCAACTTTGGGTAAATTTTTGATGAAGCTATCCATAGCAACTCCTTAGCTATTTTAATTATGAGCGGAGTAGGTGAGACAGTAGAGTCTATAAACCTGAGCAAGCAGGTATCTCTTTCATTTATCTCTGTTTGAGCATAGTTCATTTCATTGTTATCGATAAAATAGGATAGAAGTTGATGGTGAACCGAGAGTTATGAACCGATTGAAATTAGGCGCAAACGATTTGCAGCATTGGAGTGTGATCCGCTGCAAATATTTGCAGCAATATTCATTGATTTGTGCTCTAATACCGCGCTTACCAAGGGATGGTGTTAAAAGATGCTCACTTAGATGGAGTTATCAAAGTTGACCGATCCCTTAATGATCTCCCTTAGGAAAAAATAGAACATGTCTAAGAACAAAAAATTTGATATCCGCCTTACAGAAAAACGCAACGGTTGGTGTGCAGAGATTACTCGTCAAGTAACGTCTCGCAGCACTACAGTATCTAAGCGTGAGTCTGGTTTCGAAACTGAAGCTCTAGCACAAGAGTGGGCAGAGAAAGAGCTAGCATCTTTCATCGCTAACCAAGCTGAACGTAACGAGCGTAAATCAGAGCAACGTAAAGAGCGTGACGAACTACGTCACACTAAAGAGCTTAAAGCTGAGCAAGCACGTGAAGCGCGCGCTAAAGCTCGTGCAGAAGAGCAACAAGACGCTGAATAATTCAGTGCATGACTAATTTATAGATCCCTTAATTTAAGATAAGGGATTTGTGAAAAAAAAGCCCCGATACAACTTTTTTCTTTCGAGTTAAAAGTGTTTTGGGGCTTTTTAGTTTGTGGAGTTCTGTTTTATTGTGTTTAAGAGCTCGGTTTGGCTTCTCGCTTTTAACGTCGAGCTCTTAAACTGTTAAGCATTGTCTGATCAGTTATTCAGTGCAGTTAGCCAATCGTCTTCTGCCACTTCTTCAATGTAGCTTTCTACTGATTGTCCTACTTCTTCATCGTCTTGCTTGAAGTAAGCGATGTGGAACACAGCATCACCTTCGTTGACCAAAGGCAGAGTTTGCTGACCAATCACGATACCGCCTTTGGTTGTGATCACTTGGCCTTCTTGGTGACCCAATGGAGAGCTGATGTAAGCAAGGGTTTGTCCTGCTTCAACCTGTTCGCCAAGTCTTACCATGTTACGCAAAATACCGTCTGATTCAGCGCGGATCCAGCTGGTGGATTTACTCAATACTGGCTCTGGTAACTTCTTACGGTTAGGGCGCAGCATGCCGATTTCTTTCATCACTTGATGCACGCCAAGGTAACCCGCACGAATCGCGAGGTGATCAAAACGCAGCGCTTCACCACCTTCGTAAGTTAATACAGGAATACCCAGTTTTTCCGCTTCGCTACGCAGTGAACCGTCGCGCAGTGGAGAATCAATAATCACGGGTGTTGCGAACGCTTTTGCGATGCGCAGTGTCTCAGGGTTCGATAGGTTTGCACGAATCTGTGGCAGATTGGTACGGTGAATCGCGCCCGTGTGTAGATCCAGAATGTAATCACAGTGCTTTGCCACGTTCTCAAAGAAGGTGTAAGCGATACGTGATGTTAACGATCCTTTCTCACTGCCAGGGAAGCAACGGTTTAGGTCACGACGGTCTGGTAGGTAACGAGATTTATGGATAAAGCCAAATACGTTAACGATAGGCACAACAATTAATGTCCCTTTCAGTTTCTTTGGATCAATCGCATTGGTCAGTTGTCGTGCAATCTCAACACCGTTTAGCTCATCGCCGTGGATAGCCGCATTTACCATCAGTGTTGGGCCTGCTTGGCGACCGTGAATAATTTCAATCGGGATCGAAAGTGGAGAATGCGTGTAAAGCTGAGCCGCTTGCAGTTCAATCTCCATTCGCTGTCCTGGCTGAACAGTATAACCAAGTAATTCGAATGGTTGATTAGGTTTTAGTCTTGCCATTTAGGTTGTTCTCAACATGGTGATAATTCGTTAACACGGAATGTAGCAATCGTTGATTTTTAGTACGAATCAATCGCTTTACGGTGACGACAAAAGTTTTTTATGAAGGGGCTTCTGAATTGGTTTCAGTTTTTTATCTGGCTAATTGAAGGGTGTTTAAAATTTTGAATTTTCTGACAATACATTAACTTAGAGCTGATATTTGTCATTCAGTTCGTTGGTATTATCCACCGCCATTTTTTGGCGGCCAAATTCAAATATTGAGATCAAAATGAAAAAAACAATTTCAAAAGTTGTAGCACTAGCGGTGGTATCTGTTGCTTTATCTGGCTGTGTTGGTAGCAACGCAGTAACGGGTTACCTAATGAAGTTCAACATCAAGGCTGTTGATAACCGTTACGCTCGTGGTGGTTTGAACATGCTATTTGCACCTGCATACGGTCTAACAGTTGCTGCCGATTACCTAGTATTCAACTCACTAGAGTTCTGGACTGGTAGCAACCCACTAACAGGTGCTCCGCACATCTTTGATACTAAGACTGATACTTACCTAGACATCAACCACCAACTTGATCCGTCTCTAACGGAAGCGCCAGTGGGTCCTATCACGAGTGCAGATGTGATCGAAAAAGGTCAAATGCAGCAGATTGATGAAAACACGATCCAAATGGACATTACTTACCAGTCTGGTGAGCGTGCGACGTTAATCGGTGTTCGTGATGGCGAGATGGTGACGTACTTCATCGATGGCGAAGTTGTGGCACAAACTTCAATTGATGAGCTAGAAAGCTACGCGGCTTCACGCGCTTAATTGTTTATTTAGTCACAAGTAGTAGCTACAAAGATTAGATACAAAAACAGGTACTCATTGAGTACCTGTTTTATTTTGTCTCAGATAAACGGTGTTTACTGTAAAACACCATTTACTGAACAAACATAGCTTATCGAATTAAGCTTTTTCTGGGATCGCTTCAAGCAATGCAACCATTTGGTTCCAGAATAGCTCAACGGTGTCGATCTTCACTTTCTCATCAGGAGAGTGCGGAAACTTGATGGTTGGGCCGAAAGAAACCATATCCATGTTCGGGTAAGGTTCTTTGAATAGACCACACTCAAGACCAGCATGGATAACCATGATGTTTGGCTTGTGACCGTAGATACCTTCGTACATGTCGCGGAAGATATGCATGATTTCTGAATCTGCGTCTGGTTTCCAACCTGGGTAAGCACCAGAGAACGCGATGTTAGCGCCTGCTAGTTCAGCAACAGAGTGAAGCATGCTTTCTACTTGGCTACGACCTGAATCGATAAGAGAGCGGATCAGGCAAAGTACTGTGATTGAGTTCTCTTCTGTTGTGATAACACCTACGTTTAGAGACGTTTCCACAACACCTTCAATCTCGTCACTCATACGAATCACGCCGTTTGGACATGCGTTAAGTGCAGCGATAAAGCGAGCTTGGTCTGCTGACGCAAGTGCGCCCATTTCTACAGAAGCTTCTTCATTGAAAGTCACGATGCTGTCTTCTACTTTACCTAGCTCTGTTGAAAGCAGCTCAGTGTAGTAGTTGTATAGTGAAGCCAGTTTTTCTTGGTTTGCCGCAGGAACAGCAACCGTTACGAAACCTTCACGAGGGATCGCGTTACGAAGGCTACCACCTTTGAATTCGACGATGCGAAGGTCTAGCTCTTTTGCGTGACCCGCTAGGAAGCGAGCAAGCAGTTTGTTTGCGTTTGCACGACCTGTGTGGATGTCACAACCAGAGTGACCGCCTTTTAGGCCTTTTAGCGTTAGCTTACGTGTTACGAAGTCAGCTGGAATCGCATTACGAGCAATTTCAAATGTCATTGCGCCGTCGATACCGCCAGCACAACCCATGTACACTTCGCCTTCTTGCTCTGAATCGGTGTTAAGAAGGATATCGCCTTCTAACCAACCCGCTTCAAGACCGAAAGCACCAGTCATGCCTGCTTCTTCATCTACTGTTAGTAGAACTTCGATAGGGCCGTGCTGGATTTCGTTTGAAGCAAGAACCGCTAGGCAAGAAGCCATGCCCATGCCGTTATCAGCGCCAAGCGTTGTGCCTTTAGCTGTAACCCACTCACCATCAATGTATGGTTGAATTGGATCTTTAGCAAAGTCATGAACTGTGTCTTCGTTCTTTTGTGGAACCATATCGATGTGAGCTTGTAGCACTACACCTTTTTTGTTTTCCATACCCGCCGTTGCTGGCTTTTTGATGAATACGTTACCCGTTGGGTCACGACGTACATCTAGGCCTTGCTCTGTTGCCCAAGCAATAATGTATTGAGCAAGCTCTTCTTCATGCTTAGAAGGGTGTGGGATTGAGCAAATCTTATCGAAGAACTGCCAGATAGGGGCAGGGGATAATTTACTGATCTCAGAATGGAATTCAGACACGGATGACTCCTTTTTTATTTAATAACCATATATTTAGGTTTTGTATGGGGAAAAACCTAGAACAAAAATCTAAAATATGGGTCTGTTTTGATGGCAACAGCATACCACTTGAGCGTTTTGACGAGTAGCGGTTCTAAACCTCAAATAGCTCAAATTTTGAAAGCGATCTTGTCCATCTGATCACAGCTAAGCGCCTTGATGCTTATAAATGGAGCAGGCAAACGTTTGTTTAATTCTGTTTTGTAGTTTTATTACAAAATAAGTTTGTAAAATAACCGTAAATGGCCAAAAATGTGACGTATAGCAAAAAATACTTGTAATCTTTTTTCTTTAGGGTATATTAATAACCAACTTCTGAGATGAAGAGTAAATGCTCAAAGGATGAGTCCGTTTTATCGCCTCCAAGGAACCGAGAAATCAAATTCGTTTTTTATTGATTTATTAAGGTGATAGTTATGAAAGGTTTACCATCTGCAATGTTCTGGATTAACAGCTCTGTTTACACTAGCAACTTTGCATACCCTACAAGCTTTGGTTACTAATACCGTAAGCATGTAACTCGAACAGTTTTGTTCACCCCTATATATTGGAATTCTTTTACAGCCCTTTTGGTTGACAGATTCTACCGCCACTCAGTTTTGAGTGGCGTTTTTTTTGCCTGCTACTTTTCCAAACCGCTTTCGCTTGTCACTTTCCTTGCTGTTCTGCGTGGTTGTTTTTTAAACGCCGAAATATCAATTTGCGCCTTATTACTGATCCTGTTGAAAAATACATAACTATTGTGAGTTTGAATTCAGAATTTACTGGCTAGATTATCAATGAAAATAACCGATGGTAGAAAAAACAACCAACTAGTTTTAGTGAGTCTATTGTTGTTAATTGTTTGTTTTTAATGGTTATTTATCGATGATATCTTCATTTTTAATCGCTTTGTTTCATACGGCATTCTGATAAATATCGATTAGAGCCTTAATTCTATCTGGAATTTGTTATTTGATAACTTTATAATCCACAGCCAATCGATTACGCAACCGTTTACTTTTTACCCTTATAGGATTCGATAATGTTCGAAAAGCTATTCAAACTCAGTGAAAATGGCACCAATGTGCGCACTGAAATCATCGCAGGTCTAACAACCTTCCTAACAATGGCTTACATCATTTTTGTAAACCCAATGATTCTAGCTGATGCTGGTATGGACCATGGCGCTGTATTTGTAGCAACCTGTTTAGCGGCTGCTATTGGCTGTTTCATCATGGGCTTTGTTGCTAACTACCCAATTGCTCAAGCTCCAGGCATGGGTTTGAACGCATTCTTTACCTACGCTGTTGTAATGGGTATGGGTTATACGTGGCAAGTTGCTCTGGCAGCGGTTTTCGTATCAGGCGTAATCTTCATCTTCTTAAGCATCTTTAAGATCCGTGAATGGATTATCAACTCGATCCCTATGTCTCTGCGTGTTGGTATCTCTGCAGGTATCGGTCTTTTCCTAGCGTTTATTGCACTGAGCAATGCTGGCATCGTGGTTTCTAACCCAGCAACTAAAGTTTCACTGGGCGACATTACCGCGATTGCTCCTATCCTAGGCTCACTTGGTTTCTTCCTAACGATTGCTCTTGTTCACCGTGGCGTGAAAGGGGCAGTAATGATTGCGATTCTAGCTATCACAGCTCTTGGCATTGTTATTGGTGACGTTCAATACGGCGGCATCATGTCTACACCACCAAGCCTTGCTCCTACATTCATGCAGCTTGATTTCTCTGCTGTATTTGAAATCGGTATGATTTCAGTGGTATTCGCGTTCTTGTTCGTCGATTTGTTCGATACAGCGGGTACTCTGGTTGGTGTTGCAACGAAAGCAAACCTAATCAAAGAAGACGGCAAACTACCTCGCTTGAACAAAGCACTGCTTGCTGACTCTACAGCAACATCTATTGGTGCACTGCTAGGTACATCAAATACTACTTCTTATGTTGAGAGTGTTGCGGGTGTTGCTGAAGGCGGCCGTACCGGTCTAACGGCTGTTGTTGTTGGTATCTTATTCCTACTGGCTCTTTTCTTCTCGCCACTTGCAGGTATGATTCCGGCTTACGCAACATCAGGTGCACTTTTCTATGTAGCAATTCTGATGATGTCTGGCCTAGTTGGCATTGATTGGCGTGATCTTACGGAAGCAGCACCAGTCGTGGTAACATGTCTGCTTATGCCGCTGACGTACTCTATCGCTGAGGGTATCTCACTAGGTTTCATCGCTTACGCTGCAATTAAGCTGCTAAGTGGTAAAGGTCGCGACGTTTCACCTGCTGTGTGGGTAATGTCGGCTATCTTTATTCTTAAATACATTTTCGCTTAATCGTCTAGATTTCTGCTTAATCGCTGAAGAGGCTATGTTTGAAATAGCCTCTAATAACATGACAAAATTATTAGGTTTTATACTATGAGCAACAAATTCGTTATCACTTGGGACAACATGCAGACTTACTGCCGTCAACTTGCTGAAAAGCAAATGCCAGCAGAGCAGTGGAAAGGCATCTGGGCAGTAAGCCGTGGTGGTTTGGTTCCTGGTGCAATCTTGGCTCGTGAGCTAGGTATTCGTCACGTAGATACGATTTGTATTTCTAGCTACGACCACGATCACCAACGTGATATGACAGTAGTTAAAGCACCTGAAGGTGACGGCGAAGGCTTCCTAATCGTTGAAGACTTGGTTGATAGTGGTGACACTGCACGTAAGCTTCGCGAAATGTACCCTAAAGCGAAACTGATCGCTGTATGTGCAAAACCATCTGGCGCTGATTTGCTAGACGAGTACATTGTTGATATCGCTCAAGACACATGGATTGAGCAACCTTGGGATACTAGCCTAAGCTACGTAGAGCCAGTAAATCGCAAGTCAAAATAAGCGTAAACTTAGTTTTTTGAGAAATGATCCTTTATAGGGTCATTTTTTTTTATATTATTAGTGACAACCATTTCTTATTAAGTATCCCAATGTCTGAACCAGAAGAAACGAGCTCGAACCTTTCGGAAACTTTGTTTGTAAAGCACAAGCAAGCGAAAGAGACCTCAATGTTGACACAATACATGCCAAGCTCTGAAGCGCTATTGGATGAGAAACGTGAACAGCAAAACTCATCATGGTATCGAAACCTAAGACGTCTTCAGTGGGTATGGCAAGGCGTTAATCCAATAGAGCAGGAAGCGGTATTGGCTCGCATCGCGTCATCAGATAACTCTCGTACAACCGATGAGTGGCTTGATACGGTCATGGGTTACCGAAGTGGTAACTGGGCATACGAATGGACCAAGCTGGGTATGCAGCATCAAAATCGTTCTAATGAGAAGAATGGTGAAGAGATGGCTGAAGAGCTATTTTCCGCATCGTTGTGCTTCAGTATTGCGGGTTACCCACACCTCAAGAACGACAACTTGGCAGCTCAGGCTCAAGTGTTGGCCAACGCAGCGTATTCTGAAGCGATCAAGCACACTAAGTTGATCGTCAAGCAGATTGATATTCCATACCAAAACAAGAAGATCAAAGCGAACTTGCATCTAACCAAAACAGATAAACCTCAGCCTGTTGTGATTGTGAGCGCTGGACTAGACAGTTTGCAAACCGATATGTGGCGCTTGTTTAGAGATTACCTAGCCCCTAAAAACATTGCTATGTTGACGGTCGATATGCCGTCGATAGGGCACAGTGCGCATTGGCCTTTAACTGAAGACTCGTCTTGCCTTCACCAAGCTGTGCTCAATGAACTGCCTAACATCCCATGGGTCGATCACCACAAAGTCGGCTTGTTTGGTTTCCGCTTCGGTGGCAATGCGATGGTGAGATTATCTTTCCTTGAGCAACATAAGATTAAAGCGTGTATCTCTTTAGGCGCGCCAATTCACGACATCTTTGTTCATGCCGACAAACTGAAACAGATGCCTAAGATGCATCTAGATGTGTTGGCTTCGCGTCTTGGTAAAGGGGCGGTCGATATCAATAGCCTTTCTGGGCAGTTGATGGCGTGGTCACTCAAGGTACAAGGCTTGCTGTCAAACAGTAAAACCAGTGTTCCTATCTTGGCATTGGCTCTGGAAGGTGACCCGGTTTCACCGCCAATGGATAATCAACTGGTTGCTATTTACAGTGATTACGGAAAAGCGAAGAAAATCAAAGCTAAGTCAATTACACAAGGTTATGAGCAATCCCTCGAATTGGCGATAAAGTGGCTTGAGGATGAATTATTTAGATGACATTTCTCCTAAATTAGTTAAGCATGAAAAGTGTACAAACTAAGTACCTGATACTCAGAGATAATTTATAAAATCCAAATGCGTAGTTTCTACGTATAACAGTCTGAGTAACGTCATTCTTAACATTGAAAATGGAGATTCAATATGTCAGAAGTGACACAACAACCTACGCATTACCGCTTGTTGAATGTTTTAAAGGCGATCGGGCCTTACTTAAGGGAACCGCAATCAGAAGAAGGCCACTATATCTTTGATTGCTTGTCTGTATGTGTGAACGATAAAAAATCACCAGAAGAACGCGAGTTCTGGGGCTGGTGGCTGGAATTGGATAAGTCGGAAGAGGGATATTCGGCGAAGTACAATATCGGCAAGTACAACATCGATGGTAACTGGGATTCTTTGCCGTTACCTAAAAAGGCGGTCGCTGAGGTCTCTCGAACTCAAGAAGCCTTCCACAAAAAACTGGTTGATGAACTTCAAAGTAAGTTTGAAATCAGTATCCAATTAGACGAAGAGTCTGTCGAATTCGTCTAATTTTAAAGGTTACTCTTCTATATAAAGCAAAAAGGTGCGATTTCGCACCTTTTCTGCTTGTGAATTCCCCTTTTGATTGCTAAAACATCACCTCTTATTTGTTTTATCCATAAAAGACTTCATGACAACAAATCATCAAAGCGGGACAACAACACAGCGTAAAACTGTCGTTGTTAAACTGGGTACCAGTGTCTTAACTGGTGGAACATTGGCATTAGACCGCGCTCATATGGTTGAGCTGGTTCGTCAATGTGCTGAATTAAAAAAACAAGGCCACTCTGTGGTTATGGTTTCGTCTGGCGCAATTGCAGCAGGACGTGAGCACCTTGGTTACCCCGCACTTCCCAACTCAATGGCGAGCAAACAGTTGCTTGCGGCAGTTGGGCAAAGCCAGTTGATTCAAGTTTGGGAGTCTTTGTTTGCTATCTATGGCCTTAAGATTGGCCAGATGCTACTGACTCGTGCTGATCTCGATGATCGCGAGCGTTTTCTTAATGCACGTGACACGATCAACGCACTGGTTGAACACGATATTATTCCGGTAGTAAACGAAAACGACGCAGTAGCAACCAACGAAATTAAAGTGGGCGACAATGATAACTTGTCGGCCTTAGTGGGTATTTTGTGCGGTGCTGATAAGCTTTTGCTACTAACAGACCAAAAAGGCCTGTTTACAGCTGACCCTCGTAAAGACCCAAATGCTGAGCTCATCAAAGAAGTGAAAACCATTGATGACACGCTGCGTAAGATCGCAGGCGGCAGCGGTACGACATTAGGTACCGGCGGTATGGCAACAAAACTGCAGGCGGCTGATATTGCTCGTCGCGCAGGCATCGAAGTGATTATTGCTGCGGGCAGTGCTGAAAATGTGGTGTTTGATTCACTGAGTGATAACCCACAAGGCACACGTTTCTTGCCTTTAGCTGAAGCGCTTGAAAACCGTAAACGCTGGATTTTAGCGGGCCCTGCTTCAGCAGGTGACATCGTGGTTGACGACGGCGCAGTAAACGCAGTCAACACCAAAGGCAGCAGCTTGTTGGCGAAAGGGGTTGTTCGAGTTAAAGGCGAATTCTCTCGTGGTGAAGTTACCCAAGTCACAGACAGTAAAGGCAAAGTAATTGCGCGTGGTATCGCCAGTTATTCAAGCCAAGACCTAGCAAAAATTGCAGGCAAGCACAGTAAAGATATTGGCGACATCCTTGGATACGATTATGGGTCAGAAGTCATTCACCGTGACGACCTAGTTGTGATTCAAGAGTAGCTCGTGATGATAAGGCGAATCGCCTTTTTGCATCCAAAGACAGACAGAATTTAGGGAGAGTTAAACGTGGATTTAACTAACATGGGTATCGCAGCAAAAGACGCTGCTTTCCACCTAGCGACCGCATCAACGGCGCAAAAGAATAAAGCATTGGCGATTATCGCTGATGAGCTAGAAGCAAACGCAGCAACGATTTTAGAAGCGAACGCGAAAGACATCGAATTAGGTCGCGAAGCGGGTTTAACTGACGCACTGCTTGATCGTCTACTTCTTAATGAAGAGCGCTTAACCGGCATTGCGAATGATGTTCGTAACGTGATTAGCCTTAACGACCCTGTAGGCAGCGAAATCGACAGTAAGGTACTAGAAAACGGTATGTCACTGTCTCGCCGCCGTGTGCCACTTGGTGTGGTGGGTGTTATCTACGAAGCGCGTCCGAACGTAACCATCGATATTGCAGCTCTGTGTCTGAAGACAGGTAACGCAAGTATCCTGCGTGGTGGTAAAGAGACGTTCTTCTCGAACATGGAACTGGTTAAAGTTATCCAGTCTGCATTAGAGAAAGCGGAACTTCCTGCGGCTTCTGTTCAGTACATCGAGAAGCCTGATCGTGAACTCGTTTCTCAACTGCTTAAACTGGATGACTACGTGGATATGATCATTCCTCGTGGCGGAGCTGGCTTACACAAGATGTGTAAAGAGAACAGCACCATTCCAGTTATCATCGGCGGCTTTGGTATCAGCCATATCTTCGTTGATGAAAGCGCTGATCTTGATAAATCTGTCGATGTGGTCGAAAACTCTAAAGTTCAGCGCCCATCAGCGTGTAACTCATTAGATACATTGCTAGTGCATGAAGCGGTTGCTGAAGCTTTCCTAATTAAGCTGAAACAGCGTTTAGCCGGCAAGGTAACCTTAGTTGCTGATACCAGTGCAAAATCGCTGCTAGCGGGTTTTGAAGACCAACGTGATGCGGTTGAAGGCGACTTTGACACTGAATGGCTAAGCTACACGCTAGGCGTGAAAGTGGTAGCGGATGTGGCAGAAGCGATTGACCACATGCGTGTACACAACGCGAGTCATTCAGATGCGATCATGACCAATAGCTTAGAGAGCTCAGAGCGTTTCATTAACTCTGTTGGTTCTGCAGCGGTTTATGTGAATGCATCAACACGTTTCACTGATGGAGCACAGTTTGGTTTAGGTGCTGAAGTTGCCGTGTCTACTCAGAAATTGCATGCTCGCGGCCCAATGGGCTTAGAAGAGCTGACAAGCTACAAATGGGTAGGTAAAGCGAACTATTTAGTCCGCGGTTAACGCTGGTCGTTAATTTTACTCCTCAGCTCATTTTTGAAATGGCGGTCGAGTAGCAATAATCAATGAATCACCACACAAAAGGGCCTTAATTGGCCCTTTTTCTTTCCTAACGTTTGGCAATTCCGTTACACTGATATTCAATTATTTGGAGGTGATATGCATTGTCCTTTTTGTTCAGAGAACGACACTAAAGTAATCGATTCAAGACTGGTAGCCGATGGCCATCAGGTTCGTCGTCGCCGTCAATGCCTTGCATGTAGTGAACGTTTTACTACGTTCGAATCGGCAGAACTTGTGATGCCTAAAGTCATAAAGTCGAATGGAAACCGCGAACCATTTAATGAAGATAAAATGGTGGGTGGTGTACAGCGCGCCCTAGAAAAACGCCCAGTGAGTGCTGACGCGATTGAACTTGCGATCAGTACGATTAAGTCACAACTCCGTGCAACTGGTGAGCGTGAAGTACCAAGCGAGATGATTGGTAATCTTGTGATGGGCCAATTGAAAGAATTGGATAAAGTGGCGTACATTCGTTTTGCCTCTGTTTACCGCAGCTTTGAAGACATCCGAGAGTTTGGCGAAGAAATCGCTAAATTAGAGGATTAACTCCTCAATCATGTCAAACTTTACTCCCCTAGATTTTCAAATGATGTCGCGTGCTATTCAGTTAGCAAAACGCGGCATTTACACTACTGCGCCAAACCCTAATGTGGGTTGTGTCATTGTACAAACCGACGGTCAGATCGTTGGTGAAGGTTTTCATGCCAAAGCGGGCGAACCTCATGCTGAAGTACATGCCATGCGAATGGCAGGCGACAAAGCAAAAGGTGCGACGGCTTATGTCACGCTAGAGCCTTGTTCTCATTACGGTCGAACGCCGCCTTGTGCTGAAGGTTTGATTAAGGCTCAAGTAGCCAAAGTGATTTGTGCCATGCAGGACCCAAACCCAAAAGTCGCAGGTCGTGGTATCAAAATGCTACGCGATGCGGGTATTGAGGTTGAAATCGGTTTGCTAGAGCAAGACGCTCTCGACTTGAACCCTGCATTTATCAAGCGTATGCAAACTGGCATGCCATTCGTTCAGTTAAAGATGGCCGCTAGCCTTGATGGGCAAACGGCATTGGAAAATGGCCAAAGCCAGTGGGTCACATCGCCAGAAGCACGTCGTGATGTTCAGAACTACCGAGCAAAATCAGGCGCTGTGTTGTCAACTAGCCAGACGGTGATTGAAGACAACGCGTCGTTGAATGTTCGTTGGGCAGAGTTGCCAAGCAGTATCAAAGGTCATTACGCTGAAGACGAGCTGCGTCAGCCGATTCGCGTGATTCTTGATCGTCAAAACCAACTGCGTCCTGAACTCAAGTTATTCCAGACTCCAACATCGGTGTTGAGAGTTGCCGAAGCATCTGCTGATATTGAAGTCGCAACCACAGATGCAGGTCAGCTCGATTTGCACGATCTGATGCGTCAATTACCTGCCAATCATATCGACCATATTTGGGTCGAAGCGGGCGCAACATTGGCAAAAAGCTTGATTGAAGAGCAGCTGGTGGATGAGCTAATCCTTTATTTAGCACCTAAACTTATGGGCAGTGACGGACGAGGTTTGATGGGTGCATTAGGGCTCACTTCAATGTCTGACGTTATTGACCTAGAAATTAAAGATGTTCGACAGGTTGGTGTGGATATTCGCATCGTTGCGAAACCCGTATTTCGAAACAGATAGTAACGAAACCACAGTGGAAATAGTTACTCCAACTGCATACGTGTCGTTGACAACAAAAAGAGTTTTAAAATGTTTACAGGAATTGTAGAAGCCGTAGGTACATTGAGTGCAATCACTCCCCGCGGAGAAGACATCACCGTAACGGTTAATGTTGGTAAGCTTGATATGGCTGACGTTAAGTTAGGCGACAGTATCGCTACCAATGGTGTGTGTTTGACAGTTGTTGAATATAACGACCACAGCTACAGTGCAGATCTTTCGCTTGAGACCCTGAAAAAAACGGGTTTTGTCGATTACCAAGCGGGCGATAAAGTTAACCTTGAGAAAGCAATGTTACCAACCACGCGTTTCGGTGGACATATAGTGTCTGGTCACGTTGATGGCGTGGGTGAGATTGTTGAACGTAACCAAGTTGGCCGTGCGATTGAATTCTGGGTAGAAATGCCAGCAGAAATCTCAAAATACGTTGCTCAAAAAGGCTCAGTAACAGTTGATGGCATTAGCCTGACTGTGAACGATTTACGTAAGAACGCATTCAAGCTGACTATCGTTCCTCATACTTCTTCAGAAACCACCATCGACCAATTCAATGTCGGTCGTAAAGTGAATCTAGAAGTTGATGTATTAGCACGTTACATGGAGCGTTTACTGCAAGGTCAGCAACAAGAATCTGAGCCTGAATCTCGATTAACGATGGAATTCTTACAGCAGAATGGTTTTGCCTAACCGTTGATACAAAGTGCGTTAAGCGAGACTTTGTAAAGCGAAGCAATATCATCAGGTTTAAATAGTGTCGGTTCTAGGAAGCAGAACCATTTCAAAGGATATAGAACAATGCCAATTAGTACTCCTCAAGAAATTATTGAAGACATTCGCCTAGGAAAAATGGTTATCCTGATGGATGATGAAGATCGCGAAAATGAAGGCGATCTGATCATGGCAGCAGAACATGTGACGCCAGAAGCGATTAACTTCATGGCGATGTACGGTCGTGGTTTAATTTGTCTGACGCTAACCAAAGAGCGTTCAAACCGCATGGGTCTAGCGCCTATGGTTCAAGATAACAACGCACAGTACACCACTAACTTTACTGTTTCGATTGAAGCGGCAGAGGGCGTAACAACGGGTATCTCTGCATCAGACCGTGCAGTGACGGTTCAAGCGGCAGTGGCGAAAGATGCGAAAGCGGCTGATCTTGTTCAACCTGGTCATATTTTCCCACTGACAGCGCAAGATGGCGGTGTTCTGACTCGCGCAGGACACACAGAAGCAGGTTGTGATTTAGCACGTCTTGCAGGCTGCGAGCCAGCATCGGTTATCGTTGAGATCCTTAACGACGACGGTACTATGGCTCGTCGCCCTGACCTTGAAGTGTTTGCTGAAAAACACGACATCAAGCTAGGCACGATTGCTGACTTGATTGAATACCGCAACAACACAGAAACAACGATTGAGCGTGTAGCACAATGCCATTTACCAACAGAGTTTGGTGATTTCGAGCTGGTGACTTACCGCGATACAATTGATAACCAGATCCACTACGCGATGCAAAAAGGCGACCTATCTGAAGGTGCTCCTTTGGTACGTGTTCACCTGCATGACACGTTCACCGATCTGCTTCATTCAGACCGTGGTACTGAACGCAGCTGGTCGCTAGATAAAGCGATGAAGCGTATTGGCGACGAAGGCGGTGTGTTGGTTATTCTTGGCAACGAAGAGTCGTCTGATTCTTTGATTCACAAAGTGAAGACATTCGAAGCGCAAGACAAGAACGAGCAGCCAACTATGGCGAAGAAGCAGGGTACCTCGCGTCGTGTTGGTGTCGGTTCTCAGATTCTTCAAGATCTAGGTGTGCACGATATGCGTCTGCTTTCTTCAAGCACTAAGCGTTACCACGCATTGGGTGGTTTTGGCCTTAACGTTGTTGAGTACGTTTGCGAATAAACCATGCGTTAGCAAGCAGACGTTTCTCCGTTTGTAGCAACATAATTTACCGATGATTTCAGTGGCTCTTTTGGTGATAAATCTTGCCAAAAGAGCAAAGTAGCCAAGTCCGACTCAAAACGTGTTCAACACACAAACTTGGTTACTCGCTGTTCCTATATGCTTGGGATCAGCGCTGCATTATCATCTTTACATTGCCGGTGTCTGTTCTTCTAAATTACCATTAGATATTGCTCACAGTTTTGTGCTAGAATCCGGCGATTCTCACTTGATGAAAATAGTTAAAGGAAGGCTTATGAAAGTGATCGAGGGTGGCTTCCCAGCGCCAAATGCAAAAATTGCTATCGTTATTGCTCGTTTCAACAGTTTTATTAACGAAAGTTTACTTTCTGGTGCAATCGATACTTTAAAGCGTCATGGACAAGTAAGCGAAGACAACATCACTGTTGTTCGTTGCCCTGGTGCAGTAGAACTTCCACTTGTAGCGCAGCGCGTTGCAAAAACAGGTAAGTTCGATGCGATTGTATCTCTTGGTACAGTAATTCGTGGCGGTACACCTCACTTTGACTATGTTTGTAGTGAATGTAATAAAGGTTTGGCACAAGTGTCTCTGGAATATTCTCTTCCAGTAGCGTTTGGTGTTCTTACTGTTGATACGATCGATCAAGCTATTGAACGCGCAGGAACCAAGGCTGGTAATAAGGGTGCAGAAGCAGCACTTAGCGCACTTGAGATGATCAACGTTCTTTCTGAAATCGATTCCTAATGGGGGCCAGTGTGAAACCAGCCGCACGTCGTAACGCACGTCAATTTGCTCTACAAGCAATTTATTCTTGGCAAATTACTAAAGAAAATATTGCTACCGTTGAAGAACAGTTCTTATCTGGTGGTAAGTATGATGAAGAAGAGCATCATGCTGCAGAGCCTGCTCTTGCTATGCCAGAAACAGACGTTGCATACTTCCGCGACCTACTAACTGGTGTTGCTCTTAGCCACATGGAACTTGATAGCAAGCTTCGTCCATTCGTATCTCGCCCTATGCAAGATCTGGATCTGATGGAACTAGCGCTTCTACGTTTAGCTATGTACGAGATGACTCGTCGCGAAGATGTACCATACAAAGTGGTTATCAACGAAGCTATCGAGCTTGCAAAAGTATTTGCAGCAGAAGACAGCCATAAGTTTGTTAACGGTGTGCTTGATAAAGCTGCACCGCACGTTCGTAAGAAATAAGACGTTCGTATATTGAATCTAAAGGTCAGCTTTTATGCTGGCCTTTTTTGTAACTAAATTTCTGTAATATCCATGATTACGGCGATTTTTATGAGACTAAAGATAGGGCATGTGATGTCTGGCGAATTTAACCTGATTGAAAAATATTTTGTAAATCGACAACCACAACGTAAAGACGTTCTTCTAGCTGCTGGCGATGATTGTGCTTTGGTCAAAGCGCCGGGCAATGTTGAGATAGCGATCAGCACGGACACCTTAGTGGCTGGTACCCATTTCTTAGCTGAGGCGAATCCGGCTTGGGTGGCACACAAAGCGTTGGCTTCCAATATCAGTGACCTTGCTGCAATGGGCGCGACGCCTGCTTGGGTGTCTTTTGCTTTAACCATGCCTGAAATCGATGAAGCATGGCTTGCTCCCTTCTGTGACTCCTTTTTTAAACTCGCAGACTACTTTGGTATTCAGTTAATTGGTGGCGACACAACCAAAGGTCCACTAAGCCTGACACTGACGGTACAGGGCTTTGTTCCTGAAGGACGAGCGCTGCGCAGAGATGGCGCGAAAGTGGGTGACTGGATTTACGTAACAGGTAACCTAGGTGACAGTAAAGCTGGCCTAGAGGTGCTACTTAACCCAGAGCAGAACAAAGCGAAGCCCTATGCTGCTGAGCTAGAAGAGAGACATTATGTGAGCACTCCACGAGTGTTAGCGGGTCAGGCGCTAGTGAACCTTGCTTCATCTGCGATTGATATCTCTGATGGTGTTATTGCTGATTTAAAACATATCCTTAAGCGTTCTCAAGTTGGCGCGAGTATTGATGTAAGCACGCTGCCTATCTCTGCAGAATTACGTCAGTTCGCTCCTGATATCATTTCAGCTCGGCAGTATGCGCTAACGAGTGGTGAAGAGTACGAGCTGTGCTTTACTGTACCAGAAGAGAATAAAGGGTCGTTGGAAAGTGCTTTGTCACACACAGGTACAAAAGTCACCTGCATTGGCCAGATAAGACCTGTAGAATATTTTGAATTACACAATAATGGTGAACCACTAAGCTGGAACTTAACTGGTTACGATCACTTTAAGGTTAATTGATGACAAACCCACTTTCTCTTATTTCTCTTAAAAACCCTTGGCATTTCTTAGCAACGGGTTTTGGCAGTGGCTTATCGCCTATTATTCCCGGCACAATGGGCACGCTTGCGTCAATTCCGTTGTACCTATTGTTGGTTCAGTTACCGTTTCCTGCTTACGTTGCCGTGGTGGTGGTAAGCTGCATTATTGGTATTAAGATCTGCCAAGTAACGTCTGACGATATGGGCGTGCATGACCACGGTTCTATCGTTTGGGATGAGTTCGCGGGCTTTTGGATCACCATGAGCTTAGTGCCTATGTTGAATATCCCTGCTGATGACTGGAAGTGGCTGCTGACTGGTTTTGTGCTTTTCCGCTTCTTTGACATGGTGAAACCATGGCCGATTGGTTGGTTAGATGCACGAATTCACGGCGGTTTAGGTATCATGATTGACGATATTGTAGCGGGTATTATGGCGGCTATTTCGTTGTATGCCGTGGCACATTTCGCTGGTTGGTTAGTGTGAGTTAACTGAAGGGCTAAGGTTTAGTTGGCGATACACCAAACTAATTAGCAGATACTAAAAAGGTTGACCCTAGGGCCAACCTTTTTTGTTTGCGGAGCTTACGAGCTTACGTATTAAAGCTACTTGGCAAGATAGTCAGTGATAGACTTCTCAATGCCTTTCGCGTCCAAACCAAGCTCTTCATGCAGTTCGCCTTGCGTACCTTGAGCAATGAACTTGTCTGGTAGGCCAAGGTTCAATACTGGCATCAGCAGTTTCTCTTGCATCAAGAACTCAATCACACCTGCGCCCGCACCACCTGCAATCGCATTCTCTTCGATAGTTACCAGAATATCGTGGTCAGCAGCAAGTTGTTTGATCAGAGCTTCATCGAGCGGTTTCACAAAGCGCATATCTGCAACTGTCGCATCGATGGCGTCAGCGGCTTGAAGTACACTCTCAAGGAAAGTACCGAAGCTTAAGATAGCGACTTTCGAGCCATCTTTTGCTTTTTCGCTTTCGCGAACGATACGACCTTTACCAATCTCAAGCGCGGTAAATTCACTTTGTATCTCAGTGCCCATACCATTACCGCGAGGGTAACGAACGGCACTTGGACCTGTGTGCTGGTGGCCGGTGTAAAGCATTTGGCGACATTCGTTTTCGTCGCTTGGCGCCATGATCACCATGTTTGGAATACAACGCATAAAGCTTAAGTCGAACGCACCTTGGTGTGTTTGACCATCAGCGCCGACAAGACCAGCACGGTCGATAGCGAACATGACAGGTAAGTCCATGATAGCCACATCGTGGATCAGTTGATCGTAGCCACGTTGTAGGAACGTCGAGTAGATAGCGACTATCGGCTTATCACCCGCAATCGCCATACCGGTTGCTAGCGTCACAGCATGCTGCTCAGCAATCGCTACGTCGAAGTATTGTTCTGGGTACTCTTTCGAGAAACGCACCATGCCAGAGCCTTCACGCATTGCAGGCGTGATCGCCATCAGCTTAGGATCTTGCGCGGCCATATCACACAGGAAGTCGCCAAAAATCTTAGAGAAAGTTGGTTTAGAGCTGGTGCTCTTAGGTAGACTTGAGTGTGCTGGATCGAATTTCGGTACGCCGTGGTAACCGATTGGATCTTTCTCAGCTGGCTCGTAGCCTTTGCCTTTCTTAGTCATGATATGCAGGAACTGAGGGCCTTTAAGGTCTCTCATGTTCTTAAGCGTTTTAATCAGCTCATTGACATCGTGACCATCAATTGGGCCAATGTAGTTAAAGCCTAACTCTTCGAACATGGTGCCAGGGACAACCATGCCTTTTAGATGTTCTTCTGTACGACGAACCAGCTCTTTAATCGGCGGAACGCCTGATAGCACTTTCTTGCCGCCCTCACGAATTGACGTGTAAAGACTGCCAGAAAGAACTTGAGCTAGGTGGTTGTTTAGCGCACCTACGTTTTCAGAGATCGACATCTCGTTATCGTTCAGGATAACCAGCATGTCATTGTGAATATCGCCCGCGTGGTTCATGGCTTCAAATGCCATACCCGCAGTAATCGCGCCATCACCAATCACACTCACGACTTTACGGTTCTTGCCTTCTTTCTTCGCACTGATAGCCATACCAAGTGCAGCACTGATCGACGTTGAAGAGTGACCAACAGAAAGGGTGTCGTATTCGCTCTCTTGACGCCATGGGAATGGGTGCAGTCCATCTTTTTGACGGATAGTCGACAAGCGGTCGCGACGACCTGTAAGAATTTTGTGCGGGTATGCTTGGTGGCCAACATCCCAAACCAACTGGTCAAAAGGCGTGTTGTACACATAGTGCAGAGCAACAGTCAGCTCTACTGTACCTAAGCCTGACGCTAAGTGACCACTTGACTGGCTCACTGAGTTAAGAAGGTAGGTACGTAATTCATCACAAAGCTGTGTCAGCGTCTCTTTTGGAAGTAGACGCAAATCCTCTGGCTTATCAGCCAAAGCAAGAGTTGGGTACTTTGATATATCAAGAGTCATAGGTAATGCGCGCTTATTGTCTTAGTTCTTGCGCTCGATGACGTATCGGGCGAACTCTTCGAGTGACTGGGTATTGTATGGGATTGCAGCCAAAGCTTGAAGCGCTTCCTGTAGCAGAGTTTGCGCTTTTTCTTGAGCGCCCTCTAAACCTAACAAAGAAGGGTAGGTGCTTTTGTTCAAATCTTGGTCAGAGCCCTGTGGTTTACCCAAAGTTTCGGTATCGCTAATGATATCTAAAATATCATCCTGAACTTGGAAGGCTAACCCGATTGCATCGGCGTACTTATCTAATTGAGGCATCACTTCAAACGCTTTTTCGCCAGCAGCCAGAGCACCTAAACGAATCGCACTCTTCATTAGAGCGCCAGTCTTGTTACGGTGAACTTCTTCTAACTCTTCTAGCGTGACAGAGCGGTTTTCAGCTTCAATATCAAGAGCTTGTCCAATGCACATACCTTGTGCACCAGACGCTTCAGCTAGGCGTTGAATCATTCGAACGCGATTGCTTTCCCCGTCAGCACTTAATGTGCCTTCCGCAAGTATAGTAAACGCGAGAGTTTGTAGGGCATCGCCAGTTAAAATTGCCGTTGCTTCATCGTATTTGATGTGACAAGTCTGATGGCCACGACGAAGTTCATCGTCATCCATTGCTGGAAGGTCGTCGTGAATCAGAGAATAGGCATGAATACATTCGATTGCAGAAGCTGGAGTGTCGAGTTCTTCAGCGGTACAGCCGAGCATTTCCCCTGTAATGTAGACAAGAAATGGACGTGCGCGTTTGCCGCCTAAAAGTAACCCATAACGCATCGCGTTGATAAGGTTCTGATTTTGGTGTGGCAGGCGATCAAGCCAAAGGTTCAGTTGCTCGTTATTACGTGCTTGATAAGACAATAAAGTCTCGATCATAGGGGATCTCATACAATTCGTTATTCTGGTTGTGGGTTAAAGTCACTAAGTTCTGCATTTTCATCATTTTGCAGTAGGATGCTAACACGCTGTTCAGCATCGTTTAGTTTGCTTTGACCGGCACGAGCGAGGGAGATGCCTCGTTCGAACTTTTTCAGCGCATCATCTAAAGCTAGATCACCATTTTCTAGTTGATCAACCAAGCCATCAAGCTCTTCGATTGCTGCTTCAAAGCTCATATTTTCAGGTTTCTTAGTAGCCATAATAAATCTGCGTTTGGAAAGATGAACGAACGTTACCCTAGGCCGCTGAGATGGTCAAATGTAACCAAGAAATTTTGCTAGAAAGTTCGTTTTTAAGAGGCTTGAACGCACTTTGCTTGAATAACCTTAGCTTTATCGAGTTTATGCGCTACGTATAAGAGCAAAGTAAGCCAATAGTTGGGATTCAAAAACGAAAAGTGTGATACTTAGGCCAAGAATTTACTAAAAGATCTTATAGTCTTGCCGATACAAAGATTATCGTCGACATAGAGCTACAAAAAAGCATGAGGAGTGCTCAGTGGATTTAGCAACCCTAATAGGTTTGATTGGTGGATTTGCCTTTGTAATTATGGCAATGATCCTAGGTGGAAGCCTCGGGATGTTCTATGACACGACATCCATTTTGATCGTAGTTGGGGGCTCAACCTTTGTTGTTCTAATGAAGTTCACCATGGGACAGTTCTTTGGTGCGACTAAAATCGCAGGCAAAGCTTTTATGTTTAAAGCGGATGAGCCTGAAGATCTTATTGCGAAAGTTGTAGAGATGGCTGATGCGGCTCGTAAAGGTGGTTTTTTAGCACTGGAAGAGATGGAAATTAACAACAGTTTCATGCAAAAGGGCATCGATCTTTTGGTGGATGGCCATGATGGAGATGTAGTTCGTGCTGCACTGCAAAAAGACATCGCATTAACCACAGAGCGTCATGAGCAGGGCGCGAAGGTGTTCTCTGCATTTGGTGATGTAGCACCCGCGATGGGTATGATTGGTACCTTGGTTGGCTTGGTTGCCATGCTTTCTAACATGGATGATCCAAAAGCGATCGGCCCTGCGATGGCGGTGGCACTTTTAACCACCCTATATGGTGCGATTCTTTCGAACATGGTGTTCTTCCCAATTGCCGACAAGCTTGCGCTGCGTCGTGACCAAGAGACACTCAACCGTCGTTTGGTTATGGATGGCGTACTCGCGATTCAAGATGGTCAGAACCCACGAGTAATCGATGGTTACCTGAAGAGCTACCTAAACGAAGGTAAGCGTACGATTGATGGTGAACCTGCGTAAGAGGAGTTGAAGATGGATGAAGAAAATCCATGTAAATGTCCTCCTCCGGGATTGCCTCAATGGATGGGGACATTTGCTGACTTGATGTCACTGCTGATGTGTTTCTTCGTACTTCTACTCTCATTCTCTGAGATGGATGTACTGAAGTTTAAGCAGATCGCTGGCTCGATGAAGTTCGCATTTGGTGTGCAGAACCGCCTAGAAGTCAAAGACATCCCGAAAGGGACCAGCATCATTGCACAAGAGTTTCGCCCTGGTCGCCCAGAGCCAACGCCAATTGATGTGATCATGCAGCAAACGATAGATATCACTCAGCAGACGCTGGAATTTCATGAAGGTGAATCTGAGCGCGCTGGCGGTACCATGCGTGACCAAGGCAAGATGACCGGAGGCAAGTCGCCAGAGGTATCGACTCACGACAATCAAAACTCTGAGTCAGACCAACAGCAACAGCAAGCCGAAGCTCAATCTCAAGAGATGGAAACCTTGATGGAAAGCATCAAGAAGGCGTTGGAACGAGAGATAGACCAAGGCGCGATTGAAGTTGAAAACCTTGGCCAGCAGATTGTGATTCGAATTCGTGAGAAGGGTGCATTCCCATCGGGTTCTGCTTTCCTACAGCCTAAGTTCCGACCTTTGGTGAGACAGGTTGCTGAGTTGGTGAAAGATGTTCCGGGTATCGTTCGAATCTCAGGGCACACCGATAATCAACGTCTTGATTCCGAGCTTTATCGATCTAATTGGGACTTGTCATCACAGCGAGCAGTGTCTGTTGCTCAAGAGATGGAAAAGGTGCGTGGTTTCTCTCATCAACGCTTGAGAGTACGCGGCATGGCGGATACCGAGCCAGTCGAGCCGAACGATACTGAATGGCAACGTAGCCTCAACCGCCGCGTTGAAATCAGCATCATGCAGGGCGAGCCGCTTTACAGTGACGAAGTGCCTGTTATTAATGAATAGCCGATACGTGTACACACGGTAACATGCAGATAGCATCGAAAGCCCAACCTTATAATGAGGTTGGGCTTTTTGTTTGCTGGTCTTCAATGGTTCTCTCTGCGGCATTTATGTCGTTTCGAAACCTGCTACTGTTAATAACAAGCGGTTTAATGATGGTGTTACAGCAAGCACTCTTTTCCTTGCTTCACTTTCTCATGTATAATTCGCGCCCTTAGATTTAGATATGATCTATTCTTGCTTCAAGTGCTGTGTAAATTCTCTAATTTATTTGGCGATGAGCGTTTTCAAAATTTTGAACATTAATGTTGTGAAAGTACTATGAAATTTATTGTTAAGCCCCATCCGGAAATTTTTGTAAAAAGTGAATCGGTGCGTAAGCGCTTCACAAGGATTCTAGAGTGCAACATTCGTAACGTTATTCAACGTCGCTGTGAAAGTGTTGCGGTATTCAACCGTCGCGATCATATTGAAGTGACGTCTGAGAGTGACCAGTACTACGCAGAAGTGTTAGAGGCTCTGACTCACACTCCAGGTATTCACCACTCTCTTGAAGTTCAACAGTCTGAATTCAAAGACTTGCACGATATTTACGAGCAAGTACTAGAACGCAGCCGTGCTGACATTGAAGGCAAGACTTTCTCTGTACGTGCTAAGCGTCGTGGTAAGCATGACTTTACCTCTATTGAACTTGAGCGCTACGTAGGCGGCGGTCTAAACCAAGCAGTTGAGTCAGCGAAAGTTCGACTTAAGAACCCTGATGTAACCGTTAAGGTTGAAGTGGCTAACGACAAGCTAAACCAAGTTCTAGCTCGTCACAAAGGCCTCGGTGGCTTCCCTCTTGGTACTCAAGAAGATCTACTGAGCTTGATCTCTGGCGGCTTTGATTCTGGTGTTTCAAGCTACCTGCACATCAAACGCGGCTCTAAGGTTCACTACTGTTTCTTCAACCTTGGTGGCCCAGCGCACGAGATTGGTGTTAAACAAGTGGCTCACTACCTATGGAATAAATACGGCTCATCTGCAAAGGTGAAGTTCATTTCTGTAGACTTTGAACCTGTGGTTGCTGAAATCCTTGAGAACGTAGAAGACGGCCAAATGGGCGTTGTTCTTAAGCGTATGTTCATGCGTGCTGGTGGTATGGTTGCAGACAAGTTCAAGATCGAAGCGTTGGTTACTGGTGAAGCACTAGGTCAGGTATCAAGCCAAACGCTAACTAACCTGCGTCACATCGACAACGTGACAGATACTTTGATTCTTCGTCCGCTTATCAACTGGGATAAAGAAGACATCATCGACCTTTCTCGTATCATCGGTACTGAAGACTTCGCTAAGGTAATGCCTGAGTACTGTGGTGTTATTTCTAAGAAGCCAACAGTGAAAGCGAAGAAAGGCAAACTGGAAGCAGAAGAAGCTAAGTTTAACTTTGAAGTGCTGGATCAAGTGATCGAGAACGCTCGTGTTATGGATATCCGTGACATCGAGAAAGAGAGCCAAGAGCAAGCGCCTGAAGTTGAACAAGTTCAAGCTGTTGCTGAGCACGCTATCGTTCTTGATATCCGTAGCCCAGACGAAGAAGATGAAAGCCCGCTAGAGATCGATGGTGTTGAAATCAAACACATCCCGTTCTTCAAGCTTTCCACTCAGTTTGGTGACCTAGACCAATCGAAAGAGTACTTGTTGTACTGTGACCGTGGTGTCATGAGTCGTCTGCAAGCGCTTTACTTGCAAGAGCAAGGCTTCCACAACGTTAAGGTTTACCGCCCATAGTGGTGTGTTGACCAAGCGTTAATTATTTTGCCAAGCCGCTTACTGAAAAGTAAGCGGCTTTTTTATTTTCTATTGTGAATGATTTACAGTAGTCAGACAGAGGCGTGAGTTTGGGCGTGCTATCGTCATGCTCAGCTTTAAAATTTTTGATTGATAGAAAGAGTAAGCTCTAAACGGGTTTATAAGTACCGAAGAAGTGTGAGTATCTTGAAGTATTCTGTTACTTTTTAGTGCAACTCAATGGTGCTATTTGTATGTGTTCAGTTGATTATTTGAGTGGGTGTCTGATTCTGTGATTGGCGATGAAAAATAATAAAGATTAATTAGCACAGCTATTGATAAACTTGTTGTTACATTTCTTTGCACATAAAAAAACACCGCCCATAAGGCGGTGTAAACAAATTTGACAGACAGGTCAAAATAAATACAGGAAGTACATGCCTCGTTTCAGTATAAACTGCAACAAAACATTTGGTAGAACTCTACCCAACTCGAAAAGAACGAGTTTGCAAACACAACATCGCAGGAGCTAAGCCAATTGATTCTAGAGAGAATCAAGCCGTTCAGGCTAGCTGCTGCGGGATGAAATATAGAATTTCTCTGGCTGCTAGGCAATGGACAAATTATAATGTTTCAGATAAAAAAAACTAATGCTTATTTAGAGAGTAACTATGTCTCGTCGATTACCCCCATTAAACTCGCTAAGAGTGTTTGAAGCTGCAGCTCGACACTTGAGTTTTACGCGTGCTGCAGAAGAGTTGTTTGTTACTCAAGCGGCAGTCAGTCATCAGATCAAAGCGCTTGAAGAATTCTTATCTTTGAAGCTGTTTCGCCGAAGAAACCGCTCTTTGCTGCTAACTGAAGAAGGTCAAAGCTACTTCTTAGATATCAAAGATATTTTCACATCACTAGCAGAAGCGACAGACAAAGTGCTGGAGCGAAGTGAGAAGGGCGCATTGACCATCAGTTTACCGCCGAGTTTTGCTATTCAATGGTTGGTACCAAGGCTCGCTGACTTTAATCAGCAAGAGCCTGATATTGATGTAAGAATCAAAGCCGTTGATATGGATGAAGGCTCGCTAACCGATGATGTAGACGTCGCTATCTATTATGGCCGAGGTAATTGGTCGGGGCTTAGAGCCGATAAGCTTTACCAAGAATACTTGATCCCTCTTTGCTCACCTTCCGTGCTGCTAGGAGCTAAACCTTTAGAATCTCTCAGTGATTTGGCATGTCATACGCTACTGCATGATACATCTCGAAAGGATTGGAAACAGTTTGCTAAGCAAAATGGCATCGATGGGGTAAACGTTAATCACGGCCCTATCTTCAGTCACTCAACCATGGTGCTGCAGGCAGCGGCTCACGGCCAGGGCATTGCTCTGGGTAACAACGTGTTGGCGCAGCCTGAAATCGAAGCGGGTCGTTTGATTGCGCCTTTTGATGAAGTGTTGGTGAGTAAGAACGCCTTCTATGTGGTTTGTCATGAGAAACAAGCCGACATGGGTCGTATTGCTACCTTCCGCGACTGGATGCTAGCGAAAGCGCAAAGTGAACAAGAGGACTTACTCGATGAATAACGTCATCATTGATGGTGAAGACAATCCCATCACCTTTATCTTTGCCCATGGTGCTGGCGCAGGCATGGAGCATGAGTTCATGCAGTCGGTAGCCAAAGGGTTAGCCTTTAAAGGGATACGAGTGATTCGTTTCAACTTCCCTTACATGATTAAACGTGCTGAAGATGGTAAGCGTCGTCCACCTGACAGAGCGCCTAAGCTACTTGAAGCCTATCAAGAGATTATTGAGCAGGTTGATGCCGATAAGCTTGTGATTGGCGGTAAGTCGATGGGAGGACGTATGGCGAGCCATTTGTCTGAAGTTGATAAGGTGGCTGCAATGGCCTGTTTAGGCTTTCCTTTTCATCCGCCAGGCAAACCAGAGAAATACAAAGGTGAGCACTTGGCTGAGTTAGCAAAGCCGTGTCTTATTCTGCAGGGTGAACGTGATACCTTTGGTAAGCGAGAAGAGTTTGCTGATTTCGACCTGTCGGATTCGATTCGTGTTGAGTTTATTCCTGATGGCGATCACAGCTTTAAGCCTCGTAAGAGCTCTGGCTACACCGAACAGCAGAACATAGCGTTAACCGTTGAGAAACTATCGGCGTTTATCAAAGAGGTGCTTAATGAGAAGTAAGTATTTACTCACTTTTGCAGGTATCTCTGGTGCGGTTGCTGTGATGCTTGGCGCCTTTGCAGCTCACGGTTTGAAAGCTATCTTGTCTGAATATCTGCTAGGCGTGTTTGAGACGGGTGTTCAGTACCAATTTATCCATACTCTAGCGATATTGGCGTGTGGCGCTCTGCTGCAGATGAAACTTGGCGCTAAATCACAAAAATATTTTTTCATTGCGGCAATTTGCTTTATCATCGGCATCCTTTGTTTTAGTGGCAGCCTTTATGGCTTGGCACTGACAGGAATAAAATGGTTTGGCCCTATCACTCCGTTTGGTGGTCTACTATTTATCATTGGTTGGGGAGTCTTCTCCTTCGCTGCTTTGAATATAAAAGAGGTAACTCAGTGAAACACGTACTACTTTATTGTCGCTCTGGTTTTGAAAAAGAATGTGCTGGCGAAATTCAAGACAAGGCAACACAACTGGAAGTGTTTGGTTTTCCTCGCCTAAAGAACAATACAGGTTTTGTATTGTTTGAATGTTACCAAGCAGGTGAAGCGGACAAGTTGATCAAAGAGATCGATTTCCAATCACTGATCTTTGCTCGTCAAATGTTGGCAGTGGCTGTTGAAATTAAAGACCTGCCAACCGATGACCGTATTTCTCCAATTCTTGAGGCGCTTTCTGAGAAAGAAGGTTTCCCTCGTTGTGGTGATATCCGTATTGAAACGCCAGATACTAACGAAGCAAAAGAGCTTTTGAAGTTCTGCCGTAAATTTACCGTGCCGATGCGTCAAGCGATGCGTGGTAAAGGCCTGATGACAGCGAAAGATAACGCTAAGAAGCCTGTGCTTCATTTATGCTTCATCGCTCCGGGCCACTGTTTTGTTGGTTACTCTTACCCAACGAACAACTCCCAGTTCTTTATGGGTATCCCTCGTCTGAAGTTCCCATCAGATGCGCCAAGCCGTTCTACATTGAAGCTAGAAGAAGCATTCCACGTATTCATCCCTCGTGATGAGTGGGACGAGCGTTTGGCTCCAGGTATGTGGGGTGTTGATTTAGGTGCATGTCCAGGTGGTTGGACTTACCAATTGGTTAAGCGCTCGATGTTCGTTCACTGTGTTGATAACGGCATGATGGCAGACAGCCTAATGGAAACAGGTCAAATTAAGCACCACATGGTGGATGGCTTTAAGTTTGAACCAGACCGTAAGAACGTAACTTGGATTATCTGTGACATGGTTGAGAAGCCAGCTCGTGTTGCTCACCTTATGGGTGAGTGGATCATCAAAGGCTGGGCGAAAGAAGCACTGTTCAACCTTAAACTGCCTATGAAAGGCCGTTACGATGAAGTACTGCAAGATATCGAGAACCTAAAAGTGTTCCTGATTGAGAACAAAGTGAAGTTCAAGATGCAGGCTAAGCACCTTTACCACGATCGCGAAGAGATCACGGTCCACATTCAGGCGCTTTCAAACATCTCACCGCACTAATATTTACGTTAGTGTGTCAGTGATAAAAAATGCTCCTTTAAGGGGCATTTTTTGTATCAATATTATCGAGTCACAGCGACTTAAGCGTTTGCTTCGTAACGAATATCTTGCAGGTTGAACCCTAAATCAATATCGGTTTTGAGTGCCGATACTTGCTTACATACACGAGCGGATTCGATGTGTTCGTCGAACTTCTTACGATATTTTTTCGGCAGATCTTCTGCTTGATAGGCCGCTTCGATATCTGGGTAAGTGGTCAATATCTCTTTGGCTGCTTTTGGCCCGATACCTGGGATGCCCGGTACTTGGCTTGAGCTTACGCCCGTTAATCCCCAGTAATCTGCCAGTTGTTCAGGTTTAACGCCAAACTCAGCTTCGATAAAGGGTTTATCTAACCAGCGGTGCTGGAAGTAATCTCGGATCTGAAGCGTTGGTGACAACAGTTGGCAGTAGCCCTTATCCGTCGAGACGATGGTGACGGTTTCTCCGTGGTCAGCCACTTTCTTTGCCAGTGTTGCGACGAGATCATCCGCTTCATCGCCATCAGACAGCAGTGAATCAATGCCTAACTCCCACCAAGCTTGTTGAATAGCATCAAGGCCTTTCATCAATGGTTCTGGCATCGGTTTACGATTCTGCTTATAAGCAGGAAGCACATCTGCGCGCCAGCCACGGTCTTGTAAATGGTGATCAAATACCGCGATGATGTGGGTGGGCTTTGATTCATTCAGAATCTTATTGAGAGTGCGAATTGTGGTGGTAATGGTTCTTGCTATATCGGTTGGATCCGGCTGAACAGAGTGCACGCGTCGGATGAGGTTTAAGGCATCGATAATAACAAGATGGATAGACATAAGTTTCCACTAAATAGGCAATAAAAAAGGGGCTGCTAGCCCCTTATAGTAACGTATCACTTGGTGAGTTGAAACGTTGGTAACGTAAACGCCTTAATCACGTGAGGCGATTTTATAGCAAGGCACGTAGTCGGTCCCTCCCGGTAACTTCATTCGATGTTGCTCAACAAAGTCATTCAGCAGTTGGTCCATCTTGGTCATTAGCTCTTTGTCGCCATCAATTAGGAATGGGCCGTGCTTCTCGATCTCCAGAATACCCTCTGCTTTGACGTTACCAGCCACAATGCCTGAGAACGCTTTACGTAAATTAGCGGCTAGGCTTTCTGTTTTTTGGTCCATATGAAGATCAAGCGCCGCCATAGATTCGTGTGTTGGGTCGAATGGCAGTTGGAACTCAGGCTCAATATGCAGTGACCAGTTGTAGCTGTAGGCATCACCGGTCTCTTTACGGTGAGAACGCACATCTGGCATCGCTTGTTTCATGATTTTCGCAGCGCGTGCTGGGTCATCAATCACGATCTCGTAATGTTTCTGAGCATCAGGCCCTAGAGTTTCCCCAATGAACTTATCGATTGAGCGGAAGTAAGCCTCACTCTCTTTCGAGCCCGTTAACACAATCGGCATTGGCTGTTCGGCGTTATTCGGGTGCATCATGATCCCTAAGATGTACAGCAGCTCTTCGGCCGTGCCGGGGCCGCCTGGGAAAATGATGATGCCATGTGCCATACGAACAAACGCCTCAAGACGCTTCTCAATATCTGGCATGATCACCAGTTCGTTGACGATTGGGTTTGGTGGCTCAGCCGCAATGATCGAAGGCTCGGTAAGCCCAAGATAACGATGATCGGTGTAACGCTGCTTCGCGTGACCAATGGCAGCCCCTTTCATTGGGCCTTCCATTGCACCCGGTCCACAACCGGTACAGATATTCAGTTCACGGAGGCCGAGCTCATTACCGACTTCACGAGTGTATTGGTATTCGCTGGCATTAATAGAGTGACCACCCCAACATACAATCAGGTTAGGCTCGATGCCCGGCGTAAGTGCGCCTGCATTCCTCAGAATACCAAATACGAGGTTGGTAATGTGAGTGGCATTAGTCAGGTTGAGCCTTTGGTTATCTGCGAGGTGCATGTTGACGTAAACAATGTCACGCAGCACTGAAAATAGGTGTTCTTGGATACCCTTGATGATCTCACCATCGACAAAGGCATGCTCTGGTGGGTTGCTCAGCTCGAGTTTGATACCACGCTCACGTCGCACTACCTCAACATCAAACGATTGATACTTGTCGAGTAGCTCTTTGGAGTTGTCGGTGTGGCTACCTGAGTTGAGTACCGCTAACGTACAGTTACGATACAGTTGGTATAGATCACTAGACGCGGTTTTCTTAAGACGCTCAACCTCAAGTTGAGAGAGTAAATCCATGCTACCGGCAGGGCTGATATGAGTGATCATAGTGCCTCCTTGTTGAAAAGAGCAGAGGACGTTGAAGTGACCCTCTGGCTCGAGAGTGAGAAGCAAACGTTGAAAGTGTTTGGTTAAAGGTGGGGGAGAGCTAACCAGACGAAACGGATACGACAGCGTTGCTTGCCAAGAATGCTTGTTAAGCGAATGTTAATCATTAGCTTAGCAAACATTGAGGGAAATGGTATGTGATAAGTATTTGAAAAAATGAAATAAATTAAATCTAGGGCTGGCCTAGTGCCAAACAAGTTGGTTATTACCGCGTTGTTTTGCTTTATTTAGTGTTGTATTGAGTCGCTCTAACACTTCTTCAGGTGTATCTGACTCTTTAAACTGAGTACTTGCCGCGCATAAAGTAATCGTGATTTGTTGGTCACGGAACTTAAAGGGTAAGCGGCTTACTTGAGTTTGAATGTTTTGAATCACTTGGTGACAATATTCATCGGTTTGCTCTGGCAATAGTAAGACAAATTCTTCACCTGAAAAACGCGCCACAGTATCGGTCGTGCCTGCTTCTTTGGTGATGGTTCTTGCGATGATCTTAAGCGCTTTATCGCCGGCGGTATAACCAAAGCTATCGTTAATGGCTTTGAAGTTGTCGATGTCCAGAAGTACTACGCGCAGTGAGTGTTGTGCGCGGATCCAGCGGCGATACTCAAGCTCTAAGCGATCAGTAAAGGCAGTGCGATTGTAAACCTTGGTTAGAGGATCAAGCAGCATACGCTGAGCCTGATCTTCCAAGCGCTTACGGTAATCTTGCGTCACTTCATAGAGTGAATCTAACTGAGTCTTTCCGTAACTCATTCTCTCTATCAGAGCTTGTTCTTTTTGCTCTGCGTGGTTCAGCCTTTCCGAAAGAGAGGCGATTTCACTGAGTAGCGGATTAATCGACAGCTTTAAACTATCAATATCTTTCGCTTTATCTACCGAGCTTTGGCTTCTAGTGACTAGTTCATTTAACTCAGAGTTTAGACCTTGTCGGTGCTCAAAGTAGCTCTGGCTCTGGTCGGCATTTTGGTCTGCCGTTTTGATGCTGGACGCTAAAGAAGAATTAAGCTGATCGATGAATTGTTCAGACTTCTTACGTTCTAGGTTGGTGCCTTCAATAACCAGTTTGAGGATCTGAAGTGTTAGCTCAAGTAGGTTTTGTGTGGAAACACCAAGCAGCAGCTTCGCTCGAATATCGGTAAGCAGATCACCCGATTCACCCTCGAAGTCGAGTTCAGTGATCAGATGTTGTAGTTCGTTTGATAGGTCGGAAAGGAGCTCTTGTTCCGGAGAGTGCGCAGCGTCAGCAAAATGGGTGCGTGAGTTATTCGCCATAATCTTTATGGCACGCTCATAAATACCGAGAAGTTTCATGGCGTGGTCGACTTTCTGACTGCCATTGCATTCGGAGAAGCTAAGTAAGTTTCGTAGGTCGCGTTTGAGCTGTGCTGGAAGGCCAGTTATGCGCTGCAGCGTTTCCCCACTGTGCTTAATGCTATCGTCCAGATACCCGTTCTGTTTATCCATAGCCAACGTTTTCTGCTTAAGCATCCTTTCTAATACTGCCAGCTTTGGGATCATTGAGCTAATGTCTTTTTGCTTTTCTAGCTCTTCCCTAAGGGCAATGAGGTTTTCATCTAAATGGCTGTTACTGCCAACACATGCGTCACTTAAAGATGTGACGATACGCTTTAGAACTTTCTGTTCTCTAATAAACTTGAACGAGGTGTCTCTTTGCGTCAAACGAACCTGCTCCAACTGAGATTTCAGCTGGTGGAGTTGCGCCTGAATGTCTTTTTCAAGAATGCCCATAGATGTATTTATTAGCGCCGCGTAGACCGATCTCGATCATTTTGATGAAATTCCGTTACATCGATAATAACAAAACTAAAAATAAGGTCACGACTTGCTGCTCTTAACCGCTCGCAAATCAGTCATCTTTTAGCATTTTTTTGATGTTGTCCTCATTCTGGTACGAGGATTGTATTTTTATTAACCCTTGATTAATCGCATGTTTACACGCTTCTCTTATGTTACCAGTTGCAAGGCTCGCTGCCGGTGCATTATCGATAGCTTTTAGATAGACCCATTGGCTACTGCGCTCTTTGAGACTGATCTCACGAGCTAGATTGGTCGACATCAACAATACGTCGAGCAGCTCTTGATCGTTAATTGCGGTGTAAGCACGTGGCAAGAATGGGTAGTCAGCGATACCCATACGGACCGTTCGGTTGATGTTTCGCTCTGTTTCGAAGTCATTCACCCAAGATTGAATCTTTCTGAACATGGCTTCCGGCGACAAATCACGGTCCGCGTTTGGCTCGATATAAAGCAGGTTCGCATCCGAGAAGTGGTAGACACGAGCTGGGCCTTCAAGCTTAGATTTTAGGAATTCACCGAAAGCGTCTTCCAGTTCTAGACCGGCTTTGTAACCGTTCTGCGTGTACATATTGCGTAAGAACGGTAAATCAATCATCACGAAGCGTAAGCGGTCGTTGAGTGGCTCATGAATCAATTCGCCAAGTTGCCACTGTTCGAAGGTCTGGCTGGTTTGTTCCAGCGAGTTAGAGAGCTTCGCATTGAGCATTCTTAAGTTCGGAAGCTTTGAACGTGAGTGCGTAAATAGGTCGGTGCGCAGTGAGTCCACTTCTTTGGCTAAGGTTTGAATGAGATAGCCACGGCGCAGAACAAAGAAGAACAAGACAATGCTGAACAGGAATAGGGCGAACGATATTTTTTGGAACTTGCGATGCTCTAGTTTGTACTTTTCTAGCTCTTGCGCTTGGCCTGCGTAGTGCAGGGTTTGTTCGGCAAATTCTTTCTGTTGACGGAACGCGTCTTCGCCAACACGGTTGAGTTTTTGCTGCTCTAGAGAGACAAGGCTGTTGTACTGCTTAAGGTTTGCCAACGCTTGCTGTGGGCGACCTGCCTGCTCATAACCTAAAGAGAGTAAGTAGTACGAGCGTTGTGAAAGGCGCATGTTCTCTATCTGACGAGAGATCTCAAGTGCACGTGTCGCATGCTTTATCACGTCTTCGCTTTCTTGTAGGTGATATGCCAACCCTGCCGATAGCAGCGCAGCTCGACCTTCCAGCTTTGGAATGTCGGTATATTCGAGCAGCTCAAGGGCACGGGTCAGGTACTGTTCTGCTAGAGGGTAGTTATACAGACGTAGGTAAGTCGCCGATAGACTTAGTCGGATATCAATGACTTGGTGGATATCTCGGTCAGTGCTTTCGTGATCAAGAACGTTGAAGAAGTGTACCAAGGCAAGGTTATATTTCCCTTGATAGAAGTACACATCCCCCATTTTCTTAAGCACTTGTGCTAAGACAGGCGAGTTTTCAAAGTTGTCATAGAAATCAGCGGCTTGAGATAGGTGTTCTAACGCTTTATCCAACACTTGGCGCTCAAAGAAAAGCTGCGCAAGTAGGCGGTTGACCTTGGCCAAACGTGAACTTAGATTGCCCTCTACTGATTTCCAGTAGCCATACAACAACTCGGATAACGCGTGGTTGTACTCTTTGTGAGTCAGATAAAACTCGCCGACGGAGATATGGTAGTCGATGGTGACTTTTTCAGAGTAACGTTGATCGAGATAGGTTTTGGCTTCTTGATAGAACTTTTCGGCTTCATCGATCTTGTTGTCGTAAGAGGCGATGTCGGCTTTCAACATGATCAAGCGATAGGTAATGCCTTCCGTTAAGCGTAAGGTTTTATTCACCGACTCTAGATTTGTTTCAATGTTAGTGAGCTCTGATTTTGCTTTGGCTGATTTTCTATCACTCAGCCAAAGTAAGCGAACTTTTAGGATCTGAAGATCTATTTTTAGGTAATCAAGCTTATAGGTTTGCGCTAGCTCGGAGGCTTTGTCGATGTGCTGAATCGCAATACGCATATTGCCAAGGTTGTATTCCGCTTTGGCTAAGATCTTATACGCATCGATACTGCTGTTTGGTGTTCGAATCGAGGAGTCTGTCTCTTCGCGAGAAATAGCTGAAGGGCTTTTCTCGCGTTGATCAGAAAGGACACGCAGCGTTAGGTAGCTGTTGGCCATTTGTTTTGCTTGGCTCGGATCGATCTCAACCAAATTATTGGCTTCATTGAGTAGCGCCGACGAATAAACCGACGCATTGACCGATGTGCTTAAGCTTAAAATAAATAGACTAACAACGTATAACCAACGCATTTCAATGTCCCTTTAAAGATTTGGTAGGTTCAAATAAGTGTGGGTGGTTCTCGCCTGATTATTGGCGAGCCATACGCTTATTGTGGCTTGGTCTATCTTGCTCTGTTGAACGGTATGGGTTGATATCCAGACCACCACGACGTGTGTAACGTGCGAACACAGTTAGCTTCGAAGGTGCACAGTATTTCATGATGTCAGTGAAGATACGCTCAACACATTGTTCGTGGAATTCATTGTGCTCACGGAAAGAAACTAAATAGCGTAGCAGAGCTTCACGGTCAATTTGCTTACCAGAATATGCGATCTCAACGCTGCCCCAATCCGGTTGATTGGTGATCAAACAGTTCGACTTCAATAGGTGGCTGTGCAGTGTTTCTTCAACGTCTTGTTCGCCAGCAGCGCCTTCAAGCAGCGACGCTTCAAAGTCGTAGCTAGTGATTTGGATGTCTTGGTTGTCGATACAGTCACCTTCCATCGTCACGATAGGTTGGTTAGTGTAGTCGGTTACTGAGTTTACATTCACAATCACCGTTTCGCCTGCACATGCCGACAAATCTTGGGTCAGGCGCTCGGTTACTTGATCCCAGTTTTCAAATTGAGTCTGGTTGTAGCTGTTCAGGTACAGCTTGAAAGATTTTGATTCAATTAAATTTGGGCTGGTTGCTGGGATGAAAACTTCACCGACAGCCACTTGTGGTAGACCATTGGTGTTTAGCCACGAAAGCTCGTACATCGTCCAAATATCATGACCAACAAAAGGCAGCTCGCCGTTTAGCGCAAGATCATCGCGATTAAGGCTACGAGGCACTGGTTGCAATAAACTTGCATCGTATTGGTTAGAGTACTCAGTTTTTTGGCCAAGGGTTAAACCCGCTAGCTCTTTTGCGTCAGAATATTTGCTCATACTTTCGTTTCAAATTCGATTAGAATGGGGTCGATTTTACTGAATCCCCCTTACCCTGTCATTAAGTCATCGCTTAATCGGCGCGGAAAGGGCTCGGATTCTATTTATTATTTTGTGTTTAGGAGATTTTCATGACTCAACGTGCTCAAGACGCACTACTTTCTTTTAGTCAGCGATACGTTGACGCGTGGAAGCAGAAACACCAAAGCTTACCTCGTAATGAGGAGTTGGTGGACATCGTATCGCCATGCGTAGAAGAAAAGAGTGGCGATGCCGTGTTGTGGAAGCACTATCCACGTGAGCAATTCGCGGATTTCACCAACGTTGAAACCGGTATTGAGTTGACTCTGCATGAAGACATCAAAACTTTCTACGGCGCACAATTCAGCGCAGATATGAACGCAACTTTCGATGGTAACGAATTGACTCTGTTACAGATTTGGAGTGATGAAGACTTCGAATGCCTACAAGAAAACATTTTGGGTCACCTAGTAACTCAGCGTCGCTTGAAGCTAAAACCAACGGTTTTCATTGCCGCGACCGATGCTGAGCTGGATGTTATCTCTATCTGTAACCTAACGGGTAACGTGATTTTGGAGCGCTTAGGTACCAAAAATCGTGATGTGCTCGCCGAGACATTGGCAGAATTTTTAGAAAAGCTACAACCAGCGGTATAAATAGATGTACGTACTAGAACTTCAATTTGAGTGTTTTGATAACACAACGGTAAGCGCTGTCGACAAGGCGGTTAATGGCTTAATGGATGCACTTCGTTATAACGGACAAGTGTTAGGTCGTGAGTTCCCAATCGTGATGGGCGATGGTGAATTCTATGTTCGCGTTGTGTGCCCGGAGCAAGATAGCTTGCACCCGCGTAATCACTCAGACTTTGTGAAAGTGTGTTTTGATCGCTTGTCTAACGCGAGCCTACTAGCGCCTAAAATGCGTTTGCTAGGTCGAGATCTGAACTCAGAAGAAGTGGCAGAAGATGAAACACCAAGCTGGCAGGTGTTATACACGACATTCGTGCACACCTGTTCACCGCTGCGTAGTGGCGATAGCTTGCTACCAATCCCTTTGTATCGCAATCCACCTACCTTCAATGGCGACCATAAAGCCGTGTTGAAATGGCAGACCGAATGGCAAGCCTGTGATGAAGTACAAATGGGTGGTGGTTGTCGCGCGGAACATGCAACGCTAACCGAGATCAGTGACACGAAGAGTGTGCTGTTTAAACGCGGTTGGGGTCTAAGAGGGCGCATTGAGTATCTGACTAAGGTTCCAACCTACTACTACTTATACCGTGTCGGTGGGATCAGCCTGAAAGATGAAAAAGAGCGCAAATGCCCGCAATGTGGTGGTGAATGGCTGCTAGATGCGCCTATCCACGATATTTTCTATTTCAAGTGTGATGACTGCCGATTGGTGTCAAACATCTCTTGGGATCACCTGAAGTAGTCTTCTTGTAGTTATTTAAGCGTCATGCTTTAGATATCGGAGTGCTATTTAGTGCTCCGATATTTTTTTCCTTTTATATTAAATGTTTAGCACGTTGTATCATCCCCGATGCCGTGACTTCGTTACCTGTCTTAGCTTGATCTTTGTTACTCTCTTATCGTTATCCTTTTCCCCTTTAAATACGCACAGAACGTGATATTCAGCTCTTTCTGTAGCGCCAATGTATTCATTGAAATAATCCAACACCCATCAACTTTTAGTTATCTCAATAGTTATCCTGATCACAATAATCAATCAGTTCTCTTTCAATTTATATTCTGCTCAATATAAATGGGATCGATCCCATGGGAATGTTCCCATTTATAAATAATAACCTGATTCTAGATCTGAAAGGAATGGACGATGAAACTGTTACCTATTGCTGCTGCACTCTCTACTGCTTTACTTGCTCCTAATTTATACGCTGATGAAACCACGCCATTGGAGTTCAATGGCTACATGCGCGGCGGCGTTGGCCTGAGTAATGAAGGCGGCTCAAACAGCAAGTGGGAGGTGAGTAAAGTTGGCCGACTCGGCAACGAAAATGACCTGTATGGTGAGTTTGGCTTTAAGAAAGAAGTGTATGCTGAGGACGACGTTTCATTTTTAGTTGATTCCATGTTGTCGTACTGGCAAGGCCAAGATGAGAATGCCGCGGATAAAAGCGTGGATGTGGTGCAATTGAATGTTCAGGCGGTGGGGCTTTTTGAAGATAAGGACATTGGGATTTGGGCGGGTGAGCGCTACTACCAACGTCATGATGTGCACATCGTTGATAACTACTACTGGGATGTAAGTGGTATTGGAGCCGGCGTTGAACACATCAACCTAGGCCCTGGTAAATTATCGGTGGCTTTGATTCAAGACACGGTGACTGGCGATGTGTTTGATGGCAAAGAAACCACAGCCATGATTGCTGATATACGTTATGCGGGCATTCCATTGTGGAGCAATGCTGATCTTGAGGTCGGTATTGATATGAACTTCGCCAATGAAAAACAAGGTCAAACGGTGGATGCGGATGACAGCGTAATGCTAACGGCGAGCTTGAATCAAAACCTATCTGGCGGCTTCAACAAAACCATTCTACAGGTTGCTAACTCTGGTTATGCCGAGCAGATGACGACTTTTGGAACGGGTAAAGGCATCGTTCGTGATGCAAACAACAATGACGCCGATGGCTTCCGTTTGATTAACTGGGGCGTGCTTGCGATTGGTGAGAACATCGAGTTTGGCCACACTGTGCGTTATGCCGCGTCAACCGGTGTGGGTGCTAATAATAGTGATGATGACTCTTTCAGTGCCGTCATTCGTCCGCTTTATAAGTGGGACAAGCGCATGCGTACCATCCTTGAAATTGGTGGTTTTGTAGAAACGATTGATAACCAAGATGGGGCAGGTGGTAAATTCACAATCGCTCAGGCTTGGGTTCCACAAGTGGGTTTCTGGTCTCGTCCTGAATTCCGTATCTTCGCCACTTACTTGAATGATGCTGAAAACGACAATGCCTTCGGTGAAGGTAAAAACAGTGAAATGAGTGTTGGTATGCAAGTGGAAGCTTGGTGGTAAGTCGAACTTCCTGGTAAACCCTAACCAATAAAAAGGGGCTGACGTTATGTCAGCCCCTTCGGGTATCTATACAGTGCTGTTATTTAGTTGATTACCAACCTTTAACGACGCCACCTTGGAAGATGTCAGAAGCTGCGTTGTACACTTCTTCAGTTTGGTAAGCTTTAACGAAGTTTTGTACGTTTTCAGCGTTTAGGTTGTCTTCACGAGAAACGATTAGGTTTACGTAAGGAGAATCTTTGTCTTCAACGAATACGCCATCTTTTTGTGGAGTCAGGTTGATAGAGCTCGCGTAAGTTGTGTTGATGATAGATAGAGCAACATCATCAAGAGAACGTGGCAGTTGAGCTGCGTCTAGTTCAACAATCGTTAGGTTCTTAGGGTTACCCACGATGTCGCGAACTGTAGCTAGAAGACCTGCGCCTTCACGAAGTTCAAGAAGACCTTGTTGCTCAAGAAGAAGTAGAGAGCGACCTAGGTTTGTAGGGTCGTTTGGTACAGCAATACGAGCGCCGTCTTGGATTTCATCTACAGATTTCACTTCTTTAGAGTAACCTGCAATTGGGTAAACAAACGTGTTACCAGCGATTGTTAGCTTGTAACCACGGTCAGCCACTTGCTGATCTAGGTACGGTGCGTGTTGGAATGCATTGATATCGATAGAACCGTCATCTAGCGCTGCGTTTGGTGTTACGTAATCTGTGAACGTCACTAACTCAACATCTAGGCCGTACTGCTCTTTTGCTACTTTAGCTGCTACTTCTGCAACTTGTGCTTCAGCACCTGCCATTACGCCAACTTTGATTTTAGAAGTATCCACTTCTTTCTCGCCACAACCTGCTAGTACTAGCGCTGAAGCTGCCGCTACGATAGTCAGTAAACCTTTAAGGCTAAATTTCATAATAATCTCCTTTTAATAAATCTATTTAATTTGGTTCAGACGACTCTTGTCTTAGATAGTTTGCGTTTTAATGCTGAGTCTTTATCTGTGGTCAACGCGGCGAACCAATGAATCACCGATTGATTGAATAATTTGTACCAGCACAATCAACATTACTACTGTCACAGCCATGATGGTCACATCGTAGCGGTGGAATCCGTAACGAATCGTGACATCACCTAGGCCACCGCCGCCTACAGTTCCGGCCATTGCTGAGTAGCTCACCAGAGTCACTAACGTAATCGTTACTGAGTTGATGATAGTCGGAAGTGCTTCAGGAAGCAGAACCTTATTGATGATTTGTGTTGGTGTTGCGCCCATTGATTGAGCTGCTTCTACTAGACCTGTTGGTACTTCAAGTAGCGCACTTTCGATAAGTCGAGCCACGAATGGGATAGCGCCAATCGTTAGTGGAACAATCGCTGCGGTTGTACCGATGAAGGTACCAATCAACATCTTAGTCAGTGGGATGATTGCAACCATCAGTACTAAGAAGGGCACTGAACGGCCTACGTTGACAACCGCACCAAGAATTTTGTTTAGTTTGGTGTTCTCTAACAGACCACCTTTTTTAGTCGTGTGTAGAATCACGCCTAATGGGATTCCGACAGCGAAACCAACGATGCCTGCAACAGCAACCATGTAAAGAGTTTCACCTGTTGCGCCTAATAGAAGGTTACCGTTAAGGCTGATCCAGTCAGCAATCTCGTTGAAACTAAAGGACATAGCCAAGCACCTCTACTTTTACATTGTTGTCGCGTAGGAATTGGATAGCAGCATTATCATCTGCTTCATTACCGAACAATTCAGCAACCATCATGCCGAACTTCACGCCGCCGGCGTAATCAAGGTCAGAGCTTAAGATGCTAACGTCGATGTTGAATTTGCGTGCGATTTGCGTCATCAACGGAGCATCGACCGTTGCACCTGTAAACTCAAGGCGTACCAGTGGATAGCTGCTGTTTACGCGAGTATCTTGCAAACGTGCTTGGTAATCTTCAGGAATCGTTAGATCGAGCGTTGAACGAATGAACTGATGTGCTAGCTCTGTTTTAGGGTGTGCGAATATTTCACCCACAGTGCCTTTCTCTACTAGCTCACCATCACCAATGATCGCTACTTCGTGACAGATGCTTTTAACCACATCCATTTCATGAGTAATCAGTAGGATAGTGATACTCAACTTACGGTTAATTTCACGTAGCAGCTCAAGAATAGATTGAGTCGTTGCTGGATCCAACGCACTGGTCGCTTCATCACATAGCAGTACTTTTGGGTCTGACGCTAGCGCACGAGCAATCGCGACACGCTGCTTTTGACCACCACTTAAGTTCGCAGGGTAGGTATCACGCTTATCCGATAGACCAACAAGCTCAAGTAGTTCACTCACTTTCGCTTCAATCGCAGCTTTATCTCTACCAGCAAGTTCTAGAGGCAGTGCTACATTGTTAAATACAGTACGAGAAGACAGCAGGTTGAAGTGCTGGAATATCATGCCGATGTTACGGCGCGCTTCGCTAAGTTCTGATTTGCTGAGTTTTGTTAGGTCGATACCGTCAACAATCACTTCACCAGAGGTCGGAGCTTCCAACATATTTACACAACGGATCAGGGTACTTTTGCCTGCACCAGAAGAGCCGATGACTCCAAAGATTTGACCTTGAGGAATGTGGAGGTTGATATCAATTAAGGCATTGATTTCTTTAGTGCCTTGATAAAAAACCTTGTTGACTTGATTCACTTTAATCATAGAGAAACCCGTGCAGGTAGAACAGAATAATATGTCGATAGCTCGCTCGATTTACAGACGATGCTATGGTGTTCTATGATCTAAGTCAATAGATATTTTTACGTCTAGACGGCTAAACGTCGATTGTATGGCTAAGCTAGAAACAAATCGTTAACGAACGCAAAACTAAATAGATAGTGATGAAGCAAATAAAGCGTGTAATAATTAATGATTAATAGAGAGTTGATAGAGAACAAAATTTTGTCTAAACCTGCTGTTTTTTTAGATCGTGATGGAGTGATTAACGTTGATCACGGCTACGTACATGATGAGCATGACTTTGAATACATCGATGGTGTGTTTGAAGCGGCGAAAGCGTTTAAAGATATGGGTTATTTATTGGTGCTAGTGACCAACCAATCTGGTATTGCTCGCGGCATGTTTAGTGAAGACCGTTTTCTTTCTTTAACGCAGTGGATGGATTGGAACTTTGTTGATAATGGTGTCGAGCTCGATGGCATTTATTACTGTCCTCACCACGCTGAGCACGGTATTGGTGACTACAAGCAAGATTGTGAATGTCGTAAGCCAAAGCCAGGCATGTTCATTTCTGCTCGTGACTTTCTGAAGATTGATATGGCTAACTCGGTCATGATCGGCGATAAAGCGGAAGACATGATGGCTGCAGAAGCAGCAGGTGTTGGTACTAAAGTCTTGGTAAGAACGGGTAAACCCATCACTGAAAAAGGTGAAGCGTTGGCTAGCGTGGTACTTGATAGCATTAAAGACGTACCCGCTTTCTTAAAAGGCTAAACGTTTTATTTATCACTAAGGTATGGACCTATCATTAGGCACTTACATTAGGTTTGTTCGAACCTGTGAATAGGCTAAGTGTCGTTGACTATATAAAGATGAGGAACGAAGTATGAAAGCTATGTTGGTAGCATCTCTATGTACAGTAGCATTGGTTGGGTGCTCTAAATCAGCAGCCCCTGAGACTGATAGCGCAACATCGAATGATCAATTCGCGACTTATCAATGTGAGTCTGACGTCTCGTTTGATGTGTCTTACCTTGATAATGAAAAAGCGGTACTACGCTTGCCTGATAATGAATACCGCCTGACTCAAGTTCCAGCGGGCTCAGGAACCAAATACATCTTAGATGATGGCACTTCAGAGATGATTAACAGCATCACTTTGCGCACGAAAGGTGACAATGCGCGTCTAGAACTTGGTCGCGTAGTCTATCGAAATTGCCAAAAGTAAGTCATAGTAAGAACTGCTAGTATTTACAAACAGTTAAGTGATGGAATCTACCCTCACTTTTTCTTCTCTTCCCTTTAACGTTAGACTTTTTATGAGCAAAAAACTCACTATTCTTGATATTGCAAAGCTGTCCGGTGTTGGTAAGTCAACCGTATCACGCGTTCTGACCAATGATCCAAAAGTGAAACCTGAAACCCGTGAAAGGGTGGAAAGAGTAATTCAAGAATCTGGGTACACGCCTTCAAAATCTGCGCAATCGATGCGCGGTGGCAGTCAAAAAGTCATCGGCGTAATCATTTCTCGTCTGGACTCTCCTTCTGAAAACAAAGCGGTAAGTACGATGCTGGCCGAGTTGTATCGAGCGGATTACGATGTCGTGATCATGGAAAGCCAACTTGATAGAGATAAAGCCAATGAGCACCTGCAAGTTCTAAAGCGTCGTAACGTTGATGGCATTATTGTATTTGGTTTTACTGACTGCGATATTCCGGCAATCGAAGCTTGGGAACACAAAGCGGTGGTGATTGCTCTGGATACCGAGAACGTGACGTCGATTAACTATGATAACCAACAGGTGATCAATAGTGCGTTGGTGCATTTATCGGATCAAGGGATCTCTGACGTTGGCTTTATCGGGGTTGATCCTAGTGATAAATCAACCGGTGAACTGCGTCTTAAGGCTTATCTCGATTGGTGTGAAAACACAGGTTCAGTGGCAAACTATCGTACTGGTCAACTTCATCACGAAAGTGCTTATCAGCTGGTGGATGAGGTGTTAACTCCCGCGACTCAAGCGATCGTTTGTGCCAGTGATACGCTGGCTCTTGGTGTAATCAAGCGTCTGCAAGAACTACAACGTGAAGATGTGGTCGTCACTGGCGTTGGTGGTAATGATCTTCTCTCTTTCTTATTCCCACGAGTATTTAGCATTGATCCTGGTTACCAATCTGCAGGTAAGTTGGCTGCTAATCTATTGATCTCTCAGCTTTTAGGCAATTCAGAGATCTCTCATCATACGCAATCTCCTATTCTATAATCCACTCAATTAAGCGAAATTGAACGGCTTAGATTAAAATTAGAGTGTGATCTCTTTCAATTAATGGGATTGTTCCCATTTTAATTTATTATTCATGAGGGCATTATAATACCTGTAATTGGGAATGTTCCCATTAATCTAAATCGAGTGGTTGTAGCTGCATGGTTTAGAAGAGTAATTGAATGAAACCAGGGTGGGGTAGTATGAGTAAGATAGCGAAGCAAGACGTTGCGCGTCTTATCGAGTTAGTCGGTGGTAAAGAAAACATTGCGAGTGTCAGCCACTGTCTGACTCGACTGCGTTTTGTATTGAACGATACAGAGCAGGCCAACAAAGCTGAACTCGAAAAACTGAAGCTAGTAAAAGGCTGTTTTACTAACGCAGGCCAATTCCAAGTTGTGATTGGCACTGAAGTTGATGAAGTGTACGCACTTCTGATTGAACAGACAGGTAAAGAGGCATCATCAAAAGATGAGGCGAAGCTGGCTGCTCGTCAAAATATGAACTTCCTTGAGCGTGGTATCTCCCATTTAGCCGAAATTTTCGTACCACTGCTGCCTGCCATCATTACAGGTGGTTTGATTCTTGGTTTCCGTAATGTGATTGGCGACATTCGCATGTTCGACGGCAAAACCTTAGTTGAAATCAGTCAATTCTGGGCAACCGTTCACTCTTTCTTATGGTTGATCGGCGAAGCTATTTTCTTCTTCCTACCGGTTGGTGTGTGTTGGGCTACGGTTAAGAAGCTTGGCGGAACCCCAATTTTGGGTATCACGCTCGGTGTGACCTTAGTTTCACCACAACTCATGAACGCATACATGATAGGTAAATCGGTACCTGAGGTATGGGATTTTGGACTGTTTGTGATTGAGAAGGTCGGTTATCAGGCTCAGGTGATCCCAGCAATGTTAGCGGGTGTGGCTTTGGCGTTCATTGAAACCAATCTTAAGCGCATCGTCCCTGCTTACTTGTACCTAGTTGTGGTGCCATTTGTATCGATTATTTTGTCTGTGATTCTAGCGCACGCTTTCATTGGCCCATTCGGTCGTATGTTAGGCGATGGTGTGGCATTCGCAGCTAAAGCGGCAATGACAGGTGATTTTGCGATTCTTGGTTCAGTGGTTTTTGGTTTCCTATACGCACCTTTGGTTATCACGGGTATTCACCACACCACCAACGCGGTGGATCTGCAACTGATGCAAGACTTAGGCGGGACACCAATTTGGCCTTTGATTGCACTATCAAACATTGCACAAGCATCGGCAGTAGTCGGCATCATTATCTTGAGTAAGCGTGAAGGTGAACGAGATATCTCGGTTCCTGCGGCAATCTCAGCCTACTTAGGTGTAACAGAGCCTGCGATGTACGGTATTAACCTTAAATACAAATTCCCAATGCTGAGCGCAATGATTGGTAGTGCTGTTGCAGCCGCAATCTGTGGTAGCGCGGGTGTGATGGCGAATGGTATCGGTGTCGGCGGCTTGCCGGGCATCCTATCGATTCAACCTCAATATTGGTCGATTTACCTAGTCGCGATGCTGGTGGCGATAGTACTGCCTATCACGCTAACCCTGTTTTTCTACAAGCGAGCCCAATCCAAGGGTGAGTTAGAAACCGCGAACGCGTAATGCATTGAATAAGCGATGACTCCAAAATGAGTTATCGCTTTTTCTCTTAGTTATAGCTTTTTCTTTTAGTTATAACGGCTATTCGACCATGATTCACATGGTGATTTTTATTTTATATTTTCTGGTAAGTGAGTGTTAGAGATGGCGATGACTGAACATGATGAAAGCTGGTGGAAAACCGCAACCATCTATCAAATCTACCCAAAGAGCTTCTGCGACAGTGGCAGTAAAGGTACTGGCGACATCAAAGGGATCATTTCGAAACTGGATTACCTCAAACATTTGAGTGTCGATGCGATTTGGCTAACCCCGGTTTACGCATCTCCTATGATCGATAATGGTTACGATATCTCAGACTACTACGCGATTAATCCTCAATTCGGCACCATGGAAGACTTCGACTTATTGCTGTCTGAAGCGCACCAACGTGGTATCCGTATCGTGATGGATATCGTGGTAAACCACACCTCGACAGAGCATGCATGGTTTCAATCTGCTTTGGGCGACAAAAACAGCTCTTACCGCGATTACTATATTTGGAAAGATCCCGTAGATGGTCAAGCACCAACTAACTGGCAGTCTAAGTTCGGTGGTAATGCGTGGGAACTAGATGAGGCGACTGGGCAATACTTCCTACACTTATTCGCCAAAGAACAGGCTGACCTCAACTGGGAGAACCCGGTTGTACGTGAAGAAGTGAAAGACGTTATCAGCTTTTGGGCAGAAAAGGGCGTTGATGGTTTCCGCTTGGATGTGATCAACCTGATTTCGAAGCAGCAAGACTTTCCTAATGATGATATCGGTGATGGCCGTCGTTTCTATACCGATGGTCCACGTGTACACGAATACCTGAAAGAGATCAGCGAAGCCGTATTTCAGAAGTACGGCAGCGTGACCGTAGGCGAGATGTCTTCAACCACGTTGGAACACTGCCAGCAATACTCAAACGTTGATAACAGTGAGCTATCGATGGTGTTTAACTTCCACCACCTTAAGGTCGATTACACCAATGGTGAGAAGTGGACCAATGCGCCGTTTGATTTCTTACAGCTCAAATCGATCTTTAACCACTGGCAAACGGGATTGAATGGCAAAGGGTGGGGCGCACTATTCTGGTGTAACCACGACCAACCAAGAGTGGTGAGTCGCTTAGGTAACGATCAGCAATATCGCGTTGAATCAGCCAAGATGCTCGCCGCTTCTGTCCACATGATGCAGGGCACACCTTATATCTATCAAGGTGAAGAGATTGGCATGACTAACCCTAGCTATACTGAAATTAGCCAGTATCGTGATGTTGAGAGTACCAATATGTACGACATCATGGTGAACCGTGATGGTGTGGCTCATGAAGATATGATGGCGATTTTGGCGCAGAAGTCTCGTGATAACTCTCGTACACCAATGCAATGGAACAGTGAGCCTTACGCAGGGTTCTCACAAGCTCAGCCATGGCTTGATGTAGCGAATAATTACCCTGGGATTAACGCTGAGCAAGCACTGGAAGACAAAGACTCTGTTTTCTATTTCTATAAGAGTTTGATTGAGTTACGTAAACAAGTGCCAGTGATTACAGATGGCAGCTATCAAGATCTATTACCTGATCACTCATCCATTTTTGCATATGCACGTGAGAACGAAGGGCAAACCTTGCTGTGTATTAACAACTATTATGGTGAAGAGGCGGAGTGCGTTTTACCGGAACGTTTTGATATGACTAAGGCGAAGAGTCTGTTGTCTAACTATCAACAAGCGAACACTTCAGTTGCATTACATCATCAAGTCTTACGTCCTTACGAGACTCGTATTCTCTTGATTGAAGGTTAACCTTGTTTCATTTTAAGAAGCTTGATTCTTATTCCCCTCAAAGGATTGGGCTTCTACAAAGGCTTTGGAGTGCTCCCCAAAGCCTTTTTTGTTTTAGTGATGGCTGGAATATCGTGCCTCGAGTCTACTTGCGAGAAGTTTGAGCATCGAGTGCCAGCAACGACAGAGCAGGTAATGAACTCTAAGACGCGTAATTCACCGAGTAGCGAGTTGGTTTGTGGTTCATTGCCAATACGATGTTCAATACTGCGGTGCCTAATACAGAAACGGCAATCACCCAAGGTGACACGAAGAAGAACGATGCAAACAGAATACATGCATCAATACCCATTTGTGTTTTACCTACCGAGATACCGTAGCGGTCTTGGATAAACAAGCACAGTACGTTGAAGCCACCCAGACTTGAGCGGTGACGGAATAGGATTAGCATACCTAAGCCCATTAATAAGCCGCCGGCAACAGCACAATAGATCTCGTTATGAACTTCTAGCGAGATAACTAAGTATAAATGATCGGCAAACACAGATACTAAAGCACCAGAAATCGCACTGCTAATAGCAAAGCTACGGCCGAATCGTTTCCATGCTAATAAATAGAATGGACAATTGGCAACAAAGTACAAAATACCAAAGGTTACAGGCAAGAATTGACTCAAAAGCAGAGCCAAGCCAGTAGTGCCCCCGGTAAGCAGGTTCGCTGACTGTAAAAAGAAGACGCCTAACGCCACTAAAAACGTGCCAGTGAGAATCGCTACCCAATCTTCTTTACGTGAGTGTTTTTCCATCGTTTTTATAATTACCTAACCAATAAAGGCGTGCATAGTAGAGAAAAACCTTAGCTTTCGGTAGCTTGAGGGGCAAAATTAAGGTAAACCTATGTAATCTGCGTTTTACAGGGTGTAAAGCGTAAAATTGACAGTAAGCGCCATCTTTGGTTGGATAAGCCAAATAACCATGATGAATCTTATTTGTGATTATGAAAAAACTGCATGATAAAATTGCAATTAGCTCTTTATGACCTAGATCAAATTATGTAGAATGCGTCACATCAAAACGGTGACGGAAACGTTTGCTTTCGGTCGTTGTGTGGTTTTTTTGAAACTTTCAGTACAATCTGAGTCAGGAGATACAGATGCTTAAGCGTGACATGAACATTGCTGATTACGATGCGGATCTATTCGCAGCTATCCAAGAAGAAACTCTTCGTCAGGAAGAGCATATCGAACTTATCGCTTCAGAAAACTACACAAGCCCACGTGTAATGGAAGCTCAAGGTTCTCAGCTAACAAACAAATACGCTGAAGGCTACCCAGGCAAGCGTTACTACGGTGGTTGTGAGTACGTAGACAAAGTTGAAACTCTAGCAATTGAACGTGCATGTGAACTATTTGGTGCAGAGTACGCAAACGTACAGCCTCACTCAGGTTCTCAAGCAAATAACGCTGTATACATGGCACTACTAAATGCAGGCGATACGGTTCTAGGTATGAGCCTAGCACACGGTGGTCACCTAACTCACGGTTCTCCAGTAAACTTCTCTGGTAAGCTTTACAACATCATCCCTTACGGTATCGATGAAGCGGGTCAAATCGATTACGAAGAGATGGAAAAGCTGGCTATCGAGAACAAGCCTAAGATGATCATCGGTGGTTTCTCTGCTTACTCTCAAATCTGTGATTGGAAGCGCATGCGTGAAATCGCTGACAAAGTAGGTGCTTACCTGTTCGTAGATATGGCTCACGTAGCAGGTCTAATCGCTGCAGGCGTTTACCCGAACCCAGTGCCACACGCTCACGTAGTAACTACAACGACGCACAAAACGCTTGCGGGTCCTCGTGGTGGTCTAATCCTTTCTAACGAAGGCGAAGATCTTTACAAGAAGCTGAACTCAGCAGTATTCCCAGGCGGCCAAGGTGGTCCTCTAATGCACGTTATCGCTGGTAAAGCAGTAGCGTTCAAAGAAGCTCTAGAGCCAGAGTTCAAAGAATACCAAGCACGCGTTGTTGCTAACGCAAAAGCAATGGTTGCTGAATTCCTAGCTCGTGGTTACAACATCGTTTCAGGTTCTACAGAGAACCACCTGTTCCTAGTTGACCTAATCAACAAAGACATCACAGGTAAAGAAGCAGATGCAGCACTAGGTGCAGCAAACATCACTGTAAACAAGAACTCAGTACCAAACGACCCACGTAGCCCATTCGTTACTTCAGGTATCCGTATCGGTTCTCCTTCTATCACTCGTCGCGGTTTCTCAGAAGCAGACGCGAAAGAGCTAGCAGGTTGGATCTGTGACATCCTAGATAACATGGGTGATGAGTCTGTTATCGAAGCGACTAAAGCAAAAGTACTAGAGATCTGTAAGCGTCTACCTGTTTACGCTTAATTTTTCTGGCTCAAATAGCTTAATTTCTGTGTCAAAGGTGCTCATTTACATTCGTAAACTCCGCGCCTTTTCCTTGAACTAAAGCTATTTGATTGAAAAATACGATTTGAAAGGCTCCTGTTGGGAGCTTTTTTTGTTTTTTTGGGTATTACGTTGTCGAGCATGCTCACTTACATTCGTAAGCTCCGCGTGCTCTCCTAGAATTTCAAACAACTACTTTGAAAAATATTGATACTAGAGGCTCCTTAATAGGGGCCTTTTTTGTACTTGGAAGTTTTAAAATTGTTGTCGAGCATGCTCACTTACACCCGTAATCTCTGCGTGCTCTCTTAGAATTTCAAACAACTACTTTGAAAAGCAATGATACTAGAGGCTTCTTTAAAGGAGCTATTTTTTGTATCTGGTGGCTGGTGGATTTGGGATTAAGAGTAAAGAAAAGCGGGTATTAAAAAGGGTTAATGCTTTCACATTAACCCTTTGGTATTTGGTAGTGTCGATTCTACTTTTTGATGCTAAGTAGGGTGCCTGACTTACACTTGAAAGAGTAGTAGTGGCGGCTTTCACTGAACTTACCTAGGCCTTCGCCATCACAGTAGTCGATGTTGATGTCACGCATCACTTCTAATGTGTCTTCGCTGTTCAAAGCGAATTTAGAGCCATCAGAACAGACGATACGAACTCGTTCATCATGGCTTACAGAGTAAATATCGACTTCAGTATTACACAGCTCAAAAGAGGCTTCGCGAAAGTTGTCTTGCTGAGTATTTGAAGCGCAACCTGCGGTGAGTGCGGCTGCGATAACGGCTAAAAGTCCGAGTCTTTTCATTGTTAATCCTTCACTATCATCAAGTTGGGTGATGAGTTTTATATGCTAGTTTGGGTAGCCTATACAACAATACGCTTTGGTTCAAGGCGCGTTCGTTGACTCTAAGATATAAAAGTATAGGTGCAGACAGATAATTTATAACGGGTTTGCTGCATGTTTGCTTGTTACGTATCACCAAAAAAAAGACCAACACAGAGGTTGGCCTTTAAATAGGAAGATTTTTTTAACGACTATCGAAACTGTTTAGCTTCTGGAAGATACTCAAAACCAGCAGACGCGAGCTTTGCGATCAATGCTGCTTTGTCGATCTCGTAGAAGTTGACCACTCGATCCAAATCACCACCGAAGTCGTCACGTAGCTTCATGTTGACGATACTCATCAACATTACAGGATCCATTTTTTCAAAATTAGCGAGGTTCATATTAGTCCTCGAAATCTGAGATCAGCAGGTTTGCAGCGGCAAAGGCTGCACGCTCACGCGCTTCTTTAGGAAGAGATTCATCTGCAGCAAGGTCATTCAATGTTTTTACCGCGCAGGTGATCGCTTTAGGGATATAGCCTTGGTCGCCACTGCCAATTTGAGAATACAGTTCACGCACCAAATCACAACAATCGTATACTTTCATTTTTATACCTAACCAAATGATAACTGATCTCAATATACACATAGAGATAAGCAAAAACAAAGTGGATCTGATTAAGTTCAGAGTTAGTTTGTCCTTGCTCAATATCTCACTTGGTTAGCTCGCTGCTTAGGCCGTTCTTTACGGCTTCGTTTGGTACTTGCCGATTAGCCAGAGACTTGTTGTTCAAGTTGATAGGTGACTTCATCAGCAAGATTGAGCTGTTTCGCGAGCTCTTTCAGGTACGCCTTTTCCATGAAATTCTGTTCGTCGGCCACAATCAAAGAGGCTAAGTAGATCTCACTCGCCTGTTGAGGTGACGTTGCCAGTTGAGCGATTTCGCTTGGGTCGAGTGGCTTATGCAGTTCTTCAGAGACCAATTTAGTCAGTTGATAATCAGCGCCCATATTCTCGACGGCTTGCTCTATCTTAGCCATCTCTTCTTCATCAACATGGCCATCAGCTTTAGACGCGGCAATCATCGATCGTAGAATCAGCACGCTGTGGTTTGCATCATTTTCATCAAACTGAGCCTGTTCGGCGTTAGGTGTCTGGCCTTGTTTGGACTGGTAGTCGTTGTAGACTTTATAAGCCAAAGCGCCCAGTGCTGCTGCGCCGCCAATCCCAGCCGCTTTCTTACCCATTTTCTTAGTCTTCTTAGAGCCCATTAACGCACCTAACAGTCCTCCGCCAACTGCGCCTGCACCGAAGGCTCCGAGTGTACTTTTACTGCTACTCTTGCTATTGCTGCCTTGAGAAAGGCCACTTAAACTTGAAGACCCTTGTGAAAGTTGCTGAGTACCTTGTTTTACGAGATCTGATTTAAGTGCTTGGTTCAGTAAGCTTTTGATATCCATCGATACCTCCAATGGTGAGCATGTCCAAAAAGTTGATGACACCAATATACGGATTTAAAGATGAACAGGGGATTAACTTACGTTATTTACTCTACTGATAAATAGAAGGGAGTTTGAAGCGAAATGACAGGCACAAAAAAGGCCACCTAACGGCAGCCTTTCAATGTTTATCTAGTCAGTAATCGGATTACTAAGCTAGTTGAGCCTTAAGGTGCTCGATAACCGTGTCCATTGCGATAGCTTCTTTATCACCAGTACGACGGTTTTTGTATTCGAAGTTACCTTCGTCCATGCTGCGATCGCCGATAACGATAGTGTGAGGGATACCCACAAGCTCGATATCTTTAAACATAACACCAGGGCGCTCTTTACGGTCATCGAATAAAACTTCGATACCCATAGCTGTTAATTCAGCGTATAGCTTCTCAGCTGCTTCTTTAACGCGCTCAGATTTGTGCATGTTCATTGGTACGATAGCAACTTGGAACGGCGCTAGTGCGTCTGGCCAAGTGATACCGAATTTATCGTGGTTTTGCTCGATAGCAGATGCAACAACACGTGAAACACCGATACCGTAACAACCCATTTCTAGGATTACGCTCTTACCATCAGGGCCAAGCACGTTACAGTTCATTGCTTTAGAGTAAGTATTACCTAGTTGGAAGATGTGACCAACTTCAATACCACGCTTAAGCTGGATAGTACCTTGACCACATGGGCTTAGGTCGCCTTCAACTACGTTACGTAGGTCTTCAACTTGAGCCAGCTCAACGTCACGACCCCAGTTGATGCCGAAGTAGTGCTTACCATCTACGTTTGCACCAGCGCCAAAGTCGCTCATTACAGCAACAGAGCGGTCAACGATGAATGGTAGCTCTAGGCCAACAGGTCCAAGTGAACCAGGACCTGCACCAACAAGTGCGCGGATTTCTTCTTCAGAAGCCATCTCTAGCGGAGAAGCAACCTGTGGAAGGTTTTCTGCTTTCACTTCGTTAAGCTCGTGGTCACCACGGATGATTAGAGCAATAATATCTGCTTCTACTTCATCAGATGCTTTAACGAATAGAGTCTTAACTGTCTTCTCGATTGCTAGACCGTGCTGCTCTACAAGTTCTGCGATTGTTTTTGCGTTTGGCGTATCAACCAATTCCATCTCTTGAGTAGGCGCTGCAACTTCTTCAGTAGGAGCTAGTGCTTCTGCTTTCTCGATGTTCGCTGCGTAATCAGATTCAGAAGAGAATGCGATTAGGTCTTCGCCGCTTTCAGCAAGAACGTGGAACTCTTGAGAGCCGCTGCCGCCGATTGCGCCAGAGTCTGCTAATACCGGGCGGTATTCAAGGCCCATGCGGTCGAATGCTTTACAGTAAGCATCGTGCATCGCTTGGTAAGACTTTTCTAAGCCTTCTTTGTCGATATCAAAGCTGTACGCATCCATCATAGAGAATTCACGTGCACGCATTACGCCAAAACGAGGGCGGCGCTCATCACGGAATTTAGTCTGGATTTGGTACAGATTTAGAGGTAGCTGTTTGTAAGAGCTGATCTCGTTACGTACTAGACTCGTTACCACTTCTTCAGCTGTTGGGCTAAGAACAAATGGACGAGAGTGACGGTCTGTGAAACGAAGTAGCTCAGGCCCCATCTTTTCAGAACGGCCAGTCTCTTCCCAAAGCTCAAACGGTTGAACTACGGGCATCAAGATTTCAACGGCACCTGCATTATCGATCTCTTGGCGAACGATATTTTCGACTTTACGCAGTACACGTAGACCAGTAGGTAGCCAAGTATATAAACCTGAAGCTAGCTTACGGATCATACCTGCACGTAGCATCAGCTGGTGGCTGATAACTTCTGCGTCGTTTGGAGTCTCTTTCAGAGTAGAAAGAAGGTAGTTACTGGTACGCATTCTATGGTATCCGTTTCATCATTGATAAAAGAAAACTTGCTGTCGTTCGTAACCACAGCAAATCTGATATAGCCGCATATAATATCAGCCTATTTGGGATCTCAAAAGCGTTCAATGTCAGTTACATTGATGAAAAGCGTTTCAACTACGAATTTCACGTTAAGATCGAACAAATTTACCGCATATTCCTTACTGTCAGGTTTACCTTTCTTATAGGCAGGGCGAGGATCTTGGCCTAATACTTCTTTGATCACCTGAATGATATGGCGCGCCTGTGGATGGCTTGCGAGCTTACTTTGCGCTTGCTGCGAAAAGTTAACGTCGAGCACCTCTGGTTCGTCGGCGGCAAACCCTCCCAATGCATCCGGAATCGAATCTGAGTAGGGGATATAAGGCTTGATGTCGATGATCGGTGTACCGTCTACTAAGTCGACGCTGCCGAGATCCAACCAAGTCTGTCCTTTCTCTTGAGACACACCTTTTAGTTCAACCGCAGACATGCCAATTCCATTTGGTCTGAATGTGGCACGTGACGCGAATACACCAATACGTTCATTCCCGCCAAGGCGAGGTGGCCTCACAGTTGGTTTCCAGCCTGCTTCAAGGTTCTTGTCGAACAGAAATAGTAACCAAACATGGCTAAATTGCTCTATATCACGAACAGACTCAAGGCAGTTTGCTGCATCAACCAATCTGACTCTTGAGGTGGATGTGGGTACCAACCTGGGCTGCCTTGGCACAGCGAACTTCTCTTTATAAGGAGACTCAATAAAGCCAACAGGTTCAATTGTGTACATAGTTGGGTGTTCTCTGATTACGATTAAGACGGAAAAATATCATAAAATCGCTTGTTTTTCTTTTGATAACAATTGTCACTTGTAGTGTTATAACATATCAAGTTGGTTATTTAAGGGGAATACAATGAAACCGAATATCCATCCAGATTACCGTCCCGTGGTTTTTCATGACACCAGTGTCGATGAGTACTTCTTAATCGGCTCAACGCTAAAAACAGACCGTACTATCGAATGGGAAGTCGGCAATACTTGCCCTTACTTCACGATTGAGGTGTCGCCAAAGTCGCATCTTTTCTATACGGGCAAACAACGAGTGCTACATAAAGAGGGACGCGTTGCGAACTTCACTCGTCGTTTTGGTCAATTAGGTAAGGGAGCTAAATAATGAAAGTTGTTAAATCACTTAAAAGTGCGAAAAGCCGTCACCCTGATTGCCAGATAGTTAAGCGTAGAGGGCGTCACTATGTGATCTGTAAATCCAATCCAAGATTTAAAGCGGTTCAAAAATAACCGTCAATATGATGTGACATGTGTGTAAAAACGAGGGGAAAGTCAAACTTCATTCATTTGTCTGTTTTTCTTTTCCTTCGAGAGGAACTTAACCGGATATCGAGTGTGTATTTAACGTACGATGTATTTTATTTTCAAGTGAATCAATGGGTTATATTGTGAGTTATATTTCTAGTGAATGCGTTGTTGTAAATTATAAATCTAGTTTTTGTGTTTAATATAGATTTATTTGCTAATTAATTGTTTAAATAGAGTTAAAAGTCGTCGTTTGTTACACACTTTGTAACATTTTGAATTTCTAATTGATATTTTTGTCGCGTACCCTTCGCTGGCAATTTGAACATCTTTGTCACAATTGCACAGGAATCACTACACAAGGAGGGAACAGATGAGTTCATCTGCTTCAATAAAAAACAACGCACCAAAAAAACCTATTTTCACACGCTTTTTAGACAGCGTTGAATATTTGGGGAACCTTTTACCCCACCCAATCACTCTTTTTGCTATCTTCTGTGTCGCAATCCTAGTTTCTTCAGGTATTGCTGGTTACTTTGAAGTGTCTGTCATGGACCCTCGCCCTGAAGGTGCTAGTGGTCGTGCTGCTGATGGTATGATCCACGTTGTAAGCTTACTTAATGCTGAAGGCTTACAACTCATCGTAACGAATCTAGTTTCGAACTTTGTTGGCTTTGCGCCACTTGGTACTGTACTTGTTGCAATGCTAGGTGTTGCGATTGCTGAGCACTCAGGTCTATTATCTGCGGCAATGCGCGGCATGGTAATGGGCGCATCTCAGCGCATGGTTACTGTAACCGTGGTATTTGCCGGTATTATCTCTAACACGGCTTCAGAGCTGGGTTACGTAGTACTTATCCCTCTTGCAGCAATGCTTTTCCACTCATTGGGTCGTCACCCATTAGCAGGTCTAGCGGCAGCATTTGCTGGTGTATCTGGTGGTTATTCTGCAAATCTACTTATCGGTACGGTTGATCCACTGCTTTCTGGTATCACAGAAACAGCAGCACAAATGCTTGATCCATCTTACTCTGTTGGCCCTGAATCAAACTGGTACTTCATGTTTATTTCGACCTTCTTTATCTCGATTGCCGGCGCATTGGTAACAGAGAAGATTGTTGAACCTAAACTGGGTAAATACAATGTCGAAGACGCGTCTGAAGATCTTTCAAATGACTCAATGGGTAAGCTTACTGCTATTGAGAAGAAAGGCCTTAGATTGGCGGGTGTCGCTGTATTAATCGTGAGTGCGCTTTTAGCTTGGACTGTTGTTCCTGCTGACGGTGTTCTACGTTCAGAGGCGGGCACGATTTCAGGCTCTCCATTCCTGAAAAGTATCGTCGCGTTTATCTTTGTATTCTTTGCTATTCCTGGTTTTGTTTACGGCAAAATTACCGGTTCAATGAAGAATGACCGTGATGTGATTAATGCAATGGCAACGTCGATGTCTTCAATGGGCATGTACATCGTTCTTGTATTCTTTGCTGCACAGTTTGTTGCTTTCTTTAAGTGGACGAACTTTGGTCAAGTGGTTGCTGTAGGCGGCGCAACATTCCTTCAGGATATCGGCCTAACGGGTCCAATGTTGTTCTTCGCATTCATCCTAATGTGTGGTTTCATTAACCTGATGATCGGTTCAGCTTCTGCACAGTGGGCAGTAACAGCGCCAATCTTCGTTCCAATGCTAATGCTAGTAGGCTACGCACCTGAAACGATTCAAGCGGCTTACCGTATCGGTGATTCAACAACCAACATCATTACACCAATGATGAGCTACTTCGGTCTTATCCTTGCCGTAGCAACTCGCTACATGAAGAACCTAGGTATCGGTACACTGATCGCGACAATGTTGCCTTACTCAATGGTATTCATGTTTGGTTGGAGCATCTTGTTCTACCTATGGGTATTCGTATTCGGTCTACCAGTAGGTCCAGGCGCTGCAACGTACTACACGCCTTAGTTGTAGAGTAGGGGAAACCTTCTTCTAATTGATATTAAAAAAACCTGCATTGTTTGCAGGTTTTTTGATTTTTTATGGAGAGATAGAACTAGGTTAAGCTCGGATGAGCCAGCTAGCGTTTGGCTAGAATTCTATCTAAGTGGTTGGCAAACTCACGACGGTCGGTTTGAGAAAGGGCACTTGGTCCACCCGTTTGGATGCCACTTGAGCGCATGGTATCCATAAAGTCACGAATGTTCAGACGCGCTTTAATGGTCTCTTTGGTGTAAAGCTCACCACGAGAGCTGAGTGCTTGCCCACCTTTAGTGATCACTTCGTCAGCCAGAGGGATATCGGATGTAATCACAAGATCGCCGGGTTCAGTGCGCTTTACGATTTCATCATCAGCAATATCAAACCCGCTTGGCACTTGAATTGAGTGAATGTTATTGCGTTTAGGAACGGGAACCAGATGGTTTGCCACAAAGGTACATTCAACCCCTGTGCGCTCAGCTGCGCGTACGATTGTTTCTCGGATAACCTTTGGACAAGCGTCCGCATCAACCCATATCTTCATAGTGTTCTATTTCTCTGTTAGCTTATTTATCGGTCAACTTATTGCTCAGTTGCCTTATTGATCAGTTAGTTTAGCTTCAAGCATGGCAACGCGAGCAGTGAGTTCAAGGATTTGCTTTTCCAGTTGGCTAACACGATCAAGTGCTGGCTCTTCTTGTGTCGCGACTTCAACTTTAGGAACACGATTTGCGCTTTTCCAGCTCTTGATGGTCGTGATTAAAGCGGGCATCGGAACGGATGTGCTCATACGAGCCTTAACTAAAGCAACTGTCGGCTCTTTCCCTTGCGCTTGCAGTCCTTCAAGCACTGATTTCAACTCTTCAGAAACATCTTTTGTCAGCATGTTGATCTCCATTTTTAGTCTTTAGTCATTTTACTCGCTCTGGTGAATGATAGCGAATCATAAAACCGCCCATGGCTTGTGAGAGATCTCTTACAAAGGTTGTGAGATAACACGAATACATCGCTAGAGAGATTGATGCTCACATGGTTAAGGTGTTGAATTTTAATTGTTTTATATAATTAACAACTTTCTTGAATTCAAAATGTGATGCAAATCTATTGTCCGAAATCCTAAATCGCGTAAATTAAACCTTGTCGGAAGGATTCTGACACGGAACAGGAAAGCACCAAGGATTTGGTTATCTTCAGGATGAAGATTTGGTTACTTAGGATTGAGTGATCAAGCATGGAGCGTAAGGACATTGTAGGGATACAGTCAGTTAACAGGAAGTTAGCTGCAACGGAATGACAATGGACACCTTTAGGATTAAAGGGTTGGATTAGCATCAGGACGATGTAAAGGACACCGCTCACGGAACAAGTGATGTGCGCTAACTAGGATTGTTAGCTTTCAGGATGATTGGACACCGCTAGGACGGCGAAGTAAAGGAAAGAGCTGAAGGATTACAGCCACTATTATGGATGATGCATGGAGCATTAATTAGTAGCCGGACTGCTGCGAGTAAGACCCTAGCCCTGACACTTCGGTGTCGGGGCTTTTCTTTTCCTAAGGCTTTTTCTCTATCTAGGGGCTCTCTTTAATTCAGGAGCTTTTATCTAAGCACGCGACATCTGCTTTTCTGCTAATGGTCAACACAAGGAGTGTTTTATGACGATAGCAACCTCAAGAACGCTGTTGGTACCTTATACCGAGCAGTTAGAACATGACTTTATCAAGTTGAATTGCTGCCCCATCAATCGTGCTGAAATGAACGGGCCGCATTCTATTGCCTCTGCAAAACACCTATTTCAAGAAATACTGAACGACAACGTTGGTTTTTGCCGAGCCATTATCCACAACCAAACCCGCGAATACCTCGGGCATTTGTTTGTTTCGTCTGAAGAAGGGAAGCATGAACTGGGATTTATTCTGGACAAGGAGTTTTGGAATCAAGGCCTTGCTAGTGAAGTGCTAAAACCTTTCTTTAGTTTGGTTTGTTTTGAAGAACACCTAACGAATGTTGTCGCGACCGTTAATGTTGGTCATAACCCATCAATTAAGTTACTTGAAAAGTTAGGCTTTGCATTTAAAGAGACCAAACAAGATCAGTTTGGCCCTTATCATGAATATAGTTATACCGCGTATTGCGACGTTACATTCTATGAGGCTGTAGCTCAAACCGCATAGAACGGAAGCCCACCATGGTCAGTTTCCCTTGGTACAGGTCATCACCTAACGCTGAAAACTCAAATTGATACACGGTGTGCCAGCGCCAAATGGTGGTGAGCTCATGGCGCATCTTAAGTTTATGACCACTAAAGGCAACACTTAATAGCTGTAAGTCGAGCTCTTTACATTTTCTCGCAATGGCAGCTTTCGCAAGCTCGGATTGCCTGCGCTGCTGCCAAAATAAAAAGCAAAAGAAGCACAGAAACAAAATAGCCAATAAGTTATCTATCATTTAATCCATACTTCCTTTTTTATCTCTTCATTCCAATTGTGATAGTTGCGCATTTTGATGAACTACAGAGTGAGTCTCTTTGTGAACTTATTTAGCTTTAGCCGCTTGCTGCAGTTCGACCAGTGCGTTTGCAAGTTCTGGTGATGGATTTGAGTTCAGTAGCGGTAAAAATACCATTCTCAGAGTTGGAATCATCACTAAATCTGCAAATAACTGATTGAACAAGTTTTGGTTACCTGTTTGTGCCAGGCGCAGCAAGAATTGCTCAGCAATCGCAGGATCTTGCAGTGCGTGCCAGCTTCGACCAGCCAAACCAATTAACACTTCTTGGTGACTTAAGCGTGGGCTCGCCAGAACTTGGTTAATTACGGCATTCGTTGTGCTTGGTTCTGCACCAGAAAGGGCACGAACCAACGCAGACAGCAAGAACAGATCCGGTTCTTGGCTATTAATCTCATTTTCGGCCATCTCTTGTAAGCGTTGAGCCAGCTTGTCATTGATTTGCGTGTGCTCAAGCGCCCCTAGTGTTGCGTATAGAGGTTCTGATGGTAGTTTGTTCAATGCTTTACGAATCGCGACACCGTTTTGTTGGCTGCCTAGGCGAGCACACATATCGGTGATACCTTGAAGACCAACAGTTTTCCAGTTATCCCAGCCTAGATCACCAGTGAAGTAGTGTTGAGCGTGTTCGTAGTATTGGCTAGTCGCCAGATCTAAACCTGATCTTACTTGGCTATGGAACACGGCCATCTTGTCCTCTGAAGGCTTAAACGTGTATGGGTTGTTAGACAGCTTTTGTTGTTGCTCTTCGCTGATCTCGCCGTTTAGACGTGTGCCCATTGCTTCTATGACAAACTTAAGGAAGTTACCTACATCGCCTTGATGCAACAGGCCCCTTTCGTCCAGCTTGAACTTTAGAAACCAAATCCAAGGCTGCTTGTGTTCGTTCCAGTAACTAATGGCTAAGTGAGCTTGTTTCTGAAGTGGAAATGGGTACGGCTGTTTCCCTTGCTCAACATCAGAGAATAAGGTGTTGTCGATCTTCTGAATGCGACGACCTAGGTCGTAGATATCGTATTGGCAACCGCTATTCTTGAGTAACTGAGTGAGCGTGTGAATCGTTTCCATAGTAATAAAGCTCCTAACTTTCTTTCCTAAATAGATGGTACTCTATGCCCCAATTTCAAGGTCACTAGATAAATAACTTGGTGAAAAATGACAGCTGCCACAAAGTTACCTCCTTTACTTCAACAATTAGAACAACAAATGCGCCAATGTTCGCTGTGGAGTGATGTTCCACCTTCGGACGAAGCTCTGGCCAGTGTTGAACCTTTTGCTATTGATTGTCTACAACCGGAAGAGTGGTTGCAGTGGATCTTTATCGTTAAGATCAACGCAATGATGGATGCGAAAATGCCCCTACCGAAGGGCTTTGCTATCCATCCTTATTTTTGTGAAGTTTGGAAAAATGAGGCAGACAAGGCTGAACTGCTAGTGACGATTCAGAGCATTGATGAGGTATGCGCGTAATGTTAGAGATCATTTATCAAGATGAGTATTTTGTCGCGGTGAATAAGCCCGCTGGCATGCTAGTGCATCGTTCATGGTTGGATAAACACGAAACGCAATTTGTTATGCAGACATTGCGCGATCAAATTGGTCAGCATGTATTTCCATTACACCGCTTAGACAGACCGACATCGGGTGTGTTGGTGTTTGCGTTGTCGAGTGAGGTTGCTTCACAGGTGATGCCAATGTTCGCTAATCATGAGATGCAAAAAACCTATCATGCGATTGTCCGTGGTTGGATAGAAGAGGGCGATACGCTCGATTATGCACTTAAGGTTGAGCTGGATAAGATCGCAGATAAGTTCGCGAAAGAAGACAAAGAAGCGCAAGAGGCAGTGACAGTCTATGAACCGCTAGCAAAAGTAGAAGTGCCATATTCAACAGGACGCTTTCCTACGAGCCGCTACTGCTTGGTTGAGATGATGCCAAAGACAGGTCGCAAACATCAGCTGCGTCGTCACATGGCTCATCTAAGACATCCGATTGTCGGTGATACTTCACATGGTGATGGTAAGCACAATCGACTGTTCCGTGATGATTTAGATTCGCATCGTTTGTTGTTGCACGCTTCTGAGCTTCGCTTTATCCATCCTTTCACAAAAGAAGAGTTGGTGATGAAGGCCAACCTTGATGAAACTTGGCTAAGGTTGTTTGAAACCTTTGAGTGGGATACTAACTTAATCGATGCTCAAACTTGCTTGTCTAAGTAAGTCTCGCGTGTTTAGGCAATCTCCAGTCTAAGTGAATAGAGAAAATAGAATAAAAAACAAAGGGCTGATAGTGATATCAGCCCTTTTTGTATCTGTATAACCTTAACGGCATAACTAATGTTGGTTAGTTAACAGTAATAGTTAGTCGCGGGATCATTTTAGCTTTTCTAGATCAGCTTCGATCTCAGCGATCTTGCTTGATACCACTTTCTCTAGATGGCGTAAGTCGGTAAGGATCTTCTGCTTCACATCCACCTCAGCCGTTGGCGTCGGTTTGGTGATTTTGTTGAGTTCATCAATCACAAGAGTGAGGTTGCGGTTAATCTCTGTCACTTCTTTGTATTGATTATTGCCACCGCTAACAAGCACACTTTTTACTTGTCGTGGGTACTTAAATTTAACGCTTTTCGCGAACAGTTCCCCTTTCTGCTTACGAAAGTAAATCTTCAGGATATCTTTGTGCGCTTCTTGGCGAAGGGAGTAACGTTCAATCTGTTTAGGTTCGTGGATACCTAAGCCAGTGAGGTTTGGATACATAAGCGACCTCTAGGTTATGAATGTAATACTTTTATGTAATTGACTTGATCAATGTAGCAGCCTAACGACGAGCTAGATAGTTGATATCTGTGAATTGATTGTAAGTTGTGGGCAAGATCGCTCTCTATCTTTGCCCACACTTATTTGGTTATTAAACCTGTTTTTAGACTGAATTCGCTTTCTAAGGTGCGAGTTCAGAGACGTGCTCGGTTAATCGTTCTCTTAGTGCCTGTTCTTGTTCTTCAGACAGCCTTCCTCCCGCTTCACTGGTCAGAATAAACAGATCCTCTGCTCGCTCACCTATGGTGGTGATTTTGGCACCGTGCAAGTTGATGTCTAGCTCCGCAAAGGTTGCACCGACTTGAGCCAATAACCCCGGCGTATCAAGAGCTCTTAACTCCATCAAGGTACGTTTCTTGCTCTTGGTTGGTAGGAACTCAACTAAGGTTTTGACCTTAAAGTGTTGCAAGTTACGTGGCGTGCGACGCGTCTTAATCTTAGTCGGGCGGCCATCAGTCAATACATGAGTCAGATGTTTAGCAACGGCTTTGTGTCTTGCTTCATCAATCGCTTCGCCGTGCTGGTCTAGTACGATAAAGGTATCCAAAACATGACCATCTTTGCTAACCATGACCTGCGCGTCATGAACGTTAAAGTTACGTCTGTCGAGTTCGGCAACCACGGTCGCAAACAGTGCTGCTTGGTCTTTACAATAAACGAACACTTCTGTGCCACCGCGCGTCGCTTTCTTACTGATCAGCACTAACGGTTGCCTTGGGTCTTCTAGGCGAAGTAAGTGCTCACAGTGCCAAGCGATTTGTTTATGTGTGTGACGCAAGAAATAGTCAGCTTTGAAACGCTGCCACAACACCTCAATCTCACGAGCCGTGAAGCCTTCTTTACGCAGCAGTGCAGATGCCATTTGCTGGTTATGACGAATACGGTCTCTGACATCGACGGGGTTTTCCAAGCCGCGGCGCAGTGCGCGCTGCGTAGAATGGAACAGTTCTGCGAGTAGGGTACGTTTCCAGCTGTTCCATAGTTCTGGGTTGGTTGCACAGATATCGGCTACCGTTAGGCACACCAGCAGTTCTAACGACTCTTCGTCGCGTACTTTCTTGGCGAACTCTGTGATTACGTCCGGATCGTAGATATCACGACGTTGAGCCGTTACTGACATCAATAGGTGATTTTGTACCAACCACGCGACTTGTTTGGCTTCAGGCTTCGATAGCCCGTGTTCAATACAGAAAGAGTAAGCCTCAACCGCACCTATCTCAGAGTGGTCTCCGCCGCGGCCTTTGCCGATGTCATGGAAGATAGCGGCAAGGATCAGCAACTCTTTCTTCTGTACTCGAGGATAGACTTCACAGCAGATAGGGTGCTTATCGTGGTTTTCGATTTGACCAAAGCGGTTGATGTGCTTGAGCAGGCGGATACTGTGCTCATCCACGGTGTAAACATGGAATAGGTCAAACTGCATCTGACCAACGATCTGGCTCCACTGCGGTAAGTACGCAGAGAGCACGCCCAATTTGTGCATTAAGCTAAAGGCTTTGTGCAGGGCATTAGGGTGGCGAACTAGATCCATGAACTTGTCACGAGCTTCAGGAATGGTATGCAGGAATCGGTTCAATCGACGGCGTGCCGTACGCAGTTGTCGCAATGTTGGTGGACTTACCCCTTCGATAGTCGAGTCATTGGCGATATGGATGAACATATCGAGAATGGTTTCTGGTCTTGCTTGGAATAGGGCAGGCTTGCGCGCTTCGATCAACGAACCTCGACGTTGGAAATCACTATCGAGAATTTCAGCGTCTTGGGTTTGACCGCCATTGATGATCGCTTGATCGAACAGCTTAAGCAGCATCTTATTCAGTTCAGCAACACGACGAAGGGTTCGGTAGAACTCTTTCATCATCATCTCAACACCACGGTTTCCTTCACCCGTATAACCCAGATGTTCAGCGACTTGAGCTTGATGCGCGAACGTTAAACGGTTGTCGTAACGGCGCAGTTCAATATGCAATGCAAAGCGAACACGCCATAAAAAATCTTGGCACTCAACGAGCTCACGATATTCAGCATCGGTCAGAAAGCCGTATTTGCTCATCTCTAACAAAGAGGTCGCGCCGAAGTGGCGACGCGCAACCCAGCTCAGGGTATGGATGTCTCTGAGCCCTCCCGGAGTCGATTTGATGTCCGGTTCTAAATTATAGGTGGTGTCGTGGTAGCGAGCATGACGCTCTCTCTGTTCTTGAATCTTGGCTTTGTAAAACGTCTCACTTGGCCAAAATGAATCGGAATGAATCTTCAGTTTTAGTTCTTGGAAAGTGTCTTCACTACCACATAACAATCGCGACTCTTGTAGGTTGGTCGCGACGGTTAAATCATCGGTGCCGATATCGAGACACTCAGTAATAGTTCGCACAGCATGGCCAACTTCGAGCTTTAAATCCCAAAGTAGAGTAATGAATTGACTGACCTTTTCACCAAGAGCTGGTGGTAGTGTTTTTTGCGAGACAATGAGAATATCAATGTCAGACAAAGGATGCAGTTCGCCACGACCATAACCACCCACTGCGACAAGTGAAATATGAGGCAGTTTGTTGAATCCGAAATTTTCCCACAAACGATTGAGAAGTAAATCCATGTATTCGGAGCGCAGTAGAACCAAATCGGTGACGGGATGGTGGTTCAGAAATTCATTTTTTTGATACTGCGTGAAGATCTCGAGCTGATTTTTTAATTCGCAGATTTCAATTTGTTCGTCATTGAACGTAAGAGGGCATTGATAAGGCATAGTCTGCTATCCGTGCAAGCAAATGAGAATAGTAAACAATTTAACAGAAGCTGATGGAAAATCGAAATTGAGTGGATAAAAAAATATCCTCGACAATGCGAGGATATTTTTAAAAGGCTGATGCGCTCAGTTCGGTGAACTAAGCGTTCTTCATGATACGTGGGATTGTATCATCGCTGCGCAGTGTTAGTACTTCACAACCAGTATCAGTTACAACCAGAGTGTGCTCCCATTGAGCCGAGTTCTTGCTGTCTGCTGTGTATACTGTCCAGCTATCTTCGTCATCAAGACGACAGCCAAACTTACCCGCGTTGATCATTGGCTCGATAGTGAAGCACATGCCTGCTTTTAGCACGGTGCGATCGCTGTTCTTGTAGTGAACTACTTGTGGATCTTCGTGGAATTCAGAACCAATGCCGTGACCACAGTAATCTTTAACAATAGAGAACTTAGCGCGTGGGTTGTTCTTGTTGTTTGTTTTGATGTACTTCTCGATAGCAGTACCGATTTGACCAAGTTGAACACCTGGCTTAACTTGGCGCATGCCTTCGTAAAGTGCTTCTTGAGCAACCATGCACAGACGCTTGTTTGCAGGTGAAACCTCACCCACTAGGAACATCTTAGAGGTGTCACCGTGGTAGCCTTGAGGGCGAGTACTAAGATCGGCATTTGCGTCATCAGGGATGATAACTGTGATATCAACGTTCAGAATGTCGCCATCTTTGAGTACCGCAGGTTTGAATTGACCTGTGCTACCCGTCTCGTCTTGTGACGCGGGAATGCCGTGACACACAATATGATTGATAGACGTACAGATAGACTTAGGGAAACCGTGGTAATCGAGTGGCGCAGAGTATGCACCTCTTTCTAGAGCGTACTCATGACAAAGCGTATTGAGCTCTTCCGTCGTGGTACCCACTTGGATGTGAGGTTCGATCATCTCAATAATGTCAGCGGCCAGCTTGCCGGCGACGCGCATTTTTTCAATTTCTTCAGCAGTTTTAATTTTTACAGCCATTGCATATCTCTTAATTTGGTAGCACCTAAGTGTGCATATTGGGGCTATTCTATCAGTGCAGCAATTTAGCGCAACATTACCATGTCCGTACAATATTGGTGGATACTGCTCAATCTGAGTGGATAATGTTCGGTTTAATGGTGCAGAACCTGTTTGATATAGACACTATTTTATAGAGAAAATTTACCTTTAGAGATCAGTATAGCAGTCGCCATTTTTAGAATTTTTTCTAGCCATAGATAGACAAAATATGGTATAAAGCGCGCCGGACATCAGGACTGTTTTCTCCAATTGGCGAAACAAGCTTTATGTCCACTAACTTATTTCTTTAAATCACACACATTCCGACACATGTTCCGGGGTGCCTCAACAACACAGATAACGGCTGAAAAGTGGTTAGTTGTTAGGGGTCGGATTCATGGGGGATGTGGAGGCCTAACCCCATAGAGGATTTTAAAATGGCAACTGTATCAATGCGCGATATGCTTAAAGCTGGTGTTCACTTCGGTCACCAAACTCGTTACTGGAACCCAAAAATGAAGCCATTCATCTTTGGTGCTCGTAACAAAGTACATATCATCAACCTAGAAAAAACTGTACCAATGTTCAACGAAGCTCTAGCAGAAATCGCTAAAGTTGGTGAGAAGAAAGGTAAAGTTCTTTTCGTTGGTACTAAGCGCGCTGCATCTGAAGCTGTTAAAGAAGCTGCTGTAAACAGCAACCAGTTCTACGTTAACAACCGCTGGTTAGGCGGTATGCTAACGAACTACAAAACTGTTCGTCAGTCTATCAAGCGTCTGAAAGAACTTGAAGCGCAAGCTCAAGACGGTACTTTCGACAAGCTAACTAAGAAAGAAGCTCTAATGCGCACTCGTGAAATGGAGAAGCTAGAGAAGTCTCTTGGTGGTATCAAGAACATGGGCGGCCTACCAGACGCTCTATTCGTAATCGATGCTGATCACGAACACATCGCAGTTAAAGAAGCAAACAACCTAGGTATCCCAGTTTACGCTGTAGTTGATACTAACTCTAACCCAGACGGCGTTGACTTCGTTATCCCAGGTAACGACGATGCAATCCGTGCAGTACAGCTTTACCTAAACGCTGCTGCAGACGCGGTTAAAGAAGGTCGTAACAAAGACGTTGCTGCTGTAGCTGCTGAAAAAGATGGTTTTGTAGAAGCTGAATAATAGCGGCTCTGAATCACGCTTGGCTTAGCTAATATAGATTTTGAAATCTTTATTAAATGTAAGCTAAGTTATAGTTAGATCGGGGGCCTCATTTTGGCCCCTGATTTTTACCTTATTTTCGAATCAACCGAGGAATAGAGAATGGCAACTGTAACTGCTGCTCTAGTTAAAGAACTTCGCGAGCGCACTGGCGCTGGCATGATGGAATGTAAGAAAGCGCTTGTAGAAGCAAACGCTGACATCGAACTAGCAATTGAAAACATGCGTAAATCTGGCGCAGCGAAAGCAGCTAAGAAAGCTGGTAACGTTGCTGCTGAAGGCGCAATCATCATCAAAGAAGAGAACGGTGTAGCTGTTCTTCTTGAAGTTAACTGCCAAACTGACTTCGTAGCAAAAGATGCTAGCTTCACTGCGTTTGCAGAAGAAGTTGCAGCTGCAGCAGTAGCTTCTAAAGCTTCTGTAGAAGAGCTACAAGCACAGTTCGAAGAAACTCGCGTTGCTCTAGTTGCTAAAATCGGCGAAAACATCAACATCCGTCGCGTAGCTTACGTTGAAGGTGCTGCACTAGCTTCTTACCGTCACGGTGAGAAAATCGGTGTTGTTGTAGCTGGTGAAGGCGAAGCTGAAACTCTTAAGCACGTTGCTATGCACGTTGCTGCTTCTCGTCCTGAGTTTGTTAACCCAGAAGACGTACCAGCAGACGTAGTTGCTAAAGAGAAAGAAGTTCAAGTTGAAATCGCTATGAACGAAGGCAAGCCTCAAGAGATCGCTGAGAAAATGGTTATCGGCCGTATGAAGAAATTCACGGGCGAAATCTCTCTAACTGGTCAAGCTTTCATCATGGAACCTAAGAAAACTGTTGGCGAAATCCTTAAAGAAAAAGGCGCTGCAGTATCTAACTTCGTACGTCTAGAAGTTGGTGAAGGTATCGAGAAAGCTGCTGAAATGAGCTTCGCTGACGAAGTTGCAGCGGTACAAAAAGGTTAATCCTTAGCGTATTGTTTGAAAAAAGACCGTGGCAAATGCTGCGGTCTTTTTATGAATAGTGAACTATTTTTGAAGGCAACGTTAGTGGTTATGAATGCAAACTGACTTACTCAGTTTTTATCCATGACTGTTAATCATCAACTCTTTGGAAGGTAAACTCCATGACTACGAACCCTAAACCAGTGTATCAACGTATTCTGTTAAAACTTAGCGGTGAAGCGCTACAAGGCGAAGAAGGTTTTGGTATTGACCCAACGATCCTTGATCGTATGGCTCAAGAAGTAAAAGAATTGGTTGAACTAGGCGTTCAAGTTGGTGTTGTTATCGGTGGCGGTAACTTGTTCCGTGGTGCTGGTCTTGCTGAAGCTGGCATGAACCGCGTTGTTGGTGACCACATGGGTATGCTTGCAACGGTAATGAACGGCCTTGCAATGCGTGACGCTCTTCACCGTGCTTACGTAAACGCACGTGTAATGTCTGCAATCCCTCTTAAAGGTGTGTGTGACGACTACAACTGGGCAGATGCAATCAGCCAACTACGTCAAGGTCGCGTTGTGATCTTCTCTGCTGGTACGGGTAACCCATTCTTCACTACGGATTCTGCTGCATGTCTACGTGGTATCGAAATCGAAGCTGACGTAGTTCTAAAAGCGACAAAAGTAGATGGTGTATTTACTTCTGACCCTGTAGCAAACCCAGACGCAGAGTTGTATGATACGTTGTCTTACAACACGGTTCTTGATAAAGAACTTAAAGTAATGGACTTGGCTGCATTTACGCTAGCACGTGATCACAAAATGCCAATCCGTGTATTTAACATGAATAAACCAGGCGCACTACGTCGCGTGGTTATGGGTGAAACTGAAGGTACATTAATCAGCGACGCTGACTAATTTTTCGGGCTTACTGAGGTGTTGTACCTTGGCAAGCTTATCCTTATCACTCCAAATAAAAAGCTTTCTTGAAGAAAGAACATAATCAAGGTGAAATTGTGATTAACGAAATCAAAAAAGACGCTCAAGAGCGCATGGTAAAAAGTGTTGATGCACTAAAAAACAGCCTGCAAAAGATTCGTACAGGCCGTGCGCACCCGAGCCTACTTTCTGGTCTTACTGTTGAGTACTACGGTGCTCCAACGCCTTTGACTCAAGTAGCTAACGTTATCGCTGAAGATGCACGTACACTAGCTATTACAGTGTTTGATAAAACGCTGACTCCTCTAGTTGAAAAAGCAATCCTGACATCTGACCTAGGCCTAAACCCTATGTCTGCGGGTACAGTTATCCGTGTTCCACTTCCACCGCTAACGGAAGAGCGTCGTAAAGACCTAGTTAAAATCGTTCGTGGCGAAGCTGAAGGTGGCCGTGTTGCTATCCGTAACATCCGTCGTGACGCGAATGGCGATCTAAAAGCACTTCTTAAAGATAAAGAAATCTCTGAAGATGAAGATCGTAAAGCACAAGACGAAATTCAAAAGCTAACTGACGCTGCGGTTAAGAACGTAGACGAAGTTCTAGCTGTTAAAGAAAAAGAGTTGATGGAAGTTTAATTTTCCATATTCTTTTCTTTCCGGAAAAACGCTGTACTCACGGTGCAGCGTTTTTTTATGCTACTCTGTTCGACTATTAGAATTTGATTCACTCTTTTATGCATAATTCTCAAGCGTTCACAGACTCTCTTCCTAAACACATTGCTATCATTATGGATGGTAATGGTCGCTGGGCAAAAGCTCAGGGCAAGCCTCGCGTCTTTGGCCATAAAAACGGTGTTCAAGCCGTTCGTAAAACTATCTCTTCTGCAGCCAGACTTGGCATTAAAGCCGTTACTCTTTTTGCATTTAGTAGCGAAAACTGGCGTCGTCCTGAAGAAGAAGTCGGTATCTTGATGGAACTGTTTATTTCAGTGCTGTCGAGTGAAGTTAAAAAGCTTCATAAAAATAATCTACAACTTCGTGTTATTGGTGATAAAAGTCGTTTCAATGATCGACTACAAAAGAAGATAGAAGAAGCGGAAGCTTTGACTAGCACCAATACGGGTATGGTTATTAATATTGCAGCTAACTACGGCGGTAAGTGGGATATTCAGCAAGCAATGACCTCTATTGCTCAACAGGTAAAGTCTGGTGATATTAATGTAGATGACATTGATGAAGCTATGATTACACAGCACCTGACAATGGCAGATATTCCTGAAGTCGATCTACTTATCCGTACCAGTGGCGAATGCCGCATTAGTAATTTTATGCTTTGGCAGTTGGCTTACGCCGAAATGTATTTCACTGAACAATTCTGGCCAGACTTTAATGAAGACAGCTTAGTAGAAGCTGTGACTTGGTTTGTTAACCGTGAGCGTCGTTTTGGATGCACCGGTGAGCAAATTAAAGCTCTGATGGACAGTTAATAAGGATTTTTTGGTTTGAAACAACGAATTATTACGGCGTTGATTTTAGCTCCCCTAGTTATTCTAGGTATTTTCGAGTTATCACTTCCTACATTTATTCTTTCACTAGCGGTAATCTCGCTATTGGGTTTTTGGGAGTGGACTCAGTTTGTTGAAAACAAATCACGTTATGTAGCGTTGATTCCAACGGTTGTGGTAAGTGCTGCAAGTTTTGCTTTTATCCCTTTTGATGCATTTAGCCTTAATAACTTGTCTACTGCTCACTACGCCATTCTAACGATTGGCTCGATTTGGTGGGTAATCGCGAGTGGCATGGCGGTGACTTATCCTAAGTCTATGCCTGCATGGAAAGACTCTTCTCTTCTTCGTCACGCCTTTGGTGTGCTGACTCTGCTGCCATTCTTCTGGAGTGTGGTTATCCTGCGTGCTAACGGTATCGATGCTGATCCTTACCACGGTGCTAAACTGGTGATGTTTGTTTGCTTGCTTGTTTGGGCTGCAGATAGCGGCGCATACTTTTCAGGAAAGAGTTTTGGTAAGCGTAAAATGGCACCAGCGGTAAGCCCTAATAAGACGATTGAAGGTCTTATCGGTGGCATTATTACTGCGGTGATCGTGGCTTGGATCTTTGCTGACTTGTTTGACATCCAATTCACAAGCCCACTTCACATGATTGTTATTACCCTTGTGACCGTTGTTATTTCTGTTCTAGGTGACCTTGTTGAAAGCATGTTTAAGCGTGTTTCTGGGGTGAAAGACAGCAGTAATCTGATTCCTGGTCATGGTGGTATACTAGATAGAATAGATAGCTTAACGGCTGCATTCCCTGTCTTTGCTCTGCTTTATTTAGCATTCTAATAAAAAAGGGCAGTGATTCTGCCCTTTATTACATTTCTACGGTCATATGTGATGCGAAATCTAACTATCCTTGGCGCTACCGGCTCAATTGGTGCAAGTACACTAAAAGTCGTTGAGCAAAACCCAGATCTCTATTCAGTGGTTGCACTGGCTGCAGGCTCGAATGTTGAAAAGATGCTGGCGTTAGTTGAAAAGTGGCAACCAAGCTATGTTGCTATGGCTTGCTCTGATGCAGCGTCTCAACTGACTGAAGTGTTGTCCGTGAGTTACCCTAACGTAAAAGTACTTTCAGGCACTGAAGGCATGTGTCAGGTTGCTTCTCTAGAGGAAGTGGACACGGTAATGGCCGCGATTGTTGGTGCCGCTGGTTTACTTCCTACTATGTCTGCGGTTAAAGCGGGCAAGCGTATCTTGCTTGCAAACAAAGAAGCTTTGGTGATGTCTGGGCAGTTGTTTATCGACGCCGTGGAAAAATACGGTGCAGAGCTGCTTCCTGTCGATAGCGAGCATAATGCTATTTTCCAATGCCTTCCGCAGAACGTACAAACTAACCTAGGCCGCTGTAACCTTGAAGAAAACGGCATTAACCATATTCTTCTGACTGGTTCTGGTGGTCCTTTCCGTTATACCGATGTGGCTGAACTCAAATCAGTGACTCCTGAACGCGCAATTGCACACCCTAACTGGTCTATGGGGCCTAAGATCTCTGTCGATTCTGCGACTATGATGAATAAAGGGCTAGAGTACATTGAAGCGAAATGGCTATTTAATGCTTCTCAGGAGCAGTTAAAGGTCATCATTCACCCGCAGTCTGTGATTCACTCGATGGTTCAGTACAAGGATGGCTCTGTGCTTGCTCAAATGGGCGAACCAGATATGGCAACGCCAATCGCTTTGACGATGTCTTACCCTAATCGTACCGAGGCGGGTGTTAAGCCTTTAGACTTTACTAAAGTGGGTGAGCTTAACTTCTTAGAACCAGATTTCAGTCGTTACCCGTGTTTGAGGTTAGCGATTGAAGCGTGCTACTTAGGTCAGCATGCGACAACAGCCATTAATGCAGCAAACGAGATCGCGGTCGATGCTTTCTTGAACAATCGAGTGAAATTTACCGATATTGCTGTCATTAACGAACACGTTATGAGCAAAGTATGTGAACAACATAACTCTGAGGGTTTAGATAGCTTGGAAAGCCTTCTCGAGCTCGATAATATGTCTCGTCAAATAGCCATTCAATTTATTAAAGAGCAGCTAGCATGAGTGGAATTCTGTGGAACTTCGCATCTTTTATCGTAGCGCTTGGCATTCTGGTTGCTGTTCATGAGTTTGGACACTTCTGGGTCGCTCGTCGTTGTGGTGTGAAAGTTGAAAAATTCTCGATTGGTTTTGGTAAATCAATCTGGAGTAAAGTGGGCCGTGATGGTACTGAATACAGCTTGTCAGTGATTCCACTGGGCGGCTACGTTAAGATGCTCGATGGTCGTGTTGACGATCTTTCTGAAGATCAACAGCAATACGCTTTCGACAAGAAGCCGCTTTGGAAACGAACGGCGATTGTGGGTGCAGGCCCTGCATTCAACTTTATCTTTGCGGTGTTCGCGTATTGGTTAGTATTTTTGATTGGCGTACCCGCGGTTAAGCCCGTGATTGGTGAAGTCACTCCACAATCTATTGCTGCACAAGCCGGAATTGAAACTGGAATGGAACTTAAATCTATTTCAGGAATCAAAACCGCAGATTGGGAATCAGTCAATATGGGGTTGATATCGCACATTGGTGATCAATCCATGACAGTGACGGTTGCTTCTCAAGACGACATCGGCTTTGAGCAACAAATGACATTGGATATTTCAGACTGGTCGTTCAACCCAGAAACTGAATCTGCAATGACAACGCTGGGCTTTAGACCGTATTCTCCAGAGATATCGACCGTACTGGCTCAAATCATTGATGATGGCGCTGCATACGATGCAGGTCTTGAAGCTGGCGATAAAATTGTTGAGATTAACGGGCAACCTATTGAACAGTGGCAGTCGGTTGTTGAGTTAATTCGTGCTAATCCAATGACATCATTGGACTTGGTCGTATTGCGAAATGGTGCCGAGCAGTCATTGGTTATGACACCAAAAAGTCGAGAGCTTTCTGATGGTTCGACAATCGGCTATGCAGGTATTGCTCCGGAAGTCGCAGAATGGCCAGAAGATTATCGCTTTGAGTTACAATTTGGTGTAATTGAGTCTGTAGGAAAAGCATTTGATAAAACAGGTCAAATCATTGGATTGACACTGACAATGCTTAAGAAGCTCATCGTTGGTGATGTTGGCTTAAACAACTTGAGTGGCCCTATTTCAATCGCTAAAGGTGCAGGTACAACCGCCGATTATGGTCTGGTTTACTTCTTGGGCTTTTTGGCTCTGATTAGTGTTAACTTAGGGATTATTAATTTGGTTCCGCTGCCTATGCTTGATGGCGGACATTTGCTGTTTTTCGCTATTGAGGCCGTTACTCGTAAACCGGTACCTGAGAAAGTTCAGGAAATGGGATACAGAGTGGGAGGGGCAATCCTCTTCTCATTGATGGCTCTGGCAATATTTAACGATTTTACTCGTCTGTGAATGGTTTCTCACAGGCATTGGTAGTAGCAAGGAATAATTAGAATAAGTATGGCGATTAAGCAAATTCTGTTCGCAAGTCTATTGGCCACTAGTGTGGCTGCGAACGGAGCACAAAACTTTGTAGTTCAAGATATCAAGATCGAAGGTTTACAGCGTGTTGCACTTGGTGCAGCTCTACTGAAAATGCCAGTGCGTATTGGCGATGAAGTGGATGAAAGCGATGTGTCTGAGATCATTCGTGCATTGTATGCTTCGGGCAACTTTGAGGACGTTAAAGTACTTCGTGATGAAGGTGTATTGATTGTTCAAGTTCAAGAACGACCGACCATCGCAAGCATCTCATTCTCTGGTAATAAAGCGATTAAAGAAGAACAGCTTCAGCAGAACCTAGATGCGTCTGGTGTTCGTGAAGGTGAAGCCCTTGACCGTACTACGCTGAGTAACATTGAAAAAGGCCTTGAAGATTTTTACTACAGTGTTGGTAAGTACAACGCGACAGTAAAAGCGGTTGTGACACCTCTGCCACGTAACCGTTCTGACCTTAAGTTTGTGTTTACTGAGGGCGTATCCGCTAAGATTCAGCAAATCAACTTTATCGGTAATGAAGTCTTCTCTGACTCTGAACTGCTTAGTCGTTTCAATCTGAATGTTGATGTTGCATGGTGGAATTTCCTTGCGGATGAAAAATACCAAAAGCAAGTATTAGCCGGTGATATCGAAGCGCTGAAATCTTACTACCTTGACCGTGGTTACCTTAAGTTTAAGGTTGACTCTACGCAGGTGGCGATCTCTCCAGACAAAAAAGGTGTTTACATCACGCTTGGCCTCGATGAAGGCGAAGCCTACACCGTTAAAGATGTCTCTTTCCGTGGTGAATTAATCGGTCGTGAGGCTGACTTCGAAGCGTTAGTGCCATTCGAAGACGGCGATACGTACAACGGTTCTTCGGTAACGTCTTTGGAAGAGAACGTAAAACGAATTCTTGGTGAATCTGGCTACGCGTACCCACAAGTTCGCACGATTCCTGAATTTGACGATGAGACCAAAGAAGTGTCGTTGGTTATCAATGTAGAAGCGGGCAGCCGTATCTATGTTCGTGATATTCGATTCACGGGTAACAACTCAACGAAAGACGAAGTACTGCGTCGTGAAATGCGTCAAATGGAAGGCAGCTGGCTTAACTCTAAGTCCATTGATACCGGTAAGAGCCGTCTTAACCGTTTAGGTTTCTTTGAAACGGTTGATGTACAAACAGTGCGTGTTCCTGGCAGTGAAGACCAAGTTGATTTGGTTTACAACGTTAAGGAAGCGAACTCAGGCAGTATCAACTTTGGTGTTGGCTACGGTACTGAATCAGGTGTTAGTTTCCAAGTTGGTTTGCAACAAGATAACTTTGCAGGTTCAGGTAACCGTGTTGGCGTAAGTGCCATGATGAATGATTACCAAAAGAACGTGAGCTTAGACTACCGTGACCCATACTGGAACCTTGATGGTGTGAGCTTAGGCGGTAAGATCTTCTACAACGAATTTGAAGCCTCTGAAGCGGGCATCGTCGACTATACCAACCAAAGTTACGGTACCAGCCTAACATGGGGTTTCCCTATGGATGAGCTGAACCGTATCGAGTTTGGTGTGGGCTATACGCACAACAAGATCGGTAACGTACCGACTTATATCCAAGTTGAACAGTTCGCGAGAAGTATCGACCAATACGGTGACGAGCACATCTTAACCGATGACTTCGATATCAATATTTCATGGACGCGTAACAATTTGAACCGTGGTTTCTTCCCAACTGAGGGTAACCACCAACGTGCTTTCGCTAAAATGACGGTACCAGGCTCTGATGCTCAGTACTTCAAAATGCAGTACGATGTAAAACATTACATCCCGCTGACCAAAAAGCATGAGTTCACACTATTGATGCGTGGCCGATTAGGCTATGGTAATGGTTATGGTCAAACAGATGGTAACGATAACTTGTTCCCATTCTACGAGAACTACTACGCAGGTGGTTTTACAACCCTACGTGGCTTTGGTTCTAACTCAGCTGGCCCGAAAGCCGTTTACGGAAGCAGCACAGGTAACAACCCAACCTATGATACCGCTACTGATGATTCAGTGGGTGGTAACGCGGTTGCCTTAGCAAGCTTAGAGTTAATTGTACCAACGCCGTTTGCTTCTGATGAAGCGCGCAGCCAGATTCGAACCAGTGTTTTCTTCGACATGGCAAGTGTATGGGACACAGAGTTCGTAGACCGCGGCGCACCAAATAGTGGCAGCCAGTACTACTACGATTACTCTGACCCAACAAATTACCGTTCATCTTATGGTGCAGCCCTTCAATGGATGTCACCAATGGGCCCACTGGTTTTCTCTCTAGCGAAACCAATTAAAGTTTACGAAGGTGATGATGAAGAGTTCTTCACATTTACCATTGGTAGAACTTTCTAATATTTAAAGGACAATATTTTGAAAAATATGATTAAAGCAGCAGGTTTAGGCCTTGTAGTTCTTAGCTCTTCTTTCTTTGCAACAGCTGCTGAAGCTGCGCAAAAAGTGGGTTATGTAAACACTGCACAAGTATTCCAGGCTTTACCTCAGCGTGAAGTTGTTCTTCAAAAAATGCAGGAAGAGTTCAAAGATAAAGCGGCTGAGCTACAGAGCATTCAAGCTGAAGCAAAAACCAAGATTGAAAAGCTTAAGCGTGATGGCGAGCTACTAGGTCCTGAAGAAGTTGAGAAGCTTCGTATCGAAGTTGGCCAACTAGACAGCAAGTACAAAATCAAAGCTCAAGCATTAGAAAAAGCAAGTCAACGTCGTGAAGCACAAGAGAAGCAGAAGCTGTTCAAAGTGATTCAAGATGCTGTAACTAAAGTTGCAGAGAAAGAAGGCTACGACATGATCGTTGATATTCAAGCTCTACAATACGGTAAGCCTGAATACAACATCTCTGAGCAAGTAATTAAATCACTGAAATAAGTTTTATGAAGAACCTGACTTTAGCCGAATTGGCAACGATTACTGGGGGAGAGCTACACGGAGACGGTACGATTACCGTCTCAGCAGTCGCTCCTATGGATAAAGCGCAAGAAGGTAACATTACGTTCCTTTCTAACGTGAAGTACAGCAAGCACCTAGGTGACTGTAAAGCGTCCGCTATTATGGTTAAAGAGAGTGAGCGCGAATTGTGTAAGACCAACGTTATTGTGGTTAGTGACCCCTACGTTGCTTTTGCTAAGGTTGCTCAAGCGCTTGATACTACTCCTGCACCCGCAGCGGCTATTGCTGATTCTGCTTCAATCTCTAGCGATGCAACTATTGGACAAAATGTGTCTATTGGTGCGAACGCTGTGATTGAGTCTGGTGTAGTACTTAGTGATGATGTGATCATCGGTGCTGGTTGCTTTATTGGTAAAAATGCAAAAATTGGCGCAGGCACTAAGCTGTGGGCTAACGTAAGTGTTTACCATGAAGTTGTGATTGGTGAAGCATGTCTGATCCAATCAAGTACTGTTATTGGCTCTGATGGCTTTGGTTATGCGAACGAGAAAGGCGAATGGGTTAAGATCCCGCAAGTCGGCTCTGTTCGCATTGGTAACCGCGTAGAAATTGGCGCGTGTACTACCATCGACCGCGGCGCATTAGATGACACAATCATCGAAGACAACGTTATCCTAGATAACCAACTCCAGATTGCTCACAATGTTCACATCGGATATGGTTCAGCTCTTGCTGGTGGTACTATCATTGCAGGCAGCACGACGATAGGTAAGTACTGTATTATTGGTGGTGGTTGTGTGATTAATGGTCACATTGAAATCGTTGACGGCGTTACAATCACCGGTATGGGGATGGTAATGCGCAGTATCACTGAGAAAGGCATGTACTCTTCGGGTATTCCTTTACAGCCAAATAAAGACTGGCGTAAAACAGCGACGCGAGTTCATCGTATTGATGAAATGAACAAGCGTTTGAAAACCGTTGAAAAACTTATTGAGAAGAGCGCGGAATCATAATTCCAGCATTTCTAATAAAAGGCTCGCGTACAGCGAGTCTTTTTCGTTTATAATCCTTCTAATTAAATAAAGAATATACATAGGAATACGACTTTGACTACTGAACAGACAACGATGAACATTACTGAAATTCAGGAACTACTACCTCATCGCTACCCATTCTTAATGGTTGATCGTGTGACTAGCTTTGAAAAAGAAAAAACACTGACCGCAATTAAGAATGTTTCTGTTAACGAACCTCAGTTCACAGGCCACTTCCCTCAGCTTCCTGTATTCCCAGGCGTGTTGATCTTAGAAGCAATGGCACAAGCAACAGGCCTTCTAGCATTCAAATCTTTCGGTGCGCCTTCTGGCAACGAGTTGTACTACTTTGCTAGCGTAGATAAAGCTAAATTCCGTAAGCCAGTAGTACCAGGTGACCAACTGGTTATCGAAGTTGAATTCTTAAAAGAACGTCGTGGCATCGCATCGTTTAATGGTGTTGCTAAGGTTGACGGCGTAGTTGTATGTTCAGCTGAACTTAAATGTGCTCGTAGAGAGTTTTAATATGATTCATGAAACAGCGAAAATTCACCCGGCAGCAGTAATCGAAGGTGATGTAACTATCGGTGCTAACGTGACGGTTGGGCCTTTCACTTACATTGCTGGTAATGTGACAATTGGTGACGACACTGAAGTGATGTCGCACGTTGTGATCAAAGGTCACACAACCATTGGTAAAGAAAATCGTATCTTCCCACACGCTGTTATCGGTGAAGAAAACCAAGATAAGAAATACGGCGGCGAAGACACAACAGTTGTAATCGGTGATCGCAACGTAATTCGTGAAGCGGTTCAAATCCATCGTGGTACGGTTCAAGACAAAGCAACCACAGTGATTGGTGATGACAACTTACTTTGTGTTAATGCTCACGTAGCGCACGATGTTATTGTTGGTAACCACACTCACATTGGTAACAACGCTATTCTTGGCGGTCATGTAACGGTTGGCGACTACGCTGGTGTTATGGCACTTTCTGCGATTCACCCATTCTGCTCAATTGGTGCTTACGCATACATTGGTGGTTGTTCTGCAGTTGTTCAAGATGTACTGCCGTACGTGCTTGCACAGGGTAACCACGCGGCTCCATTCGGTCTTAATCTAGTAGGTTTGAAGCGTAACGGATTTGAAAAACCTGAAATTCGTGCACTACAGAAGGCGTACAAAGAGCTATACCGTTCAGGTAAAACACTTGAAGAAGCGAAAGCGGCTTTAGTTGAAATGGCAAAAGAGTTTACTTCGGTAGCGCCTATGCTTGAAATGCTAGAGAACTCTGAGCGCGGTATTATTCGTTAATACTCGATATGGTTATGTACCAATCAATGTGAGTATGGCAATAACTACTTCATCAGAATGGTATAACAAAAAGATCGCTACTCGTTAGGCGGTCTTTTTTGTTTTAGGCAACAAGGGAATTGAAAAACTATGGCACAGCAAGAAGCAGCAACCAATAGCTCGGACTTCGTTTCGAATGAACCATTGCGCGTAGGCATTGTTGTCGGCGAACTGTCTGGCGATACGCTTGGTGAAGGCTTTATCAAAGCGATCAAATCACAATACCCGAATGCAGAGTTCGTTGGCATTGGCGGGCCGAAAATGAAAGCCCTAGGTTGTGAGTCTCTTTTCGAGATGGAAGAGCTGGCCGTTATGGGCTTAGTTGAAGTGCTTGGCCGTTTACCTCGCTTGTTAAAAGTAAAAGCAGAGCTGGTTAAGTATTTCACTCAAAATCCACCCGATGTCTTTGTCGGTATCGACGCGCCCGATTTCAACCTAAGGCTTGAGTTAGACCTTAAGAACGCTGGTATCAAAACGGTGCATTACGTGAGCCCTTCAGTGTGGGCTTGGCGTCCAAAGCGTATCTTTAAAATCGACAAAGCAACCGACTTAGTCTTGGCTTTCTTGCCGTTCGAAAAAGCGTTCTACGATAAATATAACGTTGCCTGTGAGTTTGTTGGTCACACGTTGGCAGACGCGATTCCTTTAGAGCCTAGTAAACAAGATGCTCGAGAGCTGTTAGGTCTTGATCAAGACAAGCAGTGGTTAGCCGTATTACCGGGTAGTCGTGGTGGTGAGATGGGTTTGATTGCTCAGCCATTTATCGAAACTTGCCAACGTATCAAGCAGAAGTATCCGGATATCAATTTTGTTGTTGCGCTCGTTAACGAGCAGCGTAAAAAGCAGTTTACTGAAATCTGGCAATCGACCGCACCTGAGCTTGAATTCACGTTAGTCGAAGATACTGCAACCAACGTGATTACCGCCGCTGATTCTGTGCTCTTGGCTTCAGGTACCGTGGCTCTTGAATGTATGTTGCTTAAACGCCCTATGGTGGTTGGTTACAAAGTAAATAAGCTGACGGGTTACATTGTTAAGAAGTTGGCGATCACTGAGTTTGTGTCACTGCCGAATATTTTGGCTGGTGAAGAGATCGTGAAAGAGCATATTCTTGAAGAGTGTCACCCAGACTTTTTGTTCCCGTCTGTCGATAAAATGCTATCAGCCGATAACAGTGCCTTGATCGAACGCTTTACCGAGATGCATCACTGGATCCGTAAAGACGCAGACAAACAAGCCGCTAACGCAGTATTGAAATTGATTGACCGACCTTTTGTTGAAGCATAAAGCGCTTACTTACAGAATATTAAGAGATTAGTTATGGCAGTAAAAGAGAAAAAAGAGCTTCCTCCATTTGAATACCCGCAAGGCTACCAGCTGTTTGCTGGCGTGGATGAAGTAGGACGTGGCCCTTTGGTTGGCGACGTGGTGACTGCTGCGGTTATCCTCGATCCAAACAACCCAATCGAAGGCTTAAACGATTCAAAAAAACTGTCTGAGAAAAAGCGCCTTGCTCTGCTTCCTGAAATTAAAGAGAAAGCATTGGCGTGGTCGGTTGGTCGTTGTTCACCACAAGAAATTGATGAGTTGAACATCCTGCAGGCAACCATGGTCGCCATGCAGCGCGCTATCGCTGGGTTGAGCGTTCAGCCTGACATGGCACTGATCGATGGTAACCGTGTTCCTCAACTTCCAATGGACGGTCTGGCTATTGTAAAGGGCGATTTACGAGTAGCAGAGATCAGTGCGGCGTCTATTATCGCTAAAGTGGTTCGCGACCAAGAGATGGAAGAACTCGACAAACTGCATCCAGAGTTTGGTTTTGCTAAGCATAAAGGTTACCCGACCAAAGCGCATTTCGAAGCGATTGAAAAACATGGTGTAACCGAGCATTACCGCAAGAGCTTTAAGCCAGTAAAACGTATTCTTGGTATAGATTAGAGCTTTACGTTAACTAGAGCTTGGCATCTAATAAAGTTGCTAACTTGTATTAGAAAAAAATAGAATACACACAGTTGTAATCCTAGGCCTAAACCTAGAACTCAGGAAAAATAATGTCAGATCCAAAATTTGTTCACCTACGCGTACACAGTGACTTTTCGATGGTGGATGGCCTATCCAAGGTGCCACCATTAGTTAAAAAAGTCGCTGAAATGGGTATGCCTGCTCTAGCATTGACCGACTTTACCAACCTGTGTGGTTTGGTGAAGTTTTACGGTACTGCCCATGGGTGTGGGGTTAAACCTATTATTGGTGCTGACTTCTTGATGCAGTCTCCGGAATTCGGTGACGAGTTGACCAAGCTCACCGTTATCGCAACGGACAATAAAGGTTATAACAACCTAACGTTACTCATCTCAAAAGCCTACCTTCGTGGTCATGTTCAGCATCAGCCTGTTATTGATAAAGAGTGGCTAATTGAGAATGCAGAAGGCCTGATCATTCTATCGGGTGCGAAGGAAGGTGAGATCGGTAAAGCGTTACTGAAAGGTAACCGTGAACTGGTTGCAAGCAATGTCAAGTTTTACAAAACATACTTCCCTGATCGTTTTTACCTTGAGCTGATTCGTACCGGACGTCCGGATGAAGAGTCTTACCTGCACTTTGCGTTGGAACTGGCTGAGCAGGAAGACTTGCCTGTTGTTGCAACCAACGAAGTAGTATTCCTAACTGAAGACCTGTTTGATGCCCATGAAATCCGCGTGGCAATTCATGATGGTTTCACTATGGTCGATCCTCGTCGTCCTAAAAATTACAGCGCGCAACAGTATCTTCGTAGCGAAGAAGAGATGTGCGAGTTGTTCTCCGATATCCCTGAAGCACTTGAGAACAGTGTTGAGATTGCTAAGCGTTGTAATGTAACGGTTCGTCTGGGCGAGTACTTCCTGCCTAACTTCCCAACGGAAGGTTTGGCGATTGAAGACTTCTTGATCAAGAAATCTGAAGAAGGCCTTGAGCGACGTCTAGCGTTCCTATTCCCAGATGAAAAAGTGCGTGCTGAGCGCAGACCGGAATACGATGAGCGACTCAAGATTGAGCTCGAAGTTGTTAACAACATGGGTTTCCCAGGTTACTTCTTGATCGTAATGGAGTTCATCCAGTGGTCAAAAGACAACGATGTGCCAGTAGGTCCTGGCCGTGGTTCTGGTGCCGGCTCTCTAGTCGCTTACGCCTTGGATATCACCGATCTCGATCCACTTGAATACGATCTACTTTTCGAACGTTTCTTGAACCCAGAACGTGTATCCATGCCCGATTTCGATATCGACTTCTGTATGGATAAGCGTGACCAAGTTATTGATCACGTGGCTGAAATGTACGGTCGTGATGCCGTTTCTCAGATCATCACCTTTGGTACCATGGCGGCAAAAGCGGTAATCCGCGATGTAGGCCGTGTACTGGGTCACCCGTTTGGTTTCGTCGATCGAATTTCAAAGCTTGTACCGCCAGATCCGGGTATGACGCTAGAGAAAGCATTCCTTGCTGAACCTGCATTGCCAGAGCTTTACGATGGCGATGAAGAAGTTCGTGAGCTGATCGATAAGTGTCGCATCCTTGAAGGTTGTACGCGAAATGCCGGTAAGCACGCGGGCGGTGTTGTTATCTCACCCACCACGATCACCGATTTTGCGCCAATCTATGCCGATGCAGAAGGTAACTTCCCAGTAACGCAATTCGATAAGAATGACGTTGAAACCGCCGGTTTGGTTAAGTTCGACTTCTTGGGTCTACGTACTCTGACCATCATCGATTGGGCGTTAGGCCTTGTAAACCCTCGCCTGAAGAAAGAAGGCAAAGAGCCGGTTCGTATCGAGTCGATTCCTCTTGATGACCAAGCGTCATTTAACCTATTACAAAATTCTGAAACCACCGCGGTATTCCAGCTGGAATCGCGTGGTATGAAAGACCTTATCAAACGTCTACAGCCCGACTGTTTTGAAGATATTATCGCATTGGTAGCCCTGTTCCGTCCGGGTCCTCTGCAATCAGGCATGGTAGATAACTTTATCGACCGTAAACACGGCCGTGAAGCGGTTTCTTACCCTGATGAAACGTGGCAACACGAATCGCTGAAAGAGACGCTAGAACCTACGTACGGCATCATCCTGTATCAAGAGCAGGTAATGCAAATCGCACAGATCCTTGCTGGCTATACGCTTGGTGGAGCGGATATGTTGCGTCGTGCGATGGGTAAGAAAAAGCCAGAAGAGATGGCAAAGCAGCGTGGTACCTTTAAAGAGGGTGCTGAAGCCAATGGTGTTGATGGCGAGCTGGCCATGAAGATCTTTGACTTGGTAGAGAAATTTGCGGGCTACGGCTTTAACAAATCTCACTCGGCCGCATACGCACTGGTTTCTTATCAAACGCTATGGCTGAAAACGCACTACCCAGCGGAATTTATGGCTGCGGTAATGACGGCAGATATGGATAACACCGAGAAGGTTATTGGCCTTGTTGATGAATGTTTCCGTATGAAGCTCAAGCTTTTACCACCAGATATCAACTCGGGTCTGTACCGCTTTAACGTGGATGAAGATGGCGCGATTGTTTATGGCATCGGTGCGATCAAAGGGGTCGGTGAAGGCCCTATTAAAGCGATTATTGAAGCGCGAAATAAAGGTGGTTACTTTAAAGACTTATTCGACTTCTGTGCACGTCTTGATCTGAAGAAGGTTAATAAACGTGTTATCGAAAAGTTGATTCTATCCGGAGCCTTAGATAGATTAGGTCCTCACCGAGCGGCGATGATGGCATCTTTGAAAGATGCGGTGAAGGCAGCGAGTCAACATCACCATGCCGAGTCTTTTGGTCAATCTGATATGTTTGGCGTGTTGACCGACGCTCCGGAAGAGGTTGAACACAAGTATACCCAAGTGCCTAAATGGCCTGAGAAGATTTGGCTTGAGGGTGAACGTGAAACGCTTGGTTTGTATTTAACGGGTCACCCGGTTAACGCTTACATCAAAGAGTTAGCGAAATACACTAGCTGTCGTTTGAAAGATGCCACGCCAACGCGTCGTGACCAATCACTAACAATTGCAGGCTTGGTGATTGCTGCGAGAGTGATGACGACGAAGCGCGGCACGCGAATTGGTTTGATGACACTTGATGACCGTTCGGGCCGAATGGAAGTGATGTTGTTCTCGGATGCGCTCGATCGCTACGCAGAATTGCTCGAAAAAGACAAAATTGTGGTCGTTTCCGGACAGGTCAGCTTTGATGATTTCAATGGCGGGCTTAAAATGTCCGCGCGCGAGGTCATGGACTTAGGAAGCGCCCGTGAGAAATATGCTCGTGGGGTGTCGATATCTATCGACCAATCCCAAATTAACGGTCAATTTTTTGAACGCTTTAGTCAAATCTTAGAACCTTATAGAGCCGGAACGGTCCCAGTCAATGTATACTACCAGCGTGCCGACGCTAGAGCGCGGTTAACATTGGGCACAGAATGGCGCGTGACGCCAAGTGATACATTACTAGACGAATTAAAACAGCTGCTTGGAAATAGCCAAGTAGAACTCGAATTTAACTAAAATTTAGCTTCGCGAATGCGGAGCTGAATCAACAAGGATTCATAGATGAGCCTGAACTTTCTAGAATTTGAAAAGCCTATCGCTGAACTTGAAGCAAAAATCGAAGCGCTACGTGACGTTTCGCGTCACGGTGGTGACACAGCGGTAGATCTAGACAAAGAAATCGAACAACTAGAGAAAAAAAGCTTAGAGCTTAAACAGAAAATCTTTAGTGACTTAGGTGCATGGCAGGTAGCTCAACTTGCTCGTCACCCTCAACGTCCTTACACCAAAGATTACCTGGAGCATGCATTCACAGAGTTTGAAGAGATGGCGGGCGATCGCGCTTACGCTGACGACAAAGCTATTGTGGGTGGTATGGCTCGTCTAAATGGCCGTCCTGTTATGGTTATTGGTCACCAGAAAGGTCGTGAGACTAAAGAGAAAGTGATCCGTAACTTTGGTATGCCAAAGCCAGAAGGTTACCGTAAGGCGCTACGTCTAATGGAAACTGCTGAGCGTTTCAACATGCCTATTATTACTTTCATAGACACAGCGGGCGCATACCCAGGTGTTGGTGCTGAAGAGCGTGGTCAATCTGAAGCTATCGCTAAAAACCTAAAAGTGATGGCTGGCCTTTCAGTTCCTGTTATCTGTAACGTTGTGGGTGAAGGCGGTTCTGGTGGTGCACTAGCGATTGGTGTTGGTGACTACGTGAACATGCTTCAGTACTCTACGTACTCAGTAATCTCTCCAGAAGGTTGTGCTTCAATCTTATGGCGCGATTCAGATAAAGCACCACAAGCAGCTGAAGCGATGGGCCTGATTGCTCCTCGTCTTAAAGAGCTTGAGCTTATCGACGAAATCATTCCTGAGCCTCTAGGTGGCGCGCACCGCGACCCTGCACAAACCGCTCAAAACATGAAAGACATGTTAGTTAAACAGCTAGAAGAGCTAGAGCAGTTTGATAACGAAACGCTGCTTGAGCGTCGTTACCAGCGTCTAATGAGCTACGGCTACTGCTGATAACTTGCCTTAGCGATAAGGCTAGCTATACGAACAAATGATGAAAGGGTTGGACTCAGTGCCAACCCTTTTTTATTATTAAAACATTATCCCTTAACACACGATCTCTTGGTTTATTAGCCTCATGACACACTTAATTGATACCTTCACATCTGTACTTGATCAAAGCGCGCTTAAGCCTTGTCGGTTGATCGTCGCTTTCAGTGGTGGTGTCGATTCACGAGTGTTGTTGGAGTTGGCTGCCCAATTCGCTAAGTCCCATCACATCGATTGCTGTGCGGTACATGTTCACCACGGCTTAAGCAACAATGCTGATTATTGGGCAGAGCAGTGCAAAACATGGTGTGATGCTGTGTCGGTATCCTTGTTCATTGAACGAGTCTCGCTAGATATTAGCCGTGGAGAAAGCGTTGAAAAGCTGGCTCGAGACGCGCGATACCAAGCCCTTAAAAAGCATATTAGACAAGGTGATGTGTTAGTGACAGGCCAGCACATCGATGACCAAGTCGAGACCTTCTTGTTAGCTCTTAAGCGTGGCAGTGGTCCGAAAGGGCTCTCTTCAATGGCGAAAGTGATGCCATTTTCAGGTGCTCATATCGTTCGCCCACTGCTGTCGGTGACGAGAACGGATATTGAAGGGGCGGCGCGCGATATGGCTTTAACTTGGATAGAAGATGAGAGTAATCAAGACGTTCGCTTTGACCGTAATTTTATTCGTCATCAAGTCACTCCGACACTGACCGAGCGTTGGCCTAGTTTTCGAGAATCGGTCAGTCGTAGTGCTCAGCTATGTGCAGAGCAAGAGTTACTGTTGGATGAGTTGTTAGAATCTCACTTACAACAAGCTTTGACTGAGAAGCACAGCTTAAGTATTGAGGTATTATCTCAGCACTCTGATTTACTGCGTGCACGCTTATTAAGAATGTGGCTGAGCCGCTGTAATCAACCGATGCCGAGCCAAAAGCAGCTCAAACTTATATGGGATGAGGTGGCATGTGCTCAGGCAGACGCCAACCCTAAGCTGGTGTTGAATGAGGTTGAGGTTAGACGTTTTAATCATCAGCTCTATGTCGTCAAAGAGACCAAAGACTTGTCGAACTGGCAAAGTGATATCTCGATGGAAGAGAGCTTAGTTTTGCCTGACGGTTTAGGGGAACTACACTTAACTTCAGCGGCGAGTGATGGTGTATCTAACCACTGTGATGCGCAACATTTTAGTCTCAACACAACGAGAGGAACACTGCGAGTGATATTTAACCCTGAGGGATTGTCAGCACACCCTGTTGGGCGCGGTCATAGCAGGAAGCTTAAGAAGTTGTTTCAAGAGTACCAAGTACCCAGTTGGTTAAGACGCAGAACGCCGATATTAATGGATGGCGATCGAGTGATCGCTGTTTTAGGCTTATTCGTAGATAAAAACTACGAAGGTCAAGATTGTGAAGCGCTTTGGAGCAAGTAGAAAAAGTTTATGTCACAATTCACCGTCACTTTAATAAAAATAATTAATGGAATATGCAATGAAGAAAATTACACTAGGATTAGTTCTTGGATTTGGACTATTGAGTGGTAACGCTCTGGCGGCTGATGTTGCTGCGGGTCAAGCTAAAGCAGCAATCTGTGCGGCATGTCATGGTGCAGACGGTATCGCAGTGATCCCTGGCTATCCAAACCTTAAAGGTCAAAACGAGCAATACATCGCTTCATCAATTAAGGCCTATAAGAATGGCCAGCGCACCGGCGGTTTGGCCGCTGTAATGCAGGCTCAAGCTTCAATGCTGAGTGATGAAGACATCGCGAATCTAGCCGCTTACTACGCAAGCCTTAAGTAAAACCTTCTCAAAGCGCTGATTAAACAAGATGATAAATTTCGAGCCAGAGCTTTAAAGCTCTGGCTTTTTTCATTGAATGTTTACTATAGCTAACCGATAATGAGCCATTCGCACAGTTTAAGGGATGAACATGAAAAAGATTGAAGCCATTATCAAGCCATTCAAACTTGATGATGTACGTGAAGCACTTGCAGAAGTGGGTATTACGGGTATGACAGTATCTGAAGTTAAAGGCTTTGGACGTCAAAAAGGTCATACTGAGCTATACCGCGGCGCAGAGTACATGGTCGACTTTTTACCTAAAGTGAAACTAGAAATCGTTGTGACCGACGAAGTGGCTGACCAATGTGTTGATACCATCATTGAGACGGCTCAAACAGGTAAAATTGGTGACGGTAAGATCTTCATTACTGAAGTTGAACGTGTGGTACGTATTCGTACTGGCGAAGAAGACGAAGACGCCGTATAAAAAAACTATTACCCTAAAAGGAGCGTTTATCGCTCCTTTTTCATCTCTGGTAGGGTGCTGTATGTTTAAGAAAACCATCATTGTTATCACGTTATTGATAACGCTTGCTGTCGTTAGTTTTCATTTTATCTTCGTGATCCCGAATAAACCCAACCTGATCACTTCCTCTCAAAGTACCAGTAACGACATCTACAGTTGCTACCAAAACTCTGCACCGAAAGCGATTGATGTGTCTGATGGCTTAGACATTACGGTGTGGAATATCTACAAGCAAAACCGAAATAATTGGCAGAGTGAGTTAAATAAGCTGTCGGCAGGTAGCGATTTAGTCTTGCTGCAAGAAGCTAGTATGACAGAAGGACTTCGCCAATGGGTAATGAGCGGACAGTGGGGAAGCACACGTGTTAATGCGTTTGAGGCCTTTGAGCAAAGTGCTGGGGTACTCAACCTAGCAACCCATTTACCGATTGAAGCGTGTGCTTATACTCATGAAGAACCTTGGCTTCAACTGCCTAAATCGGCGCTTTGGTCGCGTTACCAACTAAACAATGGCGAAGAGCTGGCTGTGATTAATATCCACGCTGTGAACTTTACCTTTGGTACGGAAGATTACGAGGCTCAGCTCAAGAGCTTAACTGACAATCTGCAAAAGTATCGTGGGCCGGTTATTTTTGCTGGGGACTTTAATAGCTGGAGTGAAGCTCGCGTTGCTGTATTGAAAGATGCGTTGGAGAAGGTTGGTTTGACGGAAGTTGCCTTTGAGCCAGATAACAGAACTCAGTTCATTACAGGACTGGTGCTCGACCATGTGTTCTATCGAGGGCTAGAGGTAGAAAAAGCAAAAGCGCCCATTACGGACGCTTCTGATCATAACCCTATGCGAGTGACCTTTAAGGCTAAATAGTGATTAGCTATTAGTCATTGGAACTTAACCATTCGCACGGTGGTTACCTTGGGAAATCTAACGGAACAATAGGCTAGAGAGTCTTCGTTAGCCTTATCTATTATACTTAAAAGATTAAAATGTAGAGCGCCCAGATTAGGTAGTAGCCAACCCATGGTAAGCCTGAAATCACAAGCGCTTGCCCGCGTTCAAACTCAGTCCACGTTAATACCGCAGCATAACCTAGCACGATGTACCATGGCAGAAGCAGTGGTAATGAGCTAGCAAACTGTGACCAATCATTAGTTAGCGGTAACTTGATCAAGCCATTTAAGCTGTTCAAGTCGGCAGCGTAGTTCATCACATGTCCATGCTTGAGTATCAGGCTTGCGTAGCTTGCTACATCACCTAAAACAGCTGGGAATATAACAACCGATGCCGCTGCAAACCATCGCCAAAAGCTGTGCTGATGTTGGCTTGGCTTGGTTGCTAGGTTAAACCAGAATGCCAATAGAACGATGGTTAATGTTCGGCCAAATACGTCGCTGATGATTTCACTTGCGAGTAAGGTATTGCTGTCAAGTAACGCCAATTGGTCAGGGTTCGTTTGAGCCAGTTGCTGCGAGAGCTCTGCACTTAACCATGCAAAATCTACATTCGAAAAATAAGCACCCCAAAACAAAAATGGGCTGAGCATTAATACGACGTAGGGTTGCCATCCCCAAGCACTTCGTTGATAAAGCGCTAAGAAACAAGCTGTTGGCGAACGGAATATATCCAACAGCATGACGAGTGGGTTACTTGACGGGTTCATACACTTACCTTAGTTACATCAACATACAGCTTCAGTTTTTGTCCTGGCTGTAGGTATTTTTTGTTCTGCAAAGTGTTCCATTTTACAACATCTGTACTTTTTACTTTGAACTTTGATGCAATACCGCTGACTGTGTCACCTGATCTTACGTTATAAAAGATCGTACGGATGATGGCGCCGTCTGAGCCGTTCTTCCAAATGACCAGTTCTTGACCAACTCTAAGCGTGTCGCGTGGTCCCATGCCATTCCACTTAGCCAGTGATTGATGAGAGACCTTATTTGCGCGTGCAATCGTCCATAGGCTGTCACCACTTCTTACAGTATGGCTGAGCTTATATTGACCACGACTCTTCGACTGTGTGCTTGCTAGGCGGTTTGAGGCGCTTAGGGCGTATGTCTTGTCGTCTTTGGTGGATGTTGGGATAAGTAAGTGCTGGCCAATACGAATATTGTTGTTGCTCAAACCGTTTGCAGAGCGGATCACTTTGCTGGTGGTGTTATATTTGCTTGCCAGTACGCTAATGCTGTCACCAGATTGAACCTTGTAACGCACCAACTTCATGCCTTTGCCTTTATTGGCAGCGACTTCTTTGTTGAATTTCTCAACTGAATCTAAAGGAAGTAATAGTTGTTGGTGTTTCTCTGGTGCCGTTGCCCATTGGTTGTAAGCCGGGTTGTAACCTTGAAGTTCTTTGACAGGAATGCCTGCGTAGTTCGCAGCAATGGCTAAATCAAGCTGTTCTTCAGGGTTAACCAGAGTCAGCACTGGCTTATTCGGGATCGCCGGAATATCGATGCCATACTTTTCTTGGTTGGCAATGACATCTGCTAGAGCAAGCAGTTTAGGTACATAGCTGCTGGTCTCTTTTGGTAAGTCCAAAGAGAAAAAGTCGATTGGCTTGCCAAGCTTCTTGTTCTTGCGGATTGCGCTGTTTACTCGACCACCACCACTGTTATAGGCAGCAATCGCATGATTCCAGTCGCCATCGAAACGTCGGTTAAGATCTGAGAGGAAGTCCAATGCGGCGTCGGTAGAGGCGGCAACATCGCGGCGGCCGTCATACCAAAAGTTCTGTTCAAGCCCGTAGTCTTTGCCAGTGCCTGAAATGAATTGCCATAGACCAGCAGCACTGCCATGAGAGTAGGCAAACGCATCGAAAGAGCTTTCTACAACGGGTAGTAGTGCCAATTCTAGTGGTAAGCCTTTTTCTTCAATCTTAGTCGTGATCAGATACAAGAAAGGTTCAGCACGCTTTGATACTGTTTTTAGATGACTCGGGTGCTTGAGATACCAAGTTCGGTAGTAGTCGACCTTCTTTTGGTCTGGCACTTCCATTTCAAGTTGCATCGCAATGCGTTTCCAAACATCTTCTTGTGTTTGTGGAGTAACGACAGGTGCTTCAACTTTTTGATCTTCTTTGGCTGTTGCTTCTGATGAAACGTTCGCTTGAGAAACTTCTTTAGTAGGAGATGTGTTGGTTTGCTCGGAAGCTTGGTCTGGATTCTCTGACTGAGTTAATTGGCAACCAGAAAGTAGTAATACCAAAGCCCAGCTGTACTTAACTCGCATGTTACAGCCTTTTTAATTAACGGCCGATGATAATACTTGCCACCCCCTATGAGTGACAAGTCTGTATTTGTTAAAATTCGTTCTTCCACGCACGTAAAGCGGTGAATACCGATAAAGGATCGGTCTGCTCGGTGCGATTAGACACTGATTTCACTACACTTGGCTCGGTATAGCGCAGGAAGGGGTTCACAAACTTCTCTTGTCTCAAATTTGTGGGGATGGTCGACTTATTTTGAGCGCGAAGTCGGTTCACTTGGTCGCGATATTGCTGCAAATGTTGGTTATCAGGCTCTACGGCTAATGCGAAAGCGATATTGGCTGCAGTGTACTCATGTGCACAATAAACTTCGGTTTCTTGAGGCAGAGCCGTGATCTTATTCAGTGCATCGAACATCTGTTGTGGTGTGCCTTCCATGATTCGGCCACAGCCCGCAGAGAACAACACATCACCACAAAACAGTTTGGCATCGCCCACATAACCAATATGACCCGCAGTATGGCCACTGAGCCCTAGGACGAGGAATACTTCGCCAAACAGTTCTAATTGATCACCATCATCGACCGGATGAGTTAAGGTAGGGATAGGTTCATTCCTTGGACCGACAACATCCACGCCGGGAAATTGTCTAACGAGTTCTGGAACACCACCAATGTGATCGTGGTGGTGGTGTGTAATCAAGATTGCATCTAAAGTTAGCTCATGGTGTGCCAAGTACTCTAATACTGGAGCCGCATCACCAGGGTCGACGACAGCACAACGGCGATCGCTATTTTGAATCAGCCAGATGTAATTGTCGTTAAATGCAGGTATGCTTTTGATATGTAACATTATTGGTTCTCCAGTCACTATTAGTGCGACAGAATAAGTGAGACAGATTATTGATGAAGCCAGCACGTAGCAGAAAGAAGTTTGAACGTCCTTACACTTGGGCGCAATTGCACAATGGGGACTGGTTGAGAGAATCTATTCAAACTCGACTCGATGAGTGGTGCCCAAAGCTATTTGGTTACCATATGCTCAAGCTCGGTGGCCTCAGTAGTGAGATTTCTAGCTGCACATGCAACATTCAACATCAAGTAAACCTAGATATCCAGAACCCATTACATAATGTGATAGCGGATGGCTATAATTTACCCTTTTTGGAGAAAAGCTTTGATGTTGTAGTACTGAGTCATCAGCTAGATTATAGCAATGACCCGCATCGCTTATTGAGAGAAGTCGATCGAGTGATGATGGACGATGGCTATATCATTATCACGGGCTTCAACCCAATCAGTGTCACTGGGCTTGCCAGTTTGATGCCTTGGCGAAAGAACAGCTTGCCTTGGAGTGGGCGTATGTACACGCCAAGTCGAATTAAAGACTGGTTAGGTGTACTTAACTATGAAGTAATTCATTGTGACACCTACGCGCTGTTTCCGATGAGTAAGTATCAAGCGATGTGGACGTGGTTGGAGAACAGCTTAGGTGGTTGTGCATCCTTCGCCGGAAGCCAATACTTTATTGTTGCTCGCAAGCGTACTTACCCGCTAAAACCCATCAAACCACATTGGCACCTTAAGCGACGTTTCTCGCCTGTTGGGGCAAGTTTTAGAACCAATACGCGCCGTACAATGGATTCAGCCAAAGCGTCATATCCGCTAAAAACAGAAAAAGCCGATTAGTTGTCGGCTTTTCATCTATCAATTCGATTGAGAAATTGTCAATTAGTTTAAGAAATTATAAATCGCTTTCTTAAATGTGCGTCTAATTAAAAAGACGATTAGCTTGGTTGATAGCCCGTATCTTCTAGAGTCGGATTCTCCGCTGCATTTCGCGCTAAATCATCACACATTTCGTTTTCTCTGTGTCCGGCGTGTCCTTTTACCCAGCGCCAATCAACACTATGACGAGCAGTTTCTTTATCGAGCCTTTGCCACAGGTCTGCGTTTTTAACCGGTTTCTTGTCGGCGGTTTTCCAGTCACGCTTTTTCCAGTTGTGGATCCACTGTGTGATGCCTTGGCGAACGTATTGGCTATCCGTGGTCAGAATCACAGAGCAAGGTTCTTTGAGGGCTTGGAGAGCAACGACAGCGGCGAGCATTTCCATACGGTTATTGGTTGTTAGCGTGAAACCTTCTGCTAGCGTCTTCTCGACTTTTTTGTAGCGAAGTACGATGCCATAGCCGCCGGGACCAGGGTTGCCTAAACAAGAACCATCAGTGAAAATTTCAACTTGTTTCGTCATGATTTGATACTATTACCTCAAGCACATTATCGGCATAGTCTGACACAGTTATCCTTATGAATACCAGTAGCACTCCAGAACAAAGCACGAACGAAAAAAACAGTTCGAACGAAAATAAGCGCATTGTTGTACTCGATACCGAAACCACCGGTATGAATACAGAAGGTGGCCCTCACTATATGGGTCACCGCATCGTTGAAATTGGTGCAGTAGAGATCATCAACCGTAGGCTGACCGGGCGTCATTTCCACGTCTACATCAAGCCCGATCGTGCGATTCAAGAAGAGGCGATTGGCGTTCACGGTATTACCGATGAATTCTTGATTGATAAGCCTGAATACCAAGACATTCATAAAGAGTTTCTCGACTTTATCAAAGGTGCGGAGCTGGTGGCTCATAACGCGCCCTTCGATACGGGCTTCATGGACTATGAGTTTGAGAAGCTCAACCCAGCGATAGGTAAAACGGATGACTACTGTAAAGTTACCGATACCTTGGCAATGGCGAAGAAGATATTCCCAGGTAAAAGAAACAACCTAGATATCTTATGTGACCGTTACGGTATCGATAACTCGCACCGCACTCTCCACGGCGCATTGCTCGATGCGGAGATCCTAGCCGACGTCTACTTATTGATGACGGGTGGTCAAACTTCGCTGCAATTTAACGCTGGTCAACAGGAAGGCGAAGCCGAAAGCATACGAAGAGTAGAAAGTGGTCGAAAATCCCTAAAGGTTTTACGAGCTACGGCCGATGAAGTAGAAGCGCATCAAAGTCGTTTAGATCTCGTCGAGAAAAGCGGAAGCTGCCTCTGGCGTCAGTAGGGAGAAAGTATGTTAAGGGTATTGGCTACCGGTTGCTTATTGCTGTTAAGTTTTGGCTTACATGCAGCAACAGAATCCGTTATGAGTTTATTGGACAACCGTTTTAGAGTTGATCCCAGTATTGAACAAGTCACCTTTGTGATTTATCGAGCCGATAACTCTAAACCTGTCGTTTTGGTTCGCCCTGATGGCAAGAAATACTACTCTTGGCGCAATGCTGATAATGTCCGTTGGTACGAAGAATCGTCCATGGACATTATCTCTATCGACAATCCGATGCCCGGCCCTTGGCAAGCGATAGGTAAAGTTTCCCCTAAGAACAATATCAAGCTGCTGTCTCATCTTGTTTTGGATGCTAATGAGTTCCCAGATAAGTTGTATCAAACAGAGCGCATCAAATTTACCGCTCGACTGACTTCTGATGGCAAGCCGCTGGTGCTGCGCGATTTTCTCGATCGCGTGAAGCTTAAGGTTACCTTTACTAAGTTTGTTGAAAACGAAGAGTCTTTGGTGAGAGAAGCGCGCCCGGTGCCGGTTGTGATGGGCGAGTTTGCCGATGATGGCGCTGATCTTGATGAAAAGGCCGGAGATGGTGTGTTCACTGTCTCTTTGCCAATTGATATCGAGCCCGGTAAATACCGAGCGCGTATTACCTCTGGTAATGGCGTGTTCCTGCGAGCGCAAGAGCAAGAAGTCTTGGTTTACCCAACACCGATCACTAGCACCTTCATTCAATCACGAAAAGAGGGTTTACCTCATACTATTGTGGTGTCTGGTGAACAGGGGATGATTGCACCGAGCTCGTTAGCGGTTCATGTTGAGCACAAGGCTTCTGATGAATATGTGATGTACAAGCAGGGGCAAGCTGAAGTCGACGCAATGAAAGTCGCTTTAGAGGTGCCTTATAATGGCGATTTAGGAATTTATAATTGGTCAGGGATGGTTTATGCCACTGATGCTTCAAGTCAGCGCCCGCTGATTTTTCCAATTACCGAGCAGTCGTACAGCGTTGTTGAAGATATCGACTTAGCAGAGTCACGACGTCTTCAAGAAGAAGCTCTTGCTGAACAGAAGCGTATCGCAACAGAGTTGATGATCCTTCAAAAACGTGAAGATGACAGACAGCGCAGTATGATCATTATTGCGGTGGGTAATGTGGTCGCTATTCTATTGGGCTTATTGATTTGGTTTGTGGTTCGTAAGGTCAAGGCGAAGAAAAAAGCGTTACCTGAGATGCAGCTCAAGGCGCCCAAGTAACTCGCTTAGATGATTAGATTGTCTAGAGAGAATAAGCCGCTAGATAAAGCATTGGAATTTGTGGCAACGAAATCATGAACAAAAAAACGGGACTCATAGGAGTCCCGTTTTTGTTTCTTTTTCTGGCCTTAAGCGACGTTATCAATCGATTGGTCTGGGTACTGAGACTTTGCTGCAAGCTCCTCTGGTGAGAAGTCATCCACGTTAATCGTGTACAGTCTATGTTCCTCAGCGCTAATCAGAAGATTTGCTTCGTCTTGCGTTAAGATACCTTTCTCAAGTCCCAACTGAGCAACAAGATCAAGTCGTAAGAAGGCACGTTTTTGATGTGTCTCTTTGCAGACTTTGTCGAACAGAGGTTCAGCTTGAAGAATCACTTCTAGCGCTTTTTCAATCTTACCTACTGGGTTGTATTCCGTCGCTTCTAAGTATTGGCCGCGACCGATACGAGAGCGTGTTTCGCTTGGTGTTTGTAGAATGTGCGCAACTTTGCTATCGAGCTTGTCGTTTGGAGCACGACGGATACGACCGAATGGCATTAGCACAACACGAAGCAGACGACCAATCACAGGGTTAGGGAAGTTCGCTAAGAACTCATCAATCGCCACTTCAGTCTGACGTAAGCTATCTTGCATCCCCCAATGTACTAACGGTAGATCTTCAGCGTGGCTGCCTTCGCTTTCAAAGCGTTTCAGCGTTGCTGAGCCGAGGTAAAGTTGACTTAAGATATCACCCAGTCTTGCTGATAAACGTTCTCTACGCTTCAGTGAACCGCCTAGAACTGCCATTGAAATATCAGACAGTAGCGCTAGGTTTGCACTGTAGCGGTTTAGCTGTTGGTAGTAACGCTGTGTCTGTTTATCTGTTTTATTTGAAGGTGTTGGCGCATCAGAACCACGACCATCGGTTAAACCAAACCACAAGCTGCGGACTAGGTTGCTCATCGTAAAGCTAACGTGCCCTGCTAACGCTGAATCAAACTTATCAAGCGCATCGCTGCTTTCAGAATAAGCCGCTTCCATTTCGTTCAGTACGTAAGGGTGACAGCGAATCGCACCTTGACCATAGATGATCATTGAACGAGTCAGGATGTTTGCGCCTTCAACCGTAATCGCGATAGGCGAGCCTTGGTAGCCACGAGCTAGGAAGTTCGATGGGCCTAAACAAATGCCTTTACCACCGACGATATCCATCGCATCAATGATGCTGCGCTGGCCACGGTGAGTACAGTGGTACTTAACGATTGCAGAGATAACCGAAGGCTTTTCACCAAGGTCGATGCCCGCAACGGTTAGGTTACTTGCAGCGTCCATTACATAAGCGTTACCTGCAAGGCGTGCAAGTGGCTCTTCAACTCCTTCCATGCGGCCAATAGGCTGTTTGAACTGACGGCGGATACGAGCGTAAGCGCCAGTTGCAAGCGCGGCAGACTTGATGCCACCAGTTGAATTTGAAGGCAGTGTGATACCACGACCAACCGACAGGCACTCAACCAGCATACGCCAGCCTTGACCGGCCATTTTCTGACCGCCAATGATGAAATCGATAGGCACGAAGATATCGTCGCCTTGCGTCGGGCCATTTTGGAAAGGTACGTTTAGTGGGAAGTGGCGGTTGCCAATTTCTACGCCTTTTAAATCCGTTGGGATAAGCGCACAAGTGATACCAAGATCTTTTTGATCACCAAGCAGGCCATCCGGGTCACGAAGTTTAAAAGCTAAGCCTAATACCGTCGCGACAGGCGCTAGAGTGATGTAACGCTTGTTCCAAGTTAGGCGCATGCCGAGTACTTCTTCGCCTTGCCAGTCGCCTTTACAAACCACACCGTAATCTGGAATAGAGCCAGCATCAGAGCCTGCCTCTGGGCTAGTTAGTGCGAAACAAGGGATCTCTTTACCTTCCGCTAGGCGAGGCAGGTAGTGGTTTCTTTGTTCTTCTGTACCGTAGTGTTGTAAAAGCTCACCAGGGCCTAATGAGTTAGGTACGCCAACCGTCGATGACAATACACTAGAAACGCCTGTTAGCTTCTGTAGAACCAAAGATTGAGCGTAAGCTGAGAACTCTAAGCCGCCGTATTTTTTCTTGATGATCATGGCGAAGAATTTATGGTCTTTCAGGTATTGCCATACTTCTGGTGGCAAATCAGCAAGCTCATGAGTGACTTGGTAATCATTGACCATTTCACACACGATATTTACTGGACCATCTAAAAACGCTTGCTCAGCTTCAGAGAGTTTCGGGTCAGCAATGTTCTGAAGTTTCTTCCATTCAGGTTTGCCTTTGAACAGCTCTGCTTCCCACCATACTGTGCCGGCTTCTAGTGCTTCTTTTTCTGTCTGAGACATCGCCGGTAGAACTTTCTTAAATAAAGAGAGTGCTTTTTGACTGATTAAAGTTTGGCGAATAGTTGGAACTGCAAACATCGCAACGGCTAACAAGTAGCATAGCCAGCCGGTGACAGCCACGCCGCCAAACAGTGTTAATGCTACCATCGCGCCAGTTAATACGATTAACGCGCGTACAAGACTAACTCTATGGTAAAGACAGACGCCTAAGATGGCTGTCATGCCGAGTAGGGAGAGCAATATGTTCATGATCGATTTCCTTTTCAGAGATCACTTATCGTTATGATTTTAGGTAAGAGGTCTAACCAGTTAAGTGTAAACAAAATATTAAATATTTGTAAAACTCCAAGGTGAGTAAAAAGTGATCTCAATAGAGTTAAAGTTCTAATTGTGAGAGGTTGGTGGCGAATATTTGGACGGATTTACAACGACAAGTTAATTAAGGTGGCAATCTTTGGGCTTAAGTGTCGACACTATTTCATGTTTGTGGGTAAACTCAGCTATAAAGAGGGGAAAACCCTCAGTTCTCATTTCACGCACTTTAAGCTGCGTCAAAAAAAATAAGAGATAAGTCTTATGTACCAAGACCTAATCAAAAGTGAATTAAACGAAGCTGCTGACGTTCTGAATAAGTTCCTGAGTGATGACCATAACATCGCTCAAATTGAAGCGGCGGCAAAACTGATTGCTGACTCATTCAAGCAAGAGGGCAAAGTGCTTTCTTGTGGCAACGGTGGTTCACACTGTGATGCAATGCACTTCGCGGAAGAGCTTACAGGCCGATACCGTGAAAACCGTCCAGGTTACGCTGGCATTGCGATTTCAGATCCAAGCCACCTGTCTTGCGTGAGTAATGATTTTGGCTACGACCACGTATTTTCTCGTTATGTAGAAGCGGTAGGTCGTAAAGGTGATGTGTTGTTCGGTCTGTCGACTTCAGGTAACTCTGCCAATATTCTAAAAGCGATTGAAGCTGCTCAAGCTAAAGGCATGAAGACGATTGCATTGACGGGTAAAGATGGCGGCAAAATGGCGGGTTGTGCTGATATCGAAATCCGAGTACCACACTTTGGTTACGCAGATCGTATCCAAGAGATTCACATTAAGATCATTCATATTGTGATTCAGCTTGTTGAAAAAGAGATGGAATAATAGTTTTACAGACATTTGGAGCCCAGCTTTTTGGCTCCATTGGTTTTAATAGGGAGTAGATTAAACCATGTGTGAATTGCTCGGTATGAGCGCGAATGTGCCAACTGATATTTGTTTTAGCTTTACTGGTCTTATGCAGCGTGGAGGCAACACTGGCCCGCATCGTGATGGCTGGGGTATTACCTTTTATGAGGGAAAGGGTTTTCGTACCTTCAAAGATCCGAATCCGAGCTGTGAATCTAAGATCGCTGAGTTGGTTCAAAACTACCCAATTAAAAGCCAAGCTGTTGTCAGTCATATCCGTCAAGCGAACCGTGGTGGTGTTAATCTAGAGAATACACACCCTTTTACTCGTGAGCTTTGGGGGCGATACTGGACCTTTGCTCACAATGGTCAATTATCAGATTACGATGATCTGGTGAGTGGGCGTTTTAGACCTGTCGGCGAAACGGACAGTGAGCTCTCTTTTTGTTGGCTACTGAAACAACTAGAAGAACGTTTTCCTGAACCACCTCAAGACATGGAAGGCATGTTTCGTTTCGTGGCTGAGTGTTGTGACAAGCTACGCGAGAAAGGCGTATTTAACATGTTATTGAGTGATGGTGAGTATGTGATGACTTACTGTACTAACCATTTGTACTGGATAACCAGACGCGCACCTTTTGGTAATGCGAGCCTGATTGATGAAGATGTTGAGATTAACTTCCAAGAAGAAACTACACCTAATGATGTGGTTACAGTGGTGGCAACCCAGCCTCTAACAGACAATGAAGAGTGGTTTAGAATGAAGCCGGGCGAATATGCGCTGTTTCATTTTGGTGAGCTGATAGGCAACAATCATAAAGCATTGGAAGATGTCGCTTATGCGCCGAAGAAGGTAGCAAGCCAAGCGCCAACTGAGCCATTGAGCTAAAACCTCCGGGTAGTATTATTTGCTCTGAACAAAAGAGAGGCCGCTTACTGAACCAAAAGATCAGTAAGCGGCCTTTTTGTTTTTCAGCAATTTGTTGTCTGAGAGTCGTTTGACGAATTACTCTTCTGCGTAACCGTGTTTACCTAATGCTTTACCGTCTAACACAGCCTGTCCATTGACCATTGATAAACGGTCTTCCGCGAACCACTTGCAGACCATAGGGTAAATGCAGTGTTCTTGAGTCAGCACTCGGCTTGCCAACATATCAGCATCATCATCTTCAAATACCGGCACCTTAGCTTGCAAGATCACAGGGCCGCCATCGAGCTCCTCGGTAACAAAGTGGACGCTAGTACCGTGTTCTTTGTCTTGCGCATCAATGGCACGCTGGTGGGTGTGTAGGCCTGGGTATTTCGGCAACAGAGAAGGGTGGATGTTGACCATTTTCCCTGCATAGTGACGAACAAACTCTGAACTCAGGATTCGCATGTAGCCAGCGAGTACGATTAAATCTGGCTGGTAAGCATCGATCTGAACCATCAATTCATGGTCAAACTCTTCACGTGAACCAAAGTCTTTTGGATTCACTGAATGGGCGTCAACACCTTCGGTTTTCGCTCGTTCTAATCCAAAAGCCTCTGCTTTGTTTGAGAAGACAGCTTTAACCGATGCATCAATCATATCGCTATCGCAGGCATCTAAAATAGCCTGTAAGTTACTTCCGCTTCCTGAAACTAACACAACGATGTTTTTCTGAGAGTGACTGGTTTTATTTGAGTGATTGTTTTTCATAGAGTGGGTCATACGATTGATTAACTGAATTGTTTACAATGTACCTACATAAACTAAGGTTTTCTGCGGGCTAAATAGCAAAATGAGGACCATTAGGTCCTCATTGATTAACTAAGTAAGTGAGCGTATCACTTATTTAATTTCAACTTGCTCTTCGCCAGCTTCAGCGTTTGCGATCTCACCGATAACCCAAGCGTTTTCGCCTTCAGCTTTCAGTAGTTCAACAGCAGCGTTTGCTTGATCTTTAGGTAGAGCAACAACTAGGCCTACACCACAGTTGAAAGTGCGGTACATTTCGAATGTCTCCACGTTACCTTTCTCTTGTAGCCAGTTGAAGATAGCAGGCCATTCCCAGCTCTTGCCATCAATGACTGCTTTAGTACCTTCAGGAAGTACGCGTGGGATGTTTTCCCAGAAACCACCACCTGTGATGTGTGAGATAGCATGAATGTCATGCTCTGCAATCATCTTAAGTGCCGATTTGATGTAAATCTTAGTTGGTTCTAGTAGGTGCTCACCGATAGTGCGACCTTCTAGTTCTTCACTCTTATCAGCACCAGAAACTTCTAGGACTTTACGAATTAAAGAGTAACCGTTTGAGTGTGGACCACTTGAGCCAACAGCGATAAGTGCGTCGCCTGCTGCTACTTTAGTGCCGTCGATGATGTCAGCTTTTTCTACAACGCCAACACAGAAGCCAGCAACATCGTAGTCGTCGCCTTCGTACATGCCCGGCATTTCAGCGGTTTCACCACCGATAAGTGCACAACCAGCTTGAACACAACCTTCAGCGATGCCAGAAACAACGTCTGCTGCTGTGTCTACATCTAGCTTACCTGTTGCGTAGTAGTCTAGGAAGAATAAAGGCTCACCACCTTGAACGATTAGGTCGTTCACACACATTGCCACTAGGTCGATACCAATGGTGTCGTGTTTTTTCAGATCCAAAGCAAGGCGAAGTTTAGTACCAACACCATCAGTACCTGAAACAAGTACTGGCTCTTTGTATTTCGTTGGAAGTTCACATAGGGCGCCAAAGCCACCAATACCGCCCATTACTTCAGGGCGACGAGTGCGTTTAACAGCACCTTTAATACGGTCTACTAGTGCATTACCTGCGTCGATATCAACACCAGCGTCTTTGTAGCTTAGAGAAGAAGTATTACCACTCACGGGATAGTCCTCGAACTTAAGTTGGATGTGAAAACGGCGCTATTCTAACAGGGCTTGATTACCAAGAGCAAACGTTTGCGCGGTTTTTTTTATTAGAATAAAGATTCTGAAATAACCACAAAGTTCGTGTATAATCTACAGGTTTGTTTAAATATTGCCGGAGTTGGAAATGAAAGTTGTTGAAGTGAAACACCCGCTAGTAAAACATAAAATTGGCCTGATGCGTGAAGGTGAGATTAGCACTAAGCGTTTTCGTGAGCTAGCGACAGAAGTGGGTAGCCTTCTAACATACGAAGCGACATCAGACTTTGAAACTGAGCGTGTGACGATTAACGGTTGGAACGGTCCAGTAGAAGTTGACCAAATTAAAGGTAAAAAAGTAACGGTAGTGCCAATCCTACGTGCTGGTCTAGGCATGATGGACGGCGTTCTTGAGCACATCCCAAGTGCACGTATCAGCGTTGTTGGTATCTACCGTGACGAAGAAACACTTGAGCCAGTACCATACTTCAACAAGCTTGCATCTAACATCGATGAGCGTATTGCTCTAGTGGTAGACCCAATGCTTGCGACAGGTGGTTCTATGATCGCGACTATCGACCTGATGAAAGAGAAAGGTTGTAAGCACTTTAAGATTCTTGTGCTTGTTGCTGCTCCTGAAGGTATCGCTGCTCTAGAAAAAGCGCACCCAGATGTTGAGCTTTACACGGCTGCAATCGATGAGAAGCTAAACGACAAGGGCTACATTGTTCCTGGTCTTGGCGATGCTGGCGATAAGATCTTCGGTACTAAGTAATTCGGTTTCAGCTTAAGTGACTCTAAACAGTTCCTTAACTCGCTGAATTAACCGTATTAATAAAAAGGGAGAGCATTCGATGCTCTCCCTTTTTTGATCTTGTTAGGTTGTGATTCTTTGGAATCTAGCCTTACCGACTCATTAATCGATTTGAGCTTTATCTACCACAGTGTTGTCACCTAGCTCTTCTGGAAGTACTAGGTTAAGTAGAATCGCAACGATACCGCACAAGCTTACGCCCTGTAGGCTAAAGTCACCGATACCAAAGGCCATGCCGCCAATACCAAAGACTAAAGTAATGCCCACAATCACAAGGTTACGTGATTTGTGTAGGTCAACATTGTTTTTGATTAGCGTGTTAAGACCCACTGTTGCGATAGAGCCAAACAGTAGAATCATGATTCCGCCCATTACAGGAACCGGAATCGTTTGAAGTAGTGCGCCTAGCTTGCCAACCAATGCAAGAACGATGGCTGTGACTGCAGCCCAAGTCATGATCACAGGGTTAAATGCTTTGGTAAGCATTACTGCGCCTGTTACTTCACTGTACGTAGTGTTTGGCGGCGCGCCCAGCATTGAAGCGGCAATTGTTGCCACACCGTCGCCAGTAATAGTGCGGTGTAAACCTGGTTTTTTAAGGTAGTCTTTACCGGTCACGTTAGATATCGCAAGCATATCACCTACGTGTTCAACGGCAGGTGCAATCGCGACAAATACCATAAAAAAGATAGCGTTGATGTTGAACTCTGGCGTTGTGAAGTTTGGCAGTGCTAACCAAGATGCTTGCGCTACTGGAGTGAAGTCTACCGCGCCGTATACCAAGCTGGTGATGTAACCCGCAACAATACCACCGAAGATTGGCAGTAGCTTAAGGAAGCCTTTTGAAAACACACTGATGACAATCGTCACTAACAGTGAAATTGAAGAGATCCACAGGGCAGCGTCTGCATCAACAAGCTGAACCGCACCATCGCCTGTCTTACCTAGCGCCATGTTAACCGCAACAGGCGCAAGGCCTAAACCGATAACCATGATCACAGGGCCAACCACGACAGGTGGAAGCAGTTTATGGATGAAGCCAACGCCACGAACTTTAATTAACGCGCCCATTAGTACATACACAACACCCGCCGCCATAAGGCCTCCCATGGTTGCACCTACACCCCAAGTTTGAATACCAAACATGATAGGCGCGATGAATGCGAAAGAAGACGCTAAGAAGATTGGCACTGAACGGCGTGTAATAAGTTGGAATAAAAGGGTACCGATACCTGCGCCAAACAGTGCAACGTTGGGATCGAGTCCAGTCAGTAGCGGCACTAATACAAGCGCACCAAATGCTACAAACAGCATTTGCGCACCTTGCAGAGCATTTTTCATGTTATGTCCTTAAAAATGGTCGTTATATGAAAAGCGAAAAATAAAATTCGCGGGATTCTATCACTTGGCAATCGATTGCTACACCAAATAGATCAAATTTATTTATCTTAGTGATGTTTTATATCCATCTAAGCCCTAGAAATTCAGTTTATAAGTGAGCGATTTATCATGGCCAGGTGATATTTTGTGGTTATTAAACACAGTGGGCGCTATCGACCTTGCCCCTCAATCCATAGTTGCTTATCATCTAGGCACAAGATTTGAATATTAGGATCAGTATGCGCTACATAGCATTGTTGTTGATGGGACTATTAGCCTCTCCGAGTTATGCCTTAACTCAAGTAGATATTTTTAGTGCTGAAGTTGCGATTAACGCTGAAGACAAACAGCCAGAACAAGTGGCAAGAAATACAGGTATGGAGCAGGTATTGATACGTGCGACCGGCCAAACTGATGTCGCTTCGAATGAGACGATTCAAAAGGCGATGCGCAAGAGTTCGCAGTACATGTCTCAAATGAGTTTTGGTGAAAGCAATGACCACTCAACATTGCGTATGCGTTTTAACGGTGCTCAAATCCGTTCGCTATTGACTCAAGCACAGTTACCGTACTGGCCTGACACGCGTTCAAACATCCTTGTTTGGCTGGTGGAAGAGGACAACTACGACAAGAATATCGTGTGGGAACACTCTAACTCACAGTTAGCAGCTAGCTTACAAGCTAACGCAAAAGAGCGTGGCTTGCCTCTAACGCTGCCTGTGGGTGACTTTGACGATATTACGGGTATTGCGACTTCTGATTTGTGGGGTAGCTTTGTTACGCCAATCAGTAAAGCGAGTCAGCGTTATCCTGTTGATGCTGTGTTGGTGATAAAGGCTCAATCTTCAGGCCTACGTTGGGCTCTATACGATCAAAAGCCAAGTCAATTGACGAGTGCACCAACATCGCCTGTAAGTGGTTCACTATCGGGTAACAGCGACACGACTTCTAAGAAGTTAGTTGACCAAATCAGTAACTACTACGCAGGAAAAAGTGCTGTGACGGTAGCGAGTGAGTCATCAGAATCGATTTCAACGCAGTTTATTAGCCTGAATAATGCTCAAGACTTCTTCCAGTTAGAGAACGCACTTAAGCGTCTAAACTCGGTGGCAAGCCTAGATATTCTGAAGATTCAGAACAACGAAGTCACTTTCCGAATTCACTTATTGTCGACTCAACAAGAGTTTGAGCAAGAAGTAGCAAGTATTCGACAAGTCGCGAAGGTTGAAGAATCTTACATTGAGCCTGAAGTGAGCCCTGAATTTGAAACTCAAGACAACACAATGTCTGTAGGTGATGATTCAACAGACGCTGCTGAAGTCGTTGGTGACGAAACTGACTCAGGCGTACAAGTGATTAAGGGCAACGAGATATCTGAGGATGCTGAGCTAACGAATACGCCTGACGCAACGTTAGAGGATTCTAGTACAGAAGATCTAACCATCACTGCGCCAGTACATGCTAAGCCAAGCTTGGTATACGAGTGGGTTCGCTCATAATTGTCAGCTGACATGACTGATTGAAATGAAAACTTGAAAAAAGCCCTGCAAGAGCAATCTCGCAGGGCTTTTTGTTTGTAAGCGGTCAGTTTAAAAGCATGGGCTCAATATTATTGCTCGAACTTAGCTTTCTCTCTCTTTTCTACTTCGGAAAGGCGCTTCAACTTGATGCCTAACTCTTTGGCTCTAAAGCGAGTAAATAAGATATTGCCCGCGAAACCTAGAGTCGTCAGAAGCAGTTCTACAGCCGCTAATAAACGTTCACCATCGTCTACATACAAGATAGTTAATGCGTGTAGGAAATAGAGCATCAAGACGAAATTTGCCCATGCGTGCGTATAAGGTTTTCCTGCTAAAATGCCCGGTAATGGCAATAACAGCGGGATAGCCCAAGCAATCGCCAGTGTGATATTACTGAGATGAGGGTGCGGTGAAAGCGTCATCTGCCAAGCCACCACCCAGAATAACAGTGACAAGTTGCCCGCTAAAGCAAGGTAGCGAAATAGCTTGGTTTTGGGAGACATAGCCTTCTCTGGCATATACATCATTGAGAAATTCCCTTCTGATTTATTGCGATGCGCGCTAGGCGTTTACCTAGGTTTTGCGCCAACTCAATCTCTTCTTTGCTAAGTGAAGCGCTCTCTCCAGTACTGCTTGCACCATAAGGCGTACCACCAGTTTGAGTTGTGTGCAGCGCCGGTTCTGAGTAGGGGATGCCCACGACTAACATGCCGTGATGAAGCAGGGGCAACATCATGCTTTGTTGTGTTGTCTCTTGACCACCATGCAATGATGAAGAAGAGGTAAATACACAACCTGGCTTATCGATGAGATCACCATTGATCCACATTGATGTCGTGCTATCCCAAAAGTGCTTCATTGGCCCGGCCATGTTACCAAACCAAACCGGACTGCCTAGCGCCAAACCATCACAAGATCGAAGCTCTTGTAACGAGGCAATAGGATCGGTTGGTTGATAGCGTGAATCAGGCTGCTCTTCTACCGTGTACACGTCGTTCACCGTTCTTAACATGGCTTCACAGTTTGGGATAGACTCAACCCCTCGTGCAATCTGCCTTGCTAGAGCTTGTGTGTTGCCGTGGCGGCTGTAGTAAAGAACAAGAATGTTAATGCTCATATTGGATTACAGAATCTCTAGCACTTGCTCTGGTGGACGACCAATTTTTGCTTTGTTGTTCGCGACAACGACTGGGCGCTCAAACAGTTTTGGATTGGTTGCCATCGCGGCGAAAAGATCTTCATCAGTGACTGAAGCATCACCAAGGTTTGCTTCTTTGTAGTCCGCTTCTTTGGTGCGCATCATGTCGCGAACACTGTCAAAACCAAGCTGAGTGAACAGTACTTTCAGCTGTTCAACTGTTAACGGAGTCTCTAGGTATTTGATTACCTCTGGCTGTACGCCGTTTTCCTGAAGCACTTCTAGAGTTTGACGGCTCTTTGAGCAGCGTGGGTTATGATAAATCACGACAGACATGGTTCTTCCTCATTATTATTTTTGATTTAATTGTTTAGCTGAAGCCACCATAGGTGACTTCTTTTTTTTGTGTAACGTTGAGCTTTCTTTTTATACTGGCAACGAGCGTTACCAGTAAACACTCTATTGTAGCGACAAGAAGCGCTCTCGTTGAATCATTAGCTGATCAATTCGAGCGTCGTAGCGTGCTTGTTTTAGGCTTCCTAATTCTGCGATTTGGCTTGCTTGCGTGTAGTACTGAATCGCTTTGTTCCAGTTGGCTTGCAGTGCCAAAATTTCTGCACGAGCAGCCAGTTCTTCGTCGCTATTACCAAGGCTCGTATTTACTTTTGAAAGTAAGTGCCAGCCATTGGTGTCATTCGGGTTATCGTGCGTGTAACGCTGCAATACGCGAACCGCTTCTTGAAGATCTTCATTTTCAATCAGTGCGTTGGCGTAGTTAATGGTCAGAACCGGGTTGTTTGGTTGACGAACCAGTGCCGATTTAAGTTCTTTAATCGCAATCTCAGGCTGCTTCTTCTCGATGTGCAGATCCGAAATAGCATCTAGATAAAACAGGTTGGTTGGATCGCTGTTAATCAGCTTGTTCAGGATGGGCTCTGCTTTGTCTAATTTTTTAGAGTCTAGGTAAACCAGTGCTTGGCCATATTCTAATGACGGAACCAAAGCTTTAGGGGCTTTCTTTAGCTGACGCTCAAACCAATCAAGAGCAGCATCATTATTAATGCCAGCATAGCGCGCAACAATGCGGGCTCTTGCTAGGTGGTAGTCCAGAGAGGGAGCCAGTTTCAGTGGCGGGTAACTACGAGCACGAGCACGTGAATCGGTAATTCGGTCTTCTGGTAATGGGTGAGTCAGTAGCATTGGCGGTGGTGTGCTCGCATAGCGATATTCATCAGCTAAACGGCCAAAGAAACGTGGCATCGCATTCACATCAAACCCAGCTTTTGCTAGCGTGCTGATACCAAAGCGGTCGGCTTCTTTTTCATTACTACGGGTGTAGTTGATTTGGCTTTGCATATTACCCGCAGTCGTTGCCGTTAGGGCTGCAATGCCGGCTTCAGGAGCTGCAATTGCCAGTAATACAGAGGCTGCTAGCGCTGCAATGGTTGCTGGAGAGCGGCGCGCTTGGTCTTCCATACTACGCGCTAAGTGACGTTGGGTTACGTGCGCGATTTCGTGCGCTAATACAGAAGCTAATTCACTTTCAGATTGTGCATGCAGGAATAGACCTGAGTGCAAAGCAACATAACCACCAAAGAAAGCAAAGGCGTTGATGTTGCGGTCACGGATCATAAAGAACTGGAAAGGTGTCTTTACATCATTTGCGTTCGCGACCAGACGATGGCCAAGAGTATCAATATATAGATTTAGAACTGGGTCGTTTACGATAGGCTGGCTACTTCTGATGATGCGCATGTAGGCATCACCATAGATAAGCTCTTGGTCGATAGTGAGTGTGCCGCCAGCAGCGGTACCGATATCTGGTAGCTCCAAACTATTGGTATTCGCCATAGTTGGGGTGCTTAATGTAGCTGCGATGCATAAGCAAGCAATTGAGCGAGCGCGTTTAAACATATTAGTCAGTAATACTCCGTTTCTTCTGACAGTAAGACAAGTGCAATGGAAATTGGTTCTTTATCTGATTTAACCTTTGCCAAGTGCGTGCGCTATCATGAAGGAGGATGAATGAATGATGGCGCGTTTTCAAAAACAGATTACAATACGACCCTTATAATAAGCATCGAGCTCAAGAATGACACCTAATATTCTAGATTTACGCCAAGAGCGCTGTCCAATGGCGCTATTATTAGCCAAGCGTCACAGTGTAAAGTTAGAAGTAGGGCAGTCATTGTCAATTTATGTGTCTGATAACAGTTCGATGAAAGATATTGTTACTTATTTGTCTAAGCAAGCCTATGACGTCATCACTGAGGTTTGCTCTAATTACCATCATCTCCTCGTCACTAAAAAGGAATTGCAGTCAGATGCTTGAAATGGTCAATCGTTGGTATAAACGACGTTTCTCTGATCCCCATGCTGTCAGTTTGGTTGCCATCATTCTCTTCGGCTTTATTACGATCTACTTCTTTGGTCACCTAATTGCGCCACTCTTGGTTGCAATTGTGTTGGCTTATTTGCTTGAGTGGCCTGTTACCCAACTTCAAAGACTCGGTGTTCCAAGAACGCCTTCGGTGATGTTGGTGATCATGATGTTCTTTAGCCTGATGTTGCTGGCGCTGTTTGGTTTAGTGCCTACCATTTGGGAGCAAGTGGGTAACCTCATCAATGATATTCCAAGTATGTATGGCGGCTTACAGAAGTTCATCGCGACGATTCCTGAGCGCTATCCTGAGTTAGCAAACTTGCAGATCGTTGAATCGATTGTGTCTAACGCGAAAAACAAAGCATTAGGCTTTGGTGAAAGTGTTGTTAAAGGTTCTTTGGCTTCTCTTGTGAGCTTGGCTACGCTTGCGGTTTACTTGATTCTTGTGCCGCTGCTGATCTTCTTCTTATTAAAAGATAAAGAAGAGATGATCAGCATGGCGAGTGGCGTGTTGCCTAAAAACCGTCGTCTAGCGACCAAGGTTTGGGTTGAGATGAACCAACAAATCTCGAACTATATTCGCGGCAAGGTCCTTGAGATCTTGATCGTCGGTGGTGTCAGCTACGTGACCTTTGCGATTCTGGATCTGCGTTATTCAGCTCTGCTGGCTGTCGCGGTTGGCTTCTCGGTACTGATTCCTTATATCGGTGCGGCGGCTGTGACCGTTCCTGTCGCGATTGTCGGTTTGTTCCAGTGGGGATTAGAACCTCAGTTTTACTGGTTGCTTCTCGCTTACGGTATTATCCAAGCGCTAGATGGTAACGTGCTCGTTCCTGTTCTTTTCTCTGAAGCGGTGAACCTGCACCCAGTGGCCATTATTGTTGCCGTGTTAGTGTTTGGTGGACTGTGGGGATTCTGGGGCGTGTTCTTTGCTATCCCGTTGGCAACGTTAGTTAAGGCGGTTTGGAATGCCTTACCGAGTCACGCATTAGACGATGACCCCGAACATCAAAAGTAATTGATCTTGTTATAGAAAAAGGCCGAACATCCATGATGTTCGGCCTTTTTGCTCTTAGCTTAATGAGTGTTGCTATTGCCTTAGAAAGTGATGAATCTAAGTCATTAACTCACTCAAATCGCCCTTAAGCTTCTTGATTGAAGTAATCTAGAACCACTTCGTGGTGAGTCTTAGTCTTGAACTTGTTGAAGACATGTTCAATCTGACCTTCTTCATCAATTAGGAAGCTAATACGGTGCAGACCGTCGTAGATTTTACCCATGAATTTTTTCTCGCCCCAAACGCCAAACTGTTCAGCAACGCTGTGGTCTTCATCAGATAGCAGGGTGAAGTTTAGAGATTTCTTCTCAACGAAGTTTGGTAGACGTTTTACTGGGTCAACACTCACACCTAGAACAACCACGTTTAGGTCATCAAGCTGTGTTTTGATATCACGCAGGCCTTCCGCTTGCACAATACAACCTGGAGTCATTGCTTTAGGGTAAAAATAGAAAAGTACTTTTTTACCTTTGAAGTCACCAAGAGATACGATATTGCCATCTTGATCTGGAAGAGAAAAAGCAGGTGCTGGAACACCAGCCGTTAGCGTATTCATGACATTTCCTTTTTAAAGACTGTTTTTGATAAAGTTGAGCGAGCCTTGGACTGATAGGCTCTGACACAGCGAATCGAATTCTTCTTGTAGCTGCATCAAGTTACATTCTGATTGCACAGAAGCGGTAATAGAGATATGGAATTGGTCGTTGTCGAGTTGAACCTTAGATTTATTGATGGTTCGTGCACTTAACGAATCGAGGCCGATGTTTCGGTCTGCGAAGAACTGGGTAAACTGCTCAGTAAGTCCGATTTTATCGTCTGACTCAACGAACACCTCTACTGTGTAAGAGTTCTCAATAACATCATGAGTTGAGGTTCGCTTCATAATCGTAATCAAGTCGTGCTCTTGTCCAAGCAAGGGCAAGGTGGTTTCAACGCGGGTAATGTTGTTTGCCTTTCCAGACAGCAGCATGATAAGCGTAAATTCTTCGCCAAACAGGGCGATACGGCTATCAATAATGTTACAGCCTGATTGGGTGACTAAATGAACCACTTGGTTGCATACACCTGGGCGATCAGTGCCCACAGCTGTGATTACTAGATGTTGAGTCATAAAATCACGTCTCTTTATATTCCATTGATTCATGCATGTTAGCACAGTTAGCTCGTGGAATAAGCGTGCGTGCGGGGCTTTTTATGTGCGACCTTGCTTCGAACATGCAACCAATGATAAGAATATCGAGCGCGTTAAAAAATGAGATAGAGCGATGAGAGCACAGCTTACTTGTTACTGACATCCAGTGATGTGCTATCCGCTAGATTGAGTGCAGGTTACCCAAATTCTAGGTAGAACGCCGTTAGAAGTCGTTTTACCTCAAACATACGACAATATTTAATGCAGATGTTGCCGGTAAGCCACTTTAATGTCTTGTGTTTATTGATTGGCTTACAGTAACATGCAAAAAGAATAAATTAAGGGAGATAGACATGTTTTCAGGAAGTATCGTTGCGCTAGTTACGCCATTTAATACAGATGGTGAAGTGGATTTCGACAGCCTTAAAAAGTTAGTTGAGCACCATATTGCTGCAGGTAGTGATGGTCTGGTTGCGGTTGGCACAACAGGTGAGTCTTCAACACTCACTATTGAAGAGCATGTCAAAGTCGTCAACAAGATCGTTGAATTTGCTGATGGTCGTATTCCCGTTATCGCTGGTACAGGTGCAAATGCAACTCATGAATCTGTTCTATTCAGCCGTTTGTTGAATGGTTCTGGTATTGCTGGTTGCCTGAGCGTAACGCCTTACTACAACAAACCGACTCAAGAAGGTTTGTACCAACACTACAAAGCGATTGCTGAAGTCAGTGACGTTCCACAAATTCTATACAATGTTCCAGGTCGTACTGCGGTAGACTTGTTGCCAGAAACGGTTGCTCGTCTTGCTGAGATCGAAAACATCGTTGCACTGAAAGATGCGACGGGTGATCTCGACAGAATTGCAATTCACCGTGAACTTTGTGGCGAAGACTTTATCTTACTAAGTGGTGATGACTTAACAGGCCTAGAATTTGTTAAGCGTGGTGGCGATGGCGTGATCTCTGTAACGAACAATGTTGCAGCCGCTGATATGGCAACCATGTTCAAGCTAGCAAAAGAAGGTAAGTTTGAAGAAGCGGAAGCGATCAATGAGCGTTTGATGCCTCTACATAAGAATTTGTTCGTTGAGTCTAACCCTATTCCCGTAAAATGGGCGGTTCATAAAATGGGTCTGATTGCTGAAGGTGGCTTACGTCTACCGCTGACTGAACTGTCAGAGCCAGCTCAACCTGTTGTTGCTCAAGCAATGACTGAAGCGTGCATTTACTAAAACGTATGAAGTGATGCCGAAGCGAACCTTCGGCATTTAGGAGTATAAATGAAGTATTCTCACCAGCTAGTGATTGGGTCACTGGCTGTTTTCGTTCTTACAGCATGTTCTGGCAACCCGACTCAACGTCGCCAAGCCAAAGATGATTTCGAATACTTAGAAACACCTGAGTTTTCACAATGGCAATTGCCTGCAGATGCTCAGCCTCAGTTCTACCCAAATTTTGACATCCCAAGCGGTGAATTCAGTGGTGGTACTGGTCGTGAAGTGGATATTCGTCCACCGCAACAGGTTCTTGAACTGATCCCGGGTGCTCGTGCTGAGCGTCAAAACGGTGAAGTGACACTATGGCTTCTTCGCGCAGAAGAGGCAGACCGCGTGTGGCAAACGGCTGTAGATATGCTGGCTCAACGTGGTATTGGTATTCGTGAGCAATCAGAGAATGAGATTGAGACCGATTGGGTAACTTGGGTTTCTGAAGATGAAGACGTAGAGATTGGTAGTCGTTACTCTATCTCTCGCTTCCAAGCAAACAACCGTCATGGCTTCAAGATTAATCTGATTGATTGGCGTGAAGGTACTGAAGAGAAAACAGTAACGGCAACCAATAAAGAGCGTTACAACGCGTTCCTGACCAACCTAGTTATGGCTAAGTACGATGAAAACCTTCGTGCTGAAGCGGCGCTGAAAGCGCAAGAGTTGGTGAAGCGTATTCCAATTTCAATGGGTGCTGACCGTAGTGGTTTCCCTGTGATTATTGCTCGTACGCCATACAATGTATTCTGGCAGCGTCTGCCTAACTTGTTGCCTGAAATGGGCTTTGAGCTTGAAGAACGCAATCAATCTCAGGGTACGGTGAAGGCGAAGTACGCAGCACCAGATGATGAGTTCTGGGAAGAAATTGGCCTACAGCCTATCGACTTAGCGCCAGGCACTTACAACTTCCTATTTGGTGACCTTGGCAACCGTACGTCAATCAACGTAACGGATGCATCAGGTAAGCCAGTAGAAGAAGAGCTGCTTAAGTCTATGGTTCCGGTATTAGCGCATATTGCTGACCAAACCAAAGATGACAAAGAAGCGAAAGCTGAGTAGTCATTCAAGCCGTCACAAGCTGAGTTAAATCAGCCTTGTGATTAGCAAAAGCAAATAAAAAAGAGGACACACTGTGTCCTCTTTTTTATTGTATTCGTTGTCATCAGGCTACATTGGTCAATCAAGCTGATTAGCCAAAGCAAAAGGCTATGCGTCTTTATTGTCTTTGGATTCTTCTTTTTCAGCTTTCTCTTGGTTAAGTTTATCCAAGCGATTGAGCTTATCTAAATCTCGCTCAGTTTTACCACGCCCCGTCAGATCCATATTGGCTGTCTGTTTGAGCGCTGCGATGTTACCCACAACAACGCTAACTACGATGATGATGATAACCCAAGGGTTTGTAAGCCACTCCAACATAAGCGCTCCTAATGACTGATATTCGCTACGAAGCGTGCATAGATCTCGTCTAGCTGCTCCATAATAATCTCATACCCTAATACTGGCTTAGATTGGAGTTGCTTGCCAAGTAAAGTCGGAGATAACTGTGATAAACACGACTCCGATACTTTGCGATGGCTGATATGCCATGGTTCGATCGCCACACCACCCAAATCTTGGCTGTAAGGAAAGAAGAAACCAAATTGTGCAGCATGAACTGATAGCCATTGGTAAAACGATTGCTGGTGGCCAGTAAGGTATTCCCATGGTTCTAATTGCAGATGTATGCCTTCAGGTAAGTGGTTACGAGCAAAGACATCGAAGTCACAACCCCAATGATGACGACTCGCGCCGGGAAGCGCAGACCATCTCAGGATAGCCGATAGCTTTTGTTGTTCGGTCAGTTTTGAAGCATCAAGAGGTTGGCTTTCTGAATCTAATATCGGAGCTTCGCCAGAAAACTTACGGTTCCAAATCAGAGATTGCCTTTCATAGTCGCGAAAGCCACTGGCAATCTCCATTTTAAAACCAGCGAGCTGAGCAGCTTCAATCAAATTATTCAGGTCATTCTTAACCTCACTGTGGACCAAGAAGGTCTTGGTGCCGATCAGGCTAGGCTCTAGATGAGAATCTGATTGTCCGGTAAGCTGCTCTGGTGTCATAACGAGTCTCTCAATAATTGGATGCTATGAATCGCTGATGAAAGACTATTTAGCGAATAGGTTCACTAATGTTCTTTCGTACATGTCAGTTAGTTTCTCTAGATCCGCCACTTTCACGCATTCGTTAACCTTGTGAATCGTTGCGTTAACAGGACCTAGTTCAACCACTTGTCCGCCCATACGTGCAATAAAGCGACCATCAGATGTACCGCCAGTCGTTAGCAGTGCTGGTTTCACATCATTGACGTGACCCACTGCATCAACAATAGCATCAAGCAGTGAACCTGCGTCTGTTAAGAACGGGTCGCCATTGAATGTCCATCTTAGGTCGTATTCGAAATCATACTTGTCGAGTGTCGTTGTGATGCGCTCAACGATGATGTCGTTGCTTAACTCTGTACTAAAGCGTAGGTTAAACTGAACATTAAACTCACCAGGGATCACGTTTGAAGCACCAGTACCCGCACTCACATTTGGAATTTGGAAACTGGTTGGCGGGAAGTAATCATTACCTTTATCCCACTCAGTTGTTGCTAGCTCATTAATAGCAAGCAGAGAGCTGTGTACTGGGTTGTTTGCTAGGTGAGGGTAGGCAACATGACCTTGTGTGCCTTTAATCGTTAGGTCGCCAGTGATAGAGCCACGACGGCCGTTCTTCACGACATCACCCACGAACTCAGTGCTCGATGGTTCACCAACGATACACATATCGATGTTTTCACCGCGCGCCATTAATGCTTCAACAACACGTACAGTACCGTTGATGAAAGGACCTTCCTCATCTGAAGTGATCAGGAAACCAATTGAGCCTGTGTGGTCTGGGTGTTTGGCAATGAACTGCTCGACGGCAACAATCATTGAAGCCAGAGAGCCTTTCATATCAGCAGCGCCACGGCCATGTAGGAAACCGTCTACGATAGTCGGTTCGAATGGCTTAGTGTTCCACTGTTCGATTGGGCCTGCAGGTACCACATCAGTGTGACCAGCAAAAGCAAACAGAGGCGCTTCAGTACCACGACGAGCCCAGAAGTTGGTCGTATCTTCAAATACCATCACTTCGATTTCAAAACCGAGTGCTTTTAAGCGTTCAATCATCAGGTCTTGGCAGCCTGCATCTTCTGGTGTTACCGATTGACGGCTGATTAGGTCTTTTGCCAGAGCCAAAGTTGGGCTATCTGTCATCCTTGAATTCCTTGTTTAAATAAAACGTCTAGTCATTAATTTTTAGGCGCTGATTCACTGATCAACGTCCTGTTGTCTGTCTATGTAAATACAACGATCTAAGCAAAAATAGCCGCGTATTGGTCGGCTTTAAATCCGATGTGAAGCTTCCCCTCAACTTTTAAGATTGGGCGCTTGATCATGGCAGGTTGTTCAACAAGCAAAGTCACCGCTTTTTCTTCTGTTAGGGTGTCTTTCTGTTCTTGAGAAAGTTGGCGATAAGTCGTACCACGTTTGTTTAGCACAAGCTCCCAACCTAGCTCAGAGCAGAAGCTTGTTACTAGCTCTTCTGTGATGCCTTGTTTGCGATAATCGTGAAATTCGAACTCGATACCTTCAGCTTCGAGCCATTTCTTTGCTTTTTTAATGGTGTCGCAATTTGGGATACCAAACATGGTGATAGTCATTATTCTTCCTTTGAGTGATTTTATTTCATTGTTATGAGTTGAATCCTATCAGGAAGCAGCAACTCAGACAAAATAGAGTGATGAATATTTCATAGAGTGAAAAAAAAGCGTAAGAAAATGTCACTATTGGAGACTTATTGATCAGCCTCAACATGTTGTCAGCGAAAAAAGAAATAATTGAGCTGCACATATATAGGAGGTGTCAATGGAGTTGAGTCCTGTTTTTGCAAGGCGGCTATATTTAGCATTGTTAGTGGAAAGCCTTGATAGGCCAAATGTGCCTAAACTCATCGAAAAAACGGGGTGGCCTCGTCGTACTATTCAAGATGTACTCAAGGCGTTACCGGGGATCGGTATCGAACTTATGTTTGTTCAAGATGGGCGACGTCATAATGATGGCTATTACCAGTTATCCGACTGGGGGCCATTTGACAGTCAATGGGTTATCCAGCGTAAAGGCGATATAGCAACAAGCCTTGGATTTAGTGCATAAGCCAGCGAAAGCTGGCTTTCTTTTGGGTGTCATAAAATCAAAGCATATCGATATGCCGCTTTAGTTGCTTACTCGCACAGGTAGGCGGTACCAAGCATAGTCACGGAAGTGCTGAAATCTTGGGGTAGGGTAAAGATGACGGTGTCTGCGCCTAGCTCAATGGCATTCGATTTAAGCTCATTCATCGCACCTTGAATCAGGGTGTCATTGGGAAAGAACAAGTAGCTGTACCAATGACCTTCGCTGCCAGTGATTTCCCCTTTATACTCACACTGCTCGATGTTAATCAGGCCGTGGTAATCCATTTGTACCTTGTCCGCTTTACTATGAGGCGTTGATGTGGGTTTGGTACACCCGAGTAACATGCCACTCATAGCCAAAGCGACTAATTCCTTTTTCATACGTTTACCCTGCTATTGCATCAAATAAATCGCGAAGCCTACCCAGCTTGCGAACAGTAGTAACCACGGCAGTTTAGTGGCGTGATTTGATGGTGTTTCAACACTTGTTTCGATCGTGTCTTCTTGGTGTTGATTAGCTTGTTGAGTCTGTTTTTCTTTCTGTACGCGCTTCTTCGCTTTATCGGCTTGGCGGCTGCGTTCTTTTTGCTGTTTCTTGTACAGTGCGATGCCTTTCTCGATACCCTGAGCAATCAGTTTAGTTTGTTCTTTGGTTTGAGCTGGCTTTTGAGTCGCTTTGGCTATCTTCAGTGCTTCCTGTTGAGATTCAACAGAGGACGTATTAGTTTTGTTTTTCATACTGAGTTCGACAATTAAAACGGATTGGCTACTAAGATAACGCAAAGCTAGTTAAGTATGAATGATTTGCGTTAAAGTGTTGGTTTGAAAATAAGTGAAAGTGAGATTTGTGCGGTACTCCATAGAACAATACGACAAGCACGGCTTTTTGAAAGCTCCAATCTTGCTCTGGCTAGGTTGGTTGTTTCTTGCGAAAGCCTTGGTCGTTTTCATTGTTGCAGGCGCAAGCCGAGAATCGGGAACCGATATTCTTGAGATAATCTACCCAGACCATCAGATGTTTTATGTCGGGATCGCGTTGAGTGTGCCTAGTTTGCTGCTGATGTGGTTATTTGGGCTAAGATCGCCAGATAGAAAGCGCCTTAACAAAGTCGTGTCATGGGGACGTTGGGTTACCATGATGGCTATCTTGGCACAGGGCTCCCATACGATTTATTTAATCTATTTGGATAACGGATGGTTCCGTTGGTCAAATGGCATCACCCTATTGTTGCTGCTGTGGTTAGCGCTTTATCTAACCAATAGCCATGCTGCAAGGGATTGCTTTAAAGTGGTTGAGCTCGAAGACTGATTCTCATCAAAACATTTGTCCCATTCACAATTATACTTAGAAGCTAAAACTGGAAGGAATAATCTATGCTTAATGTTTCAAATGAGCAGCCTAACGTTCAAAGTGCTATTTTGCCTGAAGCTGGGCCTTTCGCGCTTTACGTTCAACTTAAAGTGAACGCTAATACTGCTAATGTACTAGCAGAAATTCAAAAGCTTCCGACTCTAATCGACGAACTAAACCAAACTCAGCCTGATGCGAACTTAACGGCATCGGTTGCGTTCTCAAAAGCTTTTTGGGATAGGTTCGAGCAAGCAGCGCCCGCTGATTTGATCGACTTCCCTGTGCTGGGTGAAGGTGATATCACAGCACCGAGCACACTGTCTGACGTTCTGATTCACTGTCATTCAAACCGACATGATCTGCACTTCTTTATCTTGCGTAAATTGCTATCTGAAGTAGCAGCTGATGTTGAAGTGGTTGATGAAACTTATGGTTATCGCTTCCTAGACTCTCGTGACATGACAGACTTTGTTGATGGCACTGAAAACCCGAAAGACGCACAACGTGCTGAAGTCGCTATTGTGCCTGAGGGTGAATTCGCTGGTGGTAGTTATGTAATGGTGCAGCGTTTTGTGCATAACCTGCCAGCTTGGAATCGTTTGAATGTATCGGCACAAGAGAAAGTGATTGGCCGAACTAAACCTGATTCAATTGAGTTAGATGATGTTCCTGCGGCGTCTCACGTTGGCCGTGTGGATATCAAAGAAGAAGGCAAGGGGCTTAAGATTGTTCGCCACAGTCTACCTTACGGTACTGCTACGGGCGACCACGGCTTATTGTTCATTGCTTACTGTAACGTTCGTCATAACTTCGATGCGATGTTAGAGAGCATGTACGGCACAACAGATGGCAAAACAGACCAACTGCTTCGCTTTACCAAAGCAGTGACTGGCGCTTACTACTTTGCACCTTCAACTGACATGTTGAGTGTATTAACGATTAAGTAAATCACCTCATCTGCAGCAAAGAAAGGGAGCCTCAGGGCTCCTTTTTTATTAAAGCTTTATATGAACTGGTCGATATAAGAGCAATCGTGAGTTTTATTCATCTTTTTGTAAGCGAAGGTCTATGGCTATAACTGTTAATACAAATGTCTCAGCGCTGGTGGCCCAGAGAAACCTCTCTAATGCTAACAACATGCTGAACCAATCTTTGGAGCGCTTAGCTTCAGGGAGCCGTATTAATAGTGCAAAAGACGATGCGGCTGGCTTACAGATCTCAAATCGATTAGAAGCACAGATGAGTGGCATTGATGTTGCTGTTCGAAATGCTAACGACGGTATCTCCATTATGCAGACTGCAGAAGGGGCGATGAATGAAACCACTAATATCATGCAGCGCATGCGAGACTTATCCCTACAAGCGAGTAACGGCTCGAATAGTTCATCGGAACGAATCGCTATTCAAGAAGAAGTCACCGCGTTAAATGACGAGCTGAATCGAATTGCCGAAACCACTTCATTCGGTGGTAAAAAACTCCTTAACGGCAGTTTTGGGCACACCTCGTTTCAAATCGGCGGCAGTTCGGGCGAAGCTGTGCAGATTGGTTTGAAAAGCATGCGTACTGATGACATCAACATGGGCGGCTTTAGCTACGTTGCTAATGGCATGGCCAGTGATTCATGGGAAGTGAAATCAAACCAGAATGATATGACGATGTCGTTTACGGATCGTTTTGGTCAGCCTCAAGAGATCACCATTAATGCGAAAGCGGGCGATGATATCGAAGAGTTGGCGACTTACATTAATGGTCAAACGGATCTCTTATCGGCTTCTGTTAATGATGACGGACAACTTCAGATTTATATGTCAGGTGAAGATACCGCGGGTACCATCTCTTTTTCAGGTTCATTAGCCAGTGAGCTTTCGATGTCAGCGGGCTATTACGAGTCAGTTAATGACATCAATGTAACGGATGTGGGTGGTGCTCAGCGCGCCGTCTCTATTTTGGATACGGCGATGAAGTATGTCGATAGCCATCGCTCTGAATTAGGGGCAATGCAAAACCGCTTTGATCATGCCATTAACAATCTTGAAAACGTTCATGAGAATTTGGCGACATCAAACAGTCGAATCAAAGATACCGACTACGCCAAAGAAACCACTCAAATGCTCAAGCAACAAATACTGCAGCAAGTGAGCACAACGATACTCGCTCAAGCCAAGCAAGCGCCGAATCTAGCTTTAACGTTATTAGGTTAATGAATTACCTACAATCTTATAAAAGCATTTCAGCTTGGCCGGTGCTTTTTGGCGAATAAAAATACAATTTCTCACTCGACTGACTTCCCGGCAACTTTAGCGATTTTCTCATCTTTTTTCGATAATTTTACGACCAGTCACGCTTTCTTCTGTTTTACCGCTATTTCTTTAAATTTGTTGTTTTTTTCCTAAAGGTTTCGCCAATCACGCCGTTATTAAAAGTAACTTAGAGATAACTACTTGGTTTTCCGAGACGTCGGAAACCGCTATACCGGAAAATCAATTGGAGAAGTCACCATGGCAGTGAATGTAAATACAAACGTTTCAGCGATGACAGCGCAACGTTACCTAAACAATGCAAACAGCGCACAACAAACATCAATGGAGCGTCTAGCTTCTGGCTCAAAAATCAACAGCGCAAAAGATGACGCTGCGGGTCTACAAATCTCGAACCGTTTGAACGTTCAAAGTCGTGGCCTTGATGTTGCTGTACGTAACGCGAACGACGGTATCTCAATTGCACAAACTGCTGAAGGTGCAATGAACGAGACGACTAACATCCTGCAACGTATGCGTGATTTGTCTCTACAATCTTCAAACGGCTCAAACTCAAAATCTGAGCGTGTAGCGATTCAAGAAGAAGTAACAGCACTGAACGACGAACTGAACCGTATCGCGGAAACGACGTCTTTTGGTGGTAACAAGCTGCTTAACGGTACTCACGGTACTAAATCATTCCAAATCGGTGCGGATAACGGTGAAGCTGTAATGCTTCAACTGAAAGACATGCGCTCTGATAACGCTCAGATGGGTGGTAAGAGCTACCAAACTGAGAACGCGAAAGACAAAGACTGGAACGTTCAAGCGGGCTCTAACGACCTAAAACTGTCGTTCACTGACAACTTCGGCCAAGCACAAGAAATCGACATCAGCGCAAAAGCGGGTGATGACATCGAAGAGCTAGCGACTTACATCAACGGTCAACAAGATTCTGTTAAAGCGTCTGTTACTGAAGACGGCAAGCTACAAATGTTCACAGGCAACAACAAAGTGAGCGGCGATGTGTCTTTCTCTGGCGGTCTTGCGGGCGAGCTAGGTATTCAAGCAGCTAAAGACGTAACGGTTGATACTATCGACGTAACATCTGTTGGCGGCGCACAAGAGTCTGTAGCAGTAATCGATGCGGCCCTTAAGTATGTAGACAGTCACCGTGCTGAGCTAGGTGCTTTCCAAAACCGTTTCGACCACGCTATCAGCAACTTAGACAACATTAACGAGAACGTTAACGCATCTAAGAGCCGTATTAAAGATACCGACTTCGCGAAAGAAACGACTCAGATGACTAAGTCTCAGATCCTTTCTCAAGCTTCAAGCTCGATTCTTGCTCAAGCGAAGCAAGCACCGAACTCGGCACTTAGCCTACTAGGTTAATCGATTGAAAAGCCACGTTGACCGATAGTGTTGACGTTAGGCTTCCACAAATTAGCTCGTGGTGAGAGATGAGCGCTAAACAGACCCAGCTTCGGCTGGGTTTTTTATTGCCTGAAATTTGGAGAAGAGAGGGGAGTTGTGGTGTTGGTAGTTGATTGGAAAGCGAGATTCCCTATCACGTTCGTGCCTCACTGTAGGGAATGACGGGAGTTGGGTATTGGTGACTCTATAGCTAACTGTATAGAAGAGGTCGGTTTGAGTAACAATCACTCAGGCTTAAACCATAGTGTTTAATCGTCATCCCAGAATCGAACCGAGCGAGATGTCAGGGATCTCTGTTCGTGAGAGGCCCAAAGAAGAAGGGGATTTGTAGTTGTTAGGTATAAGGCCAAAGCGGCTGGTAATCTGGCATTAGAACTATATAGCAGGCACAAAAAACGCCACCCTTAGGTAGCGTTTTAATTAAAGCAGATAAGTAATCGAGATTACTTAGTTACTTTAAGAACTGGAGTTTCGCCAACAGTTACAGAACCAGAAAGCTTGTTCAGCTCTTTGATTTCGTCCATGTTAGAGATAACAACTGGAGTAAGCGTAGATTTCGCTTTCTCTTCTAGAAGCGCTAGGTCGAAAGTGATGATAGTGTCACCAGCTTTAACAGATTGACCTTCTTCAGCTACACGAGTGAAGCCTTCGCCTTTAAGTTCAACAGTATCGATACCGAAGTGAACGAAAAGCTCAACACCGTCGTCAGACTCGATAGAGAATGCGTGGTTAGTTTCGAAGATCTTACCGATAGTACCGTTAACTGGAGCTACCATTTTGTCGCCAGCTGGTTTGATCGCGATGCCGTCACCAACGATTTTTTCAGCGAAAACTACATCTGGCACATCTTCGATGTTTACGATTTCACCAGAAAGAGGTGCGATGATTTCGATTGCACCAGCATCAGCGCTGTCATCAGATACAAGCTTTTTCAGTTTGTCAAACAGACCCATTGTGTCATGCTCCTAACGTTTAGTTTTATTCTGTAGAATATACTATACCAATCTAACAAATTAGACGACTATTTTTAGCCGTCTAACGTTATTAAGCGATTGGCGATTACTGAGTTTTCTCAGCGATGAACTTTTCTACGCAAGCTTCAATTTCAGCAGCTGTTGGTAGAGATAGTGCTTCGTCAGCCATAGCTTTAACTTCAGCGAAGTTAGAGTTACGGATTACTTTCTTAACTTTAGGGATAGAGATACCGCTCATAGAGAACTCATCTAGACCCATACCAAGAAGAAGTAGCGTTGCACGCTCATCACCAGCAAGCTCACCACACATACCAGTCCACTTACCTTCAGCGTGTGATGCGTCGATCACTTGCTTGATTACTGTAAGAACAGCAGGAGATAGTGGGTTGTATAGGTGAGAAATCATTTCGTTACCACGGTCTACCGCAAGAGTGTATTGCGTTAGGTCGTTAGTACCGATAGAGAAGAAAGATACTTCTTTCGCTAGGTGGTGTGCGATTGCAGCAGCTGCTGGAGTCTCAACCATTACGCCGATTTCGATTTCTTCATCGAAAGCTAGGCCTTCAGCGCGAAGTTCAACTTTGTACTCTTCGATTGCTTTTTTCAGTTCACGGATCTCTTCAACAGAAATGATCATTGGGAACATGATACGTAGTTTACCGTGTGCAGATGCACGTAGGATGCCACGTAGTTGGTCACGTAGGATTTCACGACGATCCAAGCTGATACGTACTGCACGCCAGCCTAGGAACGGGTTCATCTCTTGTGGAAGGTCCATGTATGGTAGGTCTTTGTCGCCACCGATATCCATAGTACGGATAATCACTGACTCGCCTTCCATTGCTTCTGCTACTTCTTTGTAAGCAACGTATTGCTCTTCTTCAGTAGGAAGCGCGTCACGGTCCATAAATAGGAATTCAGTACGGTACAGACCAACGCCTTCACCGCCGTTACGCAGGATACCGTCACAGTCTTTTACTGTACCGATGTTGCCACAAACTTCTACACGGTGACCGTCTAGAGTTTCAGCGTGTAAATCTTTTAGTTTTGCTAGTTCAGCCGCTTCTGCTTCGAAATCTGCTTTGATTTTCTTAGCTTCTGCTAGTTCAGCTTCAGAAGGGTTGATGATGATCTTGTTGTTCATCGCGTCTAGCACAAGCATGTCGCCGTTCTTAACTTGCTTAGTGATATCGTTAGTACCAACGATAGCTGGAAGCTCAAGAGAACGTGCCATAATTGAAGTATGAGATGTACGACCGCCGATGTCACAAGCGAAACCAAGAACGTAGTCTAGGTTGATTTGTGCAGTTTCAGATGGCGTTAGGTCGTAAGCTACTAGGATAACTTCTTCATTGATATCTGCTAGAGATACAATGTTGATGCCTAGAGCATTTTTAACGAAACGAGTACCGATATCACGGATATCAGTTGCACGTTCTTTTAGGTACTCATCATCAAGAGACTCTAGTGCAACAGCTTGCTCTTCGATCACAGTGTGGATCGCGTTGTCTGCGTGCATTTTTTCTTTCTTGATGAGTGCTAAAATCTCTTCTTCTAGCTCTTCATCTTCAAGCAGCATGATGTGGCCTTCAAAGATTGCTTCTTTTTCTTCGCCAAAAGTTTCAAGTGCTTTTTGCTTAACAACTTCAAGCTGTTGAGAAGATTTGTTACGAGCGTCAAAGAAACGCTGTACTTCTGCTTCAACTTGGTCGTCAGAGATAGATTGAGTGTTTAGGACAATTTCATCTTCTTGAAGTAGTAGTGCTTTACCGAAAGCAATACCAGGAGATGCTAGGATGCCTGAAATCATAGCCTTACCTTAGTTGTTCAACTGTAAACGGGAGAGTGTGTGACTTTAAGTCGTCGACTAATGTCGCGCTTATTCCTATCTATTTCGAACAAAGCCACTTTGCTATGCAAAATGGCTTTGAAAGAAGGAGACCGTATTAGTGTAGTTGATCCATAAGAGCAACTAGGTGGTCTACTGCTTGCTGAGCTTGAGGACCTTCAGCTGAAATAGTAACGTTAGTACCTTTTACTAGGCCTAAAGTTTGTAGTTTGAACAGGCTTTTCGCGCTAGCGCTTTTGCCGTTAGAAGTCACTGTGATGTCAGCGTCGAAAGATTTTGCTTCTTTAACGAACTGTGCAGCTGGACGAGTGTGAAGACCGTTTTCTGCTGTGATTTCTACTTGCTTCTCGTACATTTTATATACCCCAATTAATTTATTTTTTGTAAGTTTGTAACCAGATTAGCTTAACTGCTTTAGCCCAAATGCGCTAGAGGCTAGTACGCCATGTTCGTGTTAGAACTTAGACTGGTTATAAATTTTTATCCAGCCATGGTCGTCTTTTGCTGAGTACTCATGACTTTCAGAATTTGTTTATTGCTTCTTTTATTTTGAAGCGAAAAATAAAACAGACTTGATATTACCAAAGGTGGGGCAGGGATCAACAAAAAAGCCCCTAAACGGGGCTTTTTTGGACGAAAAATTGATTTGACCACATATTATTGTTGGTTCTCTTTTTCCGTAAAGATGCCAGCAAATAGGGCTGTGCTTAGGTAACGCTCACCAGAGCTTGGTAGTACAGTAACGATAGTTTTTCCTGCAAATTCAGGTAGTTCGGCGATTCTGTTCGCTGCTACTACTGCCGCGCCAGATGAGATACCAGCAAGAATACCTTCTTCTTTCATTAGGCGTTGAGCCATCTCGATCGCTTCTTCAGAAGTTACCGATTCAACACGGTCAATAATCTCTAAATCTAGGTTTCCAGGGATGAAACCTGCACCGATACCTTGAATTTTGTGTGGAGCTGGTTTGATTTCTTCACCTGCAAGTGCCTGTGCAATCACTGGAGACTCTGCTGGTTCAACCGCTACTGAAGTGATCGCTTTGCCTTTTTCACCTTTAATGTAACGACTTGTACCTGTGATAGTACCGCCCGTACCAACACCCGCTACAAACACGTCGATTTCGCCGTCTGTTGCTTCCCAAATTTCAGGACCAGTCGTTTGCTCGTGAATTTGTGGGTTGGCTGGGTTGTTGAACTGTTGAAGTAGTAGGTACTTGTCTGGGTCTGAAGCAACAATCTCTTCTGCTTTAGCAATCGCACCGTTCATACCTTTTGGTGCTTCAGTCAGCACTAGGTTTGCGCCAAGCGCTTTAAGCAGCTTACGACGTTCTAGGCTCATTGATTCAGGCATAGTTAGCGTTAGTTTGTAACCGCGTGCTGCTGCTACGAATGCAAGTGCAACACCTGTGTTACCACTGGTAGGTTCAACAAGCTCGATACCTGGCTTAAGCGTACCCGCTTTTTCTGCTTCCCAGATCATGTTTGAACCGATACGACATTTAACACTGAAGCTTGGGTTACGAGCTTCGATCTTAGCTAGGACGTTACCTTTGCTTACTTTGTTAAGGCGGACTAGAGGTGTGTTACCAATCGTTAGGGTGTTGTCTTCGTAGATCTTGCTCATGCGATATTCCTTCATTTAATGACAGAACTAAACGTAGTATATCAATCACTTTACCGTCTAGTGTCTTACGATGTTTATTCAGCTTGAATTTAGATTAAACAAGTTGAAAAAAAGGTAAAAGGATTAAAAAGTTATATCATATAGATATGTAGCAGAATTCACGCCTATCTTTATTGAAATCAGAACTTCAAAAAGATAGGCGAAACTAGGAAGTATAGGCGGGGTAATAGACGAGAATTATAGACGAGAACGCAGAGCTTGGTCTTTAAACTCAGCAACCCACATTGCCGTCGCGCCGCAAACGGCAACGGGCATTACGATCAGGTTTAGAATTGGAATTGTGGTGAACACAGAAACAAGCGCGCCAAAGCTGTAGCTCTTGCCTTGTTTTTGTTTCAAATTGTTTCTCATGTCATCAAATTTGATTTTATGGTTATCGAACGGGTAGTCGGCGTATTGAATCGCTAACATCCATGCTGTGAAAATGAACCATAAAAACGGAGCAACGGTTTGCCCTAGTGCTGGAATTAACAAAAGTAGGAATAAACCGATCGCTTTTGGCAGAATGTAGACAAGCTTGCGCCATTCTCTCGCTAATATACGTGGGGTATCTTTGAGGACATCAAGTAAACCATCGTCATTAACTTTTTTACCGCTCAACAACTCTTCAACTTTTTCCGCGAGTAAACCGTTGAACGGTGCGGCAATGAAGTTAGCGAGCGTGCTAAAGAAATACGAGAATGTGGCCAAGACGGTTAACACAAGTAATGGCCATAAAATGTATGACAACCACGACAAGAAACTTGGCAATGCACCAATCCAACCTTCAATCCAAGTGTTTAGGTTGGAGAAGATATAAAACAAGGCACCACCAACGAGTAACACGTTCGCGATAAGTGGCATTAGTACAAACTTACGAATGCTCGGTGATAAAGCGATTTTTATTCCGAAAATAAAATAGCCAAAGCCGGAGCGGGGAACAGATTCAATAGTCATATTTAAATTAGGTCACATGTGAATTTGGTTAAATAGCAAACATGTCTAGTGTACTCGACCGAAATTAAGAAAAAAAGCGTGGTGAAAATCACACCATGTAAGGAACTAATTGTATTAAGTTGTTCTAAAACAGTGGCTACTTTTGATAGAGTAGTGAGATTAGCCAAATTAACCCAACTTAGTGACAGCGTGTTTATAGCTAGTTGACTAAGAAAGCTGAGAGCGAAAAATGCAGGAATTGCGATTTGTACTCATTATTGTTGGCGCATTAGCTATCGCCGCATTATTGTTCCATGGTCTATGGACGAGTAAAAAAGAAGGGAAAGCAAAGTTTGGAGATAAGCCGCTCGGTAAGCTTGATAACGACAGCTTAGATGAAGCCGAAACTATTCCAAATCGTTCATTCGCCCCAGAAGATGATTTTGAGATAATCCGAAAAGAACGTAAAGAGCCGGATTTTGCTGTTTCACCCTCTGATACTGATCCGCTGATCGACTCAGACCCGCTAACAGCGCCACAAGCGAAAGAAGCTTACGAAGATGATATCGAATTAAATGATCTTCCTTCTTTCAGCGTAGAAGACCCAATTAAGGTTGAAAGTGAACCTGAAGTGATTGAGGAAGAGAAGGTCGTTGAGCCTGAAGTTCCAAGCTTTGAGTTGACTGACGAGCAAAAAGAAAACCATGCCGGCTTTAAAGAGCAGTACGGTTCGTTTGAAGAGCCTTCTGAAACAGTTGATGAGCCAGTCGTTCCAAACGAAACGCTTACTCAAAGAGAGCCAGTTGTAGCGAAAGAAGTCGTGACTCCGCAAAGTGCGACTGTTGAAGAAGCAAAACCAGATGAAGAACTTGGTTTAGAAGTGATCGTTCTTAATGTTCACTGTGCTGGAGAGATCCCATTCGTTGGTACTGAACTTTTCCGCAGCATGGAGAACAACGGTTTAACTTATGGTGAGATGTCTATCTACCACTGCTTTGCACAATCTACAGATGCACCAAAGGTTATTTTCAGCGTTGCAAACATGATGCAGCCAGGAACGCTAGAACATGATGATCCTGCTGACTTCACGACTAAAGGTATTTCGTTCTTTATGACGTTGCCTTGTTATGGTCAAGCTGATCAAAACTTCAATGTGATGCTGAGTGCGGCGCAGAAAATTGCCGACGATATGGGCGGAAACGTGTTGGATGAGTCACGCAACTTAATGACACCAAACCGTTTATCTGACTACCGCAAGCAAATCAGAGACTTTATGACGGCATCGAATACCTAGCCGTATTGTTTAGCCTTGTAAATAATCTATATTTATAGAAAAGGGCTCCTAAGGGAGCCCTTTTTGATATTTCAATCACGATAGAGAATGATATGAAAGAATCGATTCAAGTTACCTTAGAGCAGTTAAGAGAAACTCTGCATTATCACGCCGTTCGTTATTACGTAGAAGATAGCCCTGAGATCCCTGATGTCGAGTACGATCGATTAATGCAGCAATTGCTAAAGATCGAAGAAGAGAACCCGGAACTAGTGACGGTAGATTCTCCGAGCCAACGTGTTGGTGGTCAGCCTCTCGATGGTTTCACTCAAGTGACTCATGAGATCCCAATGCTTTCTCTGGACAATGCTTTCTCTGATGAAGATTTGGATGCGTTCAATAAGCGAATGTCTGATAGAGCGCCAACCGCTAACCTCAAGACTTTCTGTTGTGAACCTAAGCTTGATGGCCTTGCAGTTAGCCTACTCTATGTGAATGGTATTTTAGTTCAGGCTGCGACACGTGGTGACGGTGCGACGGGTGAAAACATCACTGAAAACGTGCGTACGATCAGCTCTATCCCACTTAAGTTACAAGGTGAAGGCTGGCCGCAGCGTATTGAAGTTCGTGGCGAAGTGTTTATGCCAAAAGCGGGTTTCGATAAGTTGAATGAGATGGCGTTGAAGAAAGGCGAGAAAGTATTTGTTAACCCACGTAATGCCGCCGCAGGTAGCCTGCGTCAGCTTGATTCCCGTATTACTGCGAAACGTCCGCTAGCTTTCTACGCATACAGTGTCGGTGTTGTACAAGGCGCTGAGCTATCAAATAGTCACTACCAACGCTTTTTACAGCTTAAAGGTTGGGGCTTACCTATGTGCCCCGAGACTAAGCAACTGAGCTCTCTCGAAGACGTGAAAGCCTATTACCAAGATATTATGACTCGTCGTGATGCTCTGGCTTACGAGATTGATGGCGTTGTTATCAAAGTCGACGATATCGCGGCTCAAGAAGTACTTGGCTTTGTTGCACGAGCGCCACGTTGGGCAATTGCTTATAAGTTCCCAGCTCAAGAAGAGATTACACTGCTCAATGACGTTGAATTTCAGGTGGGCCGTACTGGCGCTATTACGCCGGTTGCTAAACTTGAACCTATCTTCGTTGGTGGCGTGACAGTCAGCAATGCCACTTTACACAATGCCGATGAGATTGCGCGTTTAGGCGTGAAGGTAGGCGACAGCGTTATTATTCGCCGTGCAGGTGATGTTATTCCGCAAATTGTGGCTGTTGTACTAGATCGTCGCCCTGAAACGGCTAGAGACATTGTTTTCCCTGATGCTTGCCCTGTATGTAGCTCTACGGTTGAGCGTGTCGAGGGGGAAGCTGTAGCGCGTTGTACTGGCGGTCTAGTGTGTCAGGCACAGCGTAAAGAAGCGCTTAAGCACTTTGTGTCGAGAAAGGCGTTGGATGTCGATGGCCTTGGCGTAAAAGTGATAGAGCAGCTTGTGGACCGTGAAATGGTAGAAACGCCCGCTGACTTGTTCAAGCTTAGCGCGGGCGTAATTACAGTTCTTGATCGTATGGGGCCTAAATCGGCGCAAAATGTGGTGAGTGCGCTGAATAAAGCCAAAGACACAACGTTAGCACGTTTCCTCTATTCACTCGGTATTCGTGAAGTCGGTGAAGCGACGGCTATGAACTTAGCTCAACACTTCAAGACGTTGGAGTTGGTTCAAGCAGCAACCCATGAACAGTTAGTTGAAGTGTCAGATATTGGTGACATCGTAGCAAGTCACCTCACGAGCTTCTTCTCGCAGGAGAAAAACAGAGCTGTAGTCGAGCAGCTGATAGAGCTAGGTGTGAATTGGCCAATCATCAAAGAAGCTGCCGATGACCAAGAGCTACCATTAGAAGGTAAAGTCGTTGTGTTAACAGGCTCATTGTCGCAATTAGGTCGTAGTGAAGCGAAAGCTGCGTTACAAGCATTAGGTGCGAAAGTGACGGGTAGCGTATCGAAGAAAACGGACATCTTGTTTGCCGGTGAAGCTGCGGGTTCTAAATTAACTAAAGCACAAGATTTAGGTATCGAAATAAGAACAGAAGAAGATCTAATAGCCCTTATTTCGTAAGTAAATACAGATAAAAAAAGCTCAAAGGCACTCCTTTCAAGGGAGTGCCTTTTTTGTTTCTGATATAAAAATGAGGGCTTTTTAATTGTTGAGAATTTTGTTCCTATACGAACTCTAAAATCAGGACAGTGACGCTGCTCAACATTAATGAAATACCATTGTAGTTGTATCAAAAATGCGAGTCACTTCTATTTTTATAAGAGCGCGCTCCATTCAAGTGTTTGATATTTATTATTTTTATTGTTTTTGGTTGTGAGCTTTACGATTTATCGATCTGGATCACTAAGTGCCTACTAAATTTGCACCAACTCATATTTTTTTAGATGAAAATTAAGTTCTCATTGATCTTTTTGAGGGCGAAGTTAGTCTTAATGCCATGGATGCACACGATGTGTATAACCAGAAAGGAAATAGAGAATTCAGAGTTTAGGGTTCTCAAACAAGAAAAGGTATTTCTCTCTACGGCGGCCAACTTTAGGCGGGGAATATTCAAACAGCTATATCCATTTTTAGGAGTTTTATTCCATGGAAAACAAAATTTTCAAACGTACTCTACTAGGTGCATCTGTTGCACTTTTATCGACAGGCGTAATGGCGAAAGAAGTTGGTATCAACTCTGACTTCAACGTTGACGTTTACGGTGTTGCAGCTATCTCTCTAGTGAACTACAACACAACTGACAACAATGACTCTAGCTCTGGTTACGCAGTAGAGAACGAATCTCGTATCGGCTTCCGTGCTCACAAAGATATGTTTGAAGACGTTACTATCACAATGCAGATCGAATCTGGCTACGTAGATAGCACAGACTGGTCTCACGGTGGCGTTTCAGGTGGTGTTCTAGGTTTCCGTGATACGTTCGTTGGTGCTTCTGGCTCTTGGGGTAACCTTCGTGTGGGTCGTGTTCTTACACCACTATACGAAATCGTCGACTGGCCATTCTCTAACCCTGGTTTAGGTTCTGTATTCGATTGGGGCGGCATCAACGGTCACTACGATCGTCAATCTAACCAAGTACGTTACGATTCAGCTAAATTTGGTGGTTTCTCTTTTGCAGCTTCTGTTGGTCGTGATGATAACGACAACGGTGGCGGTGCAGCGACTCGTGATGCAAACTTTGTTGGTGCAAGTGCTAAGTACAGCTTCGAAAAAGTAACATTCATGGGTGCGGTTGAATCTGGTACTCGTGTAGTAGCGGAGACTGGTGGTGAGTATGTTGTAGCTCAAGAAGACATTAAAGATGCAAACGGCAACGTAACTACGCCTAAAGGTGAAATTTACCTAACTGATACTGTAGCTGGTTACGATGACGATACATTCGCATACATCGTAGGTTTTGAAGCTAGTCTACCAGCTGGTTTCGGTATCGCAGCAGCATATAAAGGCGAAGAGCTAGATAACGGAATCCGTAAAGTGACTCAAGATTCTTACTCAATCATTGGTCAATACTGGAATGGTCCAATCGGTTTCAAACTAGGTTACGCAGCTAACCTTGAGTCTGAAACAAATGGTTCTAAAGATGCTAACTCAGACAGCAACACTATTTCTGGTCAGCTAATGGCTGTTCATAACGGTTTCGTACCTTACCTACGTGTAGCGGGTCGTACTGTTGGTGACGCTGATACAGATATCGTAACTCGCGTTGGTCTTGAGTACGGTTTCTAAGCTAGAATCTTTAGCTTAAACAGTTAGATAAAAATCAAAACGCTGGTAAATTTTGTTTGCCAGCGTTTTTCCATAGTGAACATAAGGAATTAGTCATAATGAATAAAGTTAGTGTAGTTGTATTATCATTATTTTTGGGAGCTTGTAGTTCACTCGATTCACAAAGTAATTTTGCAGACTCAGTTGCAGATGTACAGCCAAAAGGTGGTTACATTCAAGTGACTGGACAATCTTATGTAGCGGAAAGTAAAGCGAACGTCGGTGCTGATATCCTGAAATCGTCACTTTACTTTACATACAACAAAGAAGTAACACAGAACTCGGCTCCAGAATCTTCAATTATCATGGATGTGAGTTACTTCCAGAGCTATAAAGAATACGAAACCGTAAGCTTTTTTGGAAAGACGATAGACCTTGAAGAGAGACAGGTTCCAAGAGAGAGCTGCAGCGAACACTGCACAAAGACTCAATATATTGAATTTCCATTGAGCGAAGCTGACATTCAGCAAGCAAGAGAAAAGAACTTAGAATTTACACTTGATGGACAAAACTCAGTAATGAGTACAACTTTCATTGTGCCGAAAGCGTATATCGACACAATCTATAATGGCGCAAATAATCATACAGCTATCGCTGTTGCTCCAGTAGCGGTGCCTGTTGCGGCTGTAGTTGCTGAAGAGCCAAAAGCATCACAAGCACAAGAGATGGTGAATTACTGGTATGGTGAAGCAACCAAAGAAGAGCAATCTGCAGTAACAGATTGGGCATTCAAGAACCGTAAGAACGCTAACCCAGCATTACTAGAAGGCTCAAAAGAGATCGAAATGGTTTCATACTGGTTCAATAAGCTAGACAGTGAAGAAAAATCTCAAACTATGATTTGGTTGTTAGAACAAGAGTAAGTCTCTAACGTTACACCCTAGCTATGTTTTTCAGCCGCAGTATTGTATAACAGCAGTACTGCGGTTTTTCATTTTAGGCTTACAGGTAAGATTGTGAATATTGGTGAAGTAGCGAAGCGTGTTGGTACAACAGCGAAATCCATTCGTTTTTACGAAAGTAAAGGCATGATGAGCCCACCGCACCGATCAGAAAATGGTTACAGGCAATATGGCGAGATTCATATCGAACAGTTAGAGTTCGTTTTGAGAGCTAAAATGGTTGGTTTCACTCTCGATGAGTGTAAGTCACTGGTTGAGTTGGCAATGAATCCCAACAGACAAAGCTACGAAGTAAAGAAGAAGGCTACTCAGAAGTTAGATGAAATAGAGTTGAAGCTTGCGGAGTTAAACAAGATGAAGGTGCAGCTACAATCTTGGGTACATGACTGCCCTGGAGATACTTCAACGGAATGTCCTATCTTGAATAATCTATCTGGCCGCAGTTAGGTTATTCCAGTTCTAAATAATCGTCAGGCAGCAATTTCATTACTAGCCTGACTTTAATCACCTATCACAGCACCTATCACAGCACCTTTCCGCCGTAATGTTTACAGATCAACAGTGGTACATGAGTGACTGCGTTACCATCTGAACACTTAACGATAGGCCCCATGTTTCCGTTACCAGGAGACTGACTGCTCGCTAGAGCGCTTCCAAATGACAAGCTGAAAATAGCCGTTAGAATTATTAAAAAATGTCTCATACAAACTCCATTAGGTTTATCTCTAATTGAGATAATTGAAAGTATGGACAAGGAAAAGAAAATTTCAAAAAATTGGACGGACTTAACATTTTTAATAATTATAAATAAGCGAGAGTAAGGTTAACTATTCATATATATATTGGGTAAGAAATCTGGCTTTCTTATACCTTTTTAGCTCAATCAAACTTTTTAGCTTTACGAAATAAGAACTTATTTTTTTTTCAATTCAATCTATCGCAATGATAATTCGAATATTATTAAGGTTCAAAAATAGAAAAAGCCTGCATTTATTGAAAATGCAGGCTTCATATAGCTCTTGTTTATAAAGGTTCTATTATTAGAACGATTCCGTCTAAAGCGACAATCTTAATTTCGGTTCCAGATGGAATATCTTGACTGGCCTTTGCTGACCAAGAAGAGTCACCGAACTTAATTCGACAGCTACCTTTCTTTACGTCTTCACTTAAAATAACGGTTTGACCTACCAATTGCTTTTCTCTTTGGTTTAACTCTCGCCCTGCATCCGATTGCTTGTCATTCGAGAGTTGTCTTCTCCACCACAACCAAGTGGTAATAAGAGAGAAGCTAGCAAAGGACAGCCATTGCATCTGCCAACCAATTGGTAATGCTCCTAATAGGGCACCGACCAGCATGGCAGATATGCCTATCCATAAAAAGTAACCAGCGGTTCCAATTAGCTCAAGCGCTAACAATGCTAGACCAAATGCTAGCCAGTGCCAGTGGTTTACTTGTTCTAGTAATTCGACCATAAGTTAGTCCTTACTACCTTTGTCATTCTTATGCGCAAACATCTCTGCAATACCCGCGACAGAACCCATTAGGCCTGTTGCTTCAAGTGGTAGCATGATGATCTTGCCGTTTTCTGCTTGACCAATTGATTTCAGTGCGTCGGTGTAGCCTTGTGCTATGAAGTAGTTTACGGCTTGCATGTCACCTTGAGCAATCGCCGTTGATACCATTTCTGTTGCTTTCGCTTCTGCTTCTGCGGCACGCTCACGGGCTTCTGCTTGCAATATTGCCGCTTGCTTCTCACCTTCTGCTTTCAGGATCTCTGATTGCTTGTGGCCTTCCGCTTTTAGGATCTCTGCTTGCCTTACGCCTTCTGCTTCTAAGATATCAGCACGTTTATTACGCTCGGCTTTCATCTGGGCATTCATCGCAGCAGTAAGGTCTGCTGGTGGCTGTACGTCTTTAATTTCGATACGGGTGACTTTTACGCCCCAAGGGTTTGTCGCTTCATCAACGATGTTCAGTAGCTTGGTATTGATCATGTCACGCTGACTCAGCATCTCATCCAGTTCCATCGAGCCAAGCACAGTACGGATATTGGTGAGGGTTAAGTTACGGATCGCATGTTCAAGGTCATTCACTTCATAAGCTGCCTTAGGCGCGTCGATAACTTGAACAAAACAAACCGCATCGATAACCACATTTGCATTATCTTTGGAGATGACTTCTTGTGCTGGGATGTCGAGAACACGCTCCATCATGCTGATGCGCTGTCCAACTTTATCAATAAATGGAATGATTAAGTTAAGACCCGGTTTAAGGGTGTGTGTGTATCGCCCGAAGCGTTCAACGGTCCAGTTGTTGCCTTGTGGAACGGTTTTTACGCCAGCGAAGATAAATAACAGTGCGACGGCAGTAAAGACGCCGATAGTAATCAAGGTATCAATAGGCATACAAAATCCTTTGCAAGTTTGAGTTTTTGATAGTTCAGTATTGATACTGGCTCATATTTAAATTCTGAGCAAATTTATAAACGAGAAATGGGCCATAAAATATTGATTTTATGGCCCATTTTACATTCTATTATGCGATAAACTAATTGATTGAATTGTCAACTTTCGATGTTTAATCTACGGCTTTTTAGGTTTAACTAGTAAAGCAGAGAGTACAGTTGTCGACGGTACTTACTGGCAACTGGGTTACCTTGTCCAAGCGCACTCAAGATGTCCATGAACTCTTTCTTCATGTCACCATCGAGAGCATTAAGATCTTTGGCTAGGAAAGACCATAATAGATCCATAGCTTCTTCACTGCGGTTCACTTGGTGATATTGCAATGCTAATTCAGATGCTGTTTTAGCGTCGCTCGGATTTTGCTGAAGAGCTGCTTCTAATGCTTGTATTTCAGGGCTGTCTGCTGCTTGTTTATGAAGTTCAAGCTTTGCAACTAAGCCTTTGTAGTAGTTGTCTTGGTACTCAAGAGGGATAGTTGCTAGCTGAGTTTCAGCAAGGTCAAATTGTTGCGTTTCTAACAAACACTCTGCGATCGCCAGTTTTACTTCACCTTTATTCGTCAGCTCTGCTGGAAGTTGCTGCATTGCTGCTAGTGCCTGTGTGTGCTCGCCAGCTTGCATTTGCTCAAGAGCCTGACGCAAAGCAAGTTCATCTTGGCTAGGAAGGTGTTTGCTGAGCATATCGACAATAGCTTCTATGCTTTGAGGGCCACCGAGCCCATCGACTGGCTGACCATTAACAAACAGTGCAATAGTGGGCAGTGCTTGAACACCAAACTGGCTAGCAATAGCTTGCTCTTGTTCGCAATTGAGCAGGGCTAAGGTGAAGGCACCGTTGTATTGCTGAGTTAAAGTTTGCAGTTCAGGAATGACTTGGGCGCTCTCTTGGCTCATTGGTGCCCAAAAATGGATGAGTACAGGGGTCTGCATCGAACCTTCTAATACTTGACGAAAGTTCTGCTCATTAAGTTCAACAATATGCGGAGATTGCATTTACGTTCCTTGAGGTTTGTTTTGTGGATACGTTGCAAATATGGGGGGATTAGTCGGTAACTTCAAGATCTAACTCGGTTATCTCGGATAAAAAGAACCAAAAATAGAAAAACGCTATGCTTCGATGTTGATAGAGTTGTTATCTCAACATGGAAGGCATAGCGTTATCATCGAGGTAGTCAGTGAGGCGTTGCGTGAGATACTCAAAACAGTATAAACAGCGTAATTGCCAGACCCACACCTACCCAATTAAGGCGGTTTAAAGTCATGAGATTTCCAGAGTAGAACCATCAATTGGGAATAACTGATGGGATAGGATAATCATGACATCTTATTGTTACGGAAAAATTACATCGTTACATTAAAGTTTGCGACTCTGCATTCAAAGTTAGTAATTTATGCAGCTTTTCTCAAAATAGGGTCTAGCAAGCGACTCGGTAGAATCCTTTTCAATACCGCGAACACTTTAGTCGGGGTCGTAACTCGGTATCTTAGCTTGGGTTTGTCGGCGGTGAGAGCATGGAATACCGGCTCAATACAACTTTCTGGAGGCAGGACAAAAGCGTTATTCGATGATTCTTTTTCGAGTCGATCTTTTTGTTGTTGGTAAGCGTCTTGGTGGGCGCTGCCAGAAATGTTGATCCATTTATTGAACGCTTTCAAGGCATTGGTTCTAAATTGAGTCTCAATTGGCCCTGGTTGCAGTAATGAGATCTGTATACCGCTGCCATGCAGTTCTAATCGTAAGGTATCTGTCCAACCCTCAATCGCGAATTTAGAAGCATTATAAGCACCACGATACTTCATGGCTGCAAAACCTAATACGGAACTGTTTTGTACGATTCGACCTTCGCCACGCTCGCGCATGTGCGGAAGGATCTGACAGACGAGATGATGCCAACCAAAGAAGTTGGTTTCGAATTGTTCTCTGAGTCCTTGGGTCGGTAAGTCTTCTAGTGCCCCTGCTTGACCGTAAGCACCATTATTGAATAATCCATACAATCCATTAGGTGCGAGATCAATAGCAAGCTTGGCGCCATGCTCAATACTTTCTTGGTTGGAAAGATCTAATTGAATACAGGTGAGGCCTTCATCTTGAAGGCGTTGAACATCTTGTGGATCACGACAAGATGCAATGACATGAAAACCACGCTTTTGAAGTGCATGAGCACATGTATAGCCAATACCTGTTGAGCAACCGGTAATCAGAATCGACTTGTTCACACTTAATCCTTTATTAGAGTCTCTATCGCTCTAGGGTAAAGAATTAGTCTTGATGTTGTAACAAGTTTTTTAGTGCTGGCTCGATTCTTGAGTAACTAAAGATGAATCCCATCTCAGTGAGTTTCTTCGGCTTGGAGCGAATGCTGTCAAATAGCAAACAAGATGATTCCCCCATGAGAATCGACATTGCCCATTTCGGCGTGAATAAGAAATGCGGTCGGCCTAATTGTTTCGCTAACGTGCTGCTGAACAGTTTGTTGGTCACAGGGTGAGGGGCACACATATTGAATTCCCCTTGAGCGTGGGGGAGTGACAACAAGTGATTGATGGCTCTCACCATATCGAGAATGTGAATCCATGGCATGTACTGCTCACCTGAACCTATTGGACCACCGACGCCGAGTTTATAAGGCAATAGCATCTTCTTGAGTGCGCCGCCATTCTCGCCAAGTACAACCCCTGTTCGCAGTAGTATCACGCGTGTGCTTTCTGATTGTGCTCTCTTGGCTATCTCTTCCCAGTGGGCACAGACTTTATGAGGAAAGCTTTCATCTTCTACTTGCAGTGACTCGTCAAACGGGTGCTGCTGTTGATCGCCATAGTAACCCACGGCTGAACCGCTAATAAAAGCGTGTGGCGGGTTGCTACTGGCATGAATTAATTCGACCAGCTTTTCAGTGATGTGCCAGCGGCTGTTACAGATCCTCTCTTTTTGTTCTGTACTCCAACGCTTATCGGCAATCGGCTCACCCGCGAGGTTGACCACCACATCAAAGTCATTGAGATCACTGAGCTCATCAAGGGATTGAATGTAATGAAGGTTGTTCTGGTTGAGGTGATTTAGGTTTTGCTTCGCATTTTCAGGACTCCGCGTCAGCAATGTCACGTCGTCAGTGTTCCAACTCTTGACCAATTCAGAGCCAATAAATCCAGTACCACCCGTTAACAATATCTTCATACCAATCTCCCTATTAAACATAATTATAGACATGGCTTGTTTTTAGTCGCCAATCAATACGAAAAAATCACTATAACGATCATAAGGTTTCAATCGTGTGATGCCCAAATTACGCCTTTTTCAATTTACAAAGGAGTGAAATTAAATTCATCAAGTCAGGATGTGTACCGTCATCACACTTATGCACTTTACTCGGATATGTTACCAACTGCGTAATATTTGTCACATAAGCAATGATAAGGATTTGCCATGATTATTATTAATTCATAATCAGCGACAAGGAATTGCGATGACGGCGGTGCTTGCTTTGTTTCGATCCATGTTAGGTAGCCTGAGGGATCTATTGCCAATCGTGGCGGTAATCGCTTTCTTCCAGCTTGCTGTCTTACAAGAGCCACTTCCTCATCTTTTATCTATTCTGACTGGCTTAGTGCTCGTCGTTTTTGGACTCACTTTCTTTATCTTTGGCCTTGAAATGGGGTTGTTTCCAATTGGCGAATCGATGGCTCAAGCATTTGCCAGAAAGGGGAGTGTGTTCTGGTTATTGATCTTCGCTTTTTGTTTGGGTTTTGGTACCACCATAGCCGAGCCAGCGTTAACCGCAGTCGCTGCCGAAGCCGCAGAAGTGGCAGCTGAGGGAGGTGTAATCCCCAATACGTTAGATGAAATGGAGCAGTATGCCAATGGCCTGCGCTTTACTGTGGCACTGTCAGTCGGTATCGCTATTTTACTCGGTGTGCTGAGAATCTTAAAAGGTTGGCCAATCCAGTACATGATCATCGGTGGATATATTGGAGTGGTCGTGCTCACTGCATTTGCTCCGGAAAACATCATTGGAATTGCGTATGACTCTGGTGGAGTAACGACATCGACGATCACCGTCCCATTAGTAACTGCGTTAGGGGTGGGTTTAGCCTCGGCAATTAAAGGGCGTAATCCGATGATAGATGGTTTTGGGTTGATCGCGTTTGCTTCGTTGCTGCCGATGATGTTTGTCATGGTGTACGGGATGGTGGTGACATGATCAGTGTTCAACAATTTATCGACACCTTTCTCGGCACTGTGATGGATGTGATCCCGATTGCGATCATCATCTTCGGTTTTCAGTTGGCGGTATTACGAAAGCCAGTCAATAACCTAGCCAAAGTGCTGATCGGTTTCTTCTACGTCATTCTTGGCTTATCACTCTTTTTGATGGGATTGGAACTCGCGTTATTCCCTCTAGGGGAGACGATGGCAATGCAACTCACCGAGCCAAGTTTTTTGACTGAGTTTAAGATCAGTTCTGGTCTTGCTTTGGCTTGGTTTGATTATTACTGGGTCTATCTTTTCGCGTTTTGTATTGGTTTCAGCACCACGATAGCCGAGCCCTCTTTGATTGCTGTAGCGATTAAGGCGAACCAAGTTTCCGGTGGCAGTATCAGCGTCAATGGGCTGAGGATCGCCGTGGCATTGGGCGTTGCTATCGGTATCTCACTGGGCAGCTACCGTATCGTTGCGGGTGACCCGATCCACTACTACATCATTTTTGGTTATGTCGTCGTGGTCATTCAAACCTTTTACGCCCCAAAACTCATTATTCCATTGGCCTACGATTCGGGTGGCGTCACTACATCAACGGTGACAGTCCCTTTAGTGACGGCGCTCGGGCTTGGACTCGCTTCAACCGTACCAGGAAGAAACCCTGTTATTGATGGCTTTGGGTTGATCGCCTTTGCCAGCTTATTTCCCATCATTTCAGTGATGGGCTATGCCCAAATAACACAATGGTTAAACCGTTTACACACCTCTAAGGAGAGCAAAGATGCGCTTTAAACTTATCTTAGCGTTTGTAGAAGAGAGCAAGACCGACACTGTGCTCGATGCCGCGCGTGATGCGGGCGCGACTGGAGCAACGGTGATTAACAACGCCAGAGGGCAAGGCTTAAACCAAAAAACCACCTTCTTTGGCCTAACGCTAGAGGTACAAAAAGATGTGTTGCTGTTTGTGGTTGAGGAACACTTAGCGAGGCATATTCTTGAAACTATTGGCGAAGTCGGTGAGTTTGACCAGGAGTCAGGACAAGGTATAGCGGTGCAGATCGATATCGAAGACGCAGTCGGGGTTGCGCATCAAGTCGAGACGTTAACAAAGGTTGTGGAGGATGAGCTATGAGTACCAGTGAAAAGATCCGAGTAGGCGATGTCATGGCCAATACGTATGTGATTATCGATGGGCTAACCACGGTGTTAGAAGCGATAGAGATGGCTAAAAAGCACAAAGTGAAGGCAATCATTGTCGATAAACGCCACGAAGATGACGAATACGGCATCGTATTGATGAATGACATTGCCAAGAAAGTACTGGCTAAGAACCGATCTCCAAAGCGAACCAATGTTTATGAGATCATGACCAAGCCAGCGCTAAGCGTGTCTGCTGAGATGAACGTAAAGTATTGCGCTCGCCTGTTTGAACGCTTTGGTATCAGTCGTGCGCCAGTAGTTCGTGATAACAAGATAGTCGGTATGGTTAGTTACAATAATATCGTGATCAATGGTATGGCGAGAGATGACGTGTAGCATTTAGATACGTACAATAGGCTCATAAATTTTATGGAGAAGTACGTGTGAAATTATTTTTTGCTTCAGACCTACACGGTTCGCTGCCAGCAACAGAAAAGGTATTAGAACTCTACCAAGCATCTGGTGCGCAATATTTAGTTCTATTGGGTGACATTCTGAATCATGGACCAAGAAATCCGATTCCAGAAGGATACAACCCGCCGGCGGTTGCAGATAAGTTGAATGCGTTTTCTCAAGAGATCATTGCCGTTCGTGGTAACTGCGATAGCGAAGTGGATCAGATGTTGTTGTCTTTTCCAATGATGATGGATTACTCGTGGGTGCTATTAGAATCAGGCCAGCGTATCTTCCTAACGCATGGCCATTTGTACAACACCAATAAACGCCCTGCGTTGAAGGCGGGCGATATCATTGCACACGGTCATACCCATATTCCTGTCGCCGAATACCAAGATGACATCTTTATCTTTAACCCTAGCTCGGTGACATTCCCACGAGAGGGACACGCGGCAAGCTATGGCATCTATGAAAACAATACCTTCAAAGTCATTAGCCTTGAAGGTGATGTTCTCGTGAGTGGTCAGCTTTAAATCATTGGATCGGCTGTGAAAGGCTTATTTTGAGTCCACGTGGCCGAGATCTCTGTCTGGAGCAATGATGTTTCGTACTCTTTGCTTCAGAACTTTCGCCTCTGGAAAACCGTCATCTGCTTTTCTTTCCCAAATCTGCACACCATTACAAAAGATTTCGAACCTGCCTCCCGTGTCTGGGTGTAAGCTCACTTGTTCAATTTCTTCGCTGAAGGTATGCAGTAGCTCTTGGCATAACCAACTAGAGCGAAGCATCCAATTGCATTGACGGCAATAGTGTATCGCGATTGTGGCTTTTGTTGCTGTCTCTTTCGCTGGCGCCAGATTAGGTTGTTCCGTTTTCATGGTTAATCCTTAAAATGCTACATCCGTAATTTGATACCAACGGCTAACAAAAAAGGGGCTTCATGCCCCTTTTTTCTATTGGTTTACCGTTTCATGGTATTCAGCTATTCATAAACAGTAAATAGCGATCCAATCTTAGTTTGAAAACAATACGGTAGAACCATGATTTAAGCTAGTCAGTAGCAGTGCCTTCGGGTTAACAATATCTATGCGGCGGCTTTGCTCTGCGTCCATCTTAATGACTTGAGTGATCAGCTCTAGCTGTTCTTCTGAAAAGTCTTGGCGCTGAGCCGAGGTCACATCTTTAAACTCCGTTGGCGAAATCAGTAAGTAGTTATCGTTAATATCCCACTGACCCGTTTCAGAGATGTTGATGACATTCGCAGGCTCAGTTTGATTACCGTAAAGTCTAACCACTGACATTCTTAAATATGTACCATTTGGTAGGTATTTCGCATTCGATGATAGTTCAACTCTACGAAGTGGGCCTATTGAGTCAGCTTGCTTGTTATCGCTAATCAGCGTCACCATTCTCGACTGCCATTCATGCTGAGTGAGTAAGCGCTCTACTTTTGCATCGCTGCTCCAATATAACCAACCGCTCAAAAATGCCGATAGAACCAGTAAGATAATCGATACTTTTAATTTCATGTTACTTACCACCGTTACAAATGTCGTTTACATCCGACTGGTTTGCGTAAATTCTTAGGGTTACATTTTCGCTCGAGTAATCTTGCGGGTGAATGTAGTTGAGGGCAAGGTTATTGGTTTGTCCTCCTGTAGCGATCACTTCAGCCGGCTTTAACACACCAGTGTGACTCGTGTTGTAACTTAATACACACTTTTCTATTGCTGGCAGCCAACTGCTGAGGTCTGGGTGGTTAACCGGTGATTGAACCTTTACACCATCCACTTCAGTCAAAACCGTGAACTCGGACTCCACCGGGGTAGTAAACGTTAAAACGAGAATCGGCATGATGAAAGCGGCAAGCAGTAACCAAAATGTTAACCATTTATTGGTGCTTTTAGCCGGAGCTACAACAGGAGCGGTTGCTGGTTCTACTGCCACTTTAGTTTGTTGAACTTTTGTAATTGGCTCAGGTTCAAATGTGTCAGTGATTGCTTGTTCAGTCGCTGCAGGCGTTGCAAACGTTAGGATAGGTTCAACGTCATTTTCTGCAATTTCAGCGGCTACTGGCTGATCATTTGATGACAGTGGCGCAGAGCGCTCAACGGTCGCAATAAATTGGTAACCGCGCTTCGGTACTGTCTTTACGAATTCAGGAGATTTAGTCGAGTCTTTGAGCATCTTTCTCAGAGTCGATACGGCTTGCGTTAAGCTTGAGTCATCCACCTCAAAGCCTTGGTCTCGCCAAACATACTCATGCAATTCATTACGAGTGATAACTTCATTAGGCCTTTCTGACAGCATCAAGAGAATGCGGCTTTCATTGCTACCAAGACGTACGACTTCACCGTCGCTCATTTGATCGACAAGTGAATTGCTGTTTGGGTCGAATACGAACCGTTGTGCGAGAATAAACTTTGTGCCGATATTACTCATTGAATTCTTCTATTTTGGATTGTTTTGGGGGGCGAAATAGACAAATCTCAGGTGAAGTTCCGTTAATTCTTCACCAAATCATGGCTTATTTTATGTTCTTTTATATTTATCAGGCTCAAGGATAATAAAAACAGATAAAAAAAACAGTGTTTTTATGATTTTTGACCTTGAATTTACATTTGTCATCCTCATGTTAATGAACAGAAGAGTGGCATCAAGTGTTACGCCCCTATGATTATTCAACATAAAGTATAGATGTTTTGGAGTAAAAATGAGCGAAACGGCAACGCAAAATAAAGAGACTCGTGGCTTTCAATCTGAAGTAAAACAACTACTTCATCTAATGATTCACTCACTGTATTCAAATAAAGAAATCTTTCTACGTGAGCTGATCTCTAACGCATCTGACGCGGCTGATAAGCTTCGTTTTCAAGCTCTATCGAACGGTGACCTTTACCAAGGTGATGCAGATCTAGGTGTAAAACTTTCTTTCAACGCGGAAGCAAACACGTTAACCATTTCTGATAACGGTATCGGTATGAGCCGCGACAACGTTATTGAGCATTTAGGTACGATTGCTAAGTCAGGCACTGCAGACTTTTTCTCAAAGCTGTCTGAAGACCAAAGCAAAGACTCTCAACTGATTGGTCAATTTGGTGTGGGTTTCTATTCTGCATTCATCGTCGCAGACGCGGTAACGGTTCGCACACGTGCAGCTGGCCTGCCGAACAATGAAGCTGTTCAGTGGCACTCTGCAGGTGAAGGCGATTACACAATCGAAGACATCACTAAAGAGTCTCGTGGTACTGACATCGTTCTGCACATGCGTGAAGACGGTAAAGAGTTCTTAAATGAGTGGCGTCTGCGTGAAGTGATTGGTAAATATTCTGACCACATCGGTATTCCTGTTTCTATCTTCACAGCAGTGAAAGATGACGAAGGTAAAGACACCGAAGAGAAACATTGGGAACAGATCAATAAGGCGCAAGCGCTTTGGACTCGCAACAAATCTGATATCGAGAAAGAAGAGTACCAAGAGTTTTACAAGCACGTATCTCACGACTTTGCTGATCCACTAACCTGGAGCCACAACAAGGTTGAAGGTAAGAACGATTACACAAGCCTGCTTTACATCCCAGCGAAAGCACCTTGGGACATGATGAACCGTGACCACAAGAGTGGCTTGAAACTTTACGTGCAGCGTGTATTCATCATGGATGACGCAGAGCAGTTCATGCCATCTTACATGCGTTTCGTTCGCGGCTTGATTGACTCAAACGATCTGCCATTGAACGTGTCTCGTGAAATCCTGCAAGACAACAAGGTAACTCAGTCTCTTCGTGGCGCATGTACCAAGCGTGTACTGACTATGCTTGAGCGCATGGCGAAGAATGACAATGATAAGTACCTAGAGTTTTGGAAAGAGTTCGGCCTAGTATTGAAAGAAGGCCCGGCTGAAGATATGGCGAACAAAGAGAAGATCGCTGGTCTACTTCGTTTCTCGTCAACGGAAGTGGATTCTGCTGAACAAACCATCAGCCTAGAATCTTACGTTGAGCGCATGAAAGAAGGCCAAGATAAGATTTACTACCTGACGGCAGATAGCTACGCTGCCGCTAAGAACAGCCCACACTTGGAGCAGTTCAAAGCTAAAGGTATTGAAGTGGTTCTAATGTACGATCGTATTGATGAGTACGTAATGAACTACCTGACTGACTTCGACGGTAAACAGTTCCAATCGATCACTAAAGCAGGCTTAGACCTAAGCAAGTTTGAAGGTGAAGAAGAGAAAGAGAAGCAAAAAGAGACAGAAGAAGAGTTCAAATCTGTTGTTGAGCGTACTCAATCTTACCTAGGTGGTCGTGTTAAAGAAGTTCGTACGACCTTCAAGCTAGCAACGACACCTGCGGTTGTTGTGACTGACGACTTCGAAATGGGCACGCAAATGGCGAAGCTTCTTGAAGCTGCGGGTCAAGCGGCACCGGAAGTGAAGTACATCTTCGAGATTAACCCTGAGCACGCACTGGTTAAACAGATGGCTGACGAAGCAGACGAGCAAGCGTTTGGTCGTTGGGTTGAGTTGCTACTTGGTCAAGCGATGCTGGCTGAAAAGGGCTCAATGGAAGATCCGTCACAATTCTTGGGTGCAATCAACGAGCTACTAACAAAGCGTTAGTCTTTCGACTTTAGGTTAAGCCAACAATTACAATAAAAAGCTCGCAAATGCGGGCTTTTTTTTATGAACGTCGTTGAAAATTGACCTAACGTGGTCAACGTCACCGTTATCGTCACAACAAATGTTGTCGATGCATTCTTTAGTCGTAAATTCAGCCAAATTGAATATTAATGTGATAGAATGCTCGACCTAATCAGCTGGGGCTAAGAAGCAACTATCTCCAGTTGTATGATTTTTAAACGTTATACCGAAACTTACCGTTTTGCTTCTGTTCACAGTTTTGCTTAGCCTCAATGGTTACTTAACGCTTTCTGTTCATCCTAAAAATGAGCAAGAATGGAGGGATAGTGAGCTTCGGTATAAATCATAATTTTATAAGAGGATTAAACATGCGCATCATTCTTCTAGGTGCTCCTGGCGCGGGTAAAGGTACTCAAGCTAACTTCATCATGAACAAATTTGGTATCCCTCAAATTTCAACTGGTGACATGCTACGTGCTGCTATCAAAGCGGGTACTGAGCTTGGTAAGCAAGCAAAATCAGTAATCGACGCTGGTCAGCTAGTTTCTGATGAAATTATCCTTGGTCTTATCAAAGAGCGTATCGCTCAAGATGACTGTGAGAAAGGTTTCCTACTAGACGGTTTCCCACGCACAATCCCACAAGCTGATGGCCTAAAAGAAATGGGCATCGCTGTTGATTACGTTGTTGAATTTGACGTAGCTGACGATGTGATTGTTGAGCGTATGGCTGGTCGTCGTGCTCACCTTCCTTCTGGTCGTACATACCACACTGTGTACAATCCGCCTAAAGAAGAAGGTAAAGATGACGTAACGGGTGAAGACCTAGTGGTACGTGATGACGACAAAGAAGAAACAGTTCGTGCACGTCTAGGTGTATACCACGATCAAACAGCTCCGCTAATCTCTTACTACGGTAAAGAAGCTGAAGCAGGTAACACTCAGTACCTTAAGTTTGACGGTACTAAGCAAGTTGCTGAAGTTAGTGCAGAACTTGAGAAAGCACTAGCATAATTGGCTAACAGCCAGTTTTAGAATTTGATATATTGGAAGCGACCTTAAGGGTCGCTTTTTTTGTTTCAATTTTTAGTACGATACCAATCTATATAACTTGATTGCACATGATTCAGAACGGTTCAGACCCGACGGCAGTGGCTAGCAATTGAGAGTGGATGTTGTGTATCTCATATGAAGAATGATTATTCAGACTTTCATTGAGGCGCAATGATCTTAAACTTATGCAGATTAGTATATTACTTTCCAGAAAATCACATATTGGTCTCAGGTATCTATGGAAAATAATAAAAAGCAGGGCGTTTTACTGGTGAACTTAGGAACGCCAGATGCGGCGACCCCCGCTGGCGTTCGTCGATTTTTGAGTGAATTCTTACACGACAAGCGAGTTGTAAACCTAACGCGTTGGCTTTGGTGTCCTATATTACATGGCGTGATTTTACCGATTCGCTCGCCTAAAGTTGCTAAGCTGTATCAGTCTGTCTGGATGGATGAGGGCTCACCACTGCTTGTGTACTCTCAAAGACAAGCTGAAAAGCTCCAGAAAAAACTAGAGATGCCTGTTGCACTGGGTATGACCTATGGCAACCCAAGCCTAAAGACTGGTGTTGAGCAACTGATGGAGCAGGGCGTTGAGGACATCATCGTACTGCCTCTGTATCCGCAGTACTCTGGCACAACCACAGCGGCGGTTTCTGATGGTTTGACCAAAGCCTTTAAGCAGATGCCAGTTATCCCGAGCTATCGCTTTATTCGCGACTACTACGCGCACCCAAGCTATGCAAAAGCATTGGCTGAAAGCGTCCGCAGTCATTGGGATAAAAATGGCAGAGCCGATCATTTAGTGTGTTCTTTCCACGGTATTCCGAAGCGACTGGCTGATGAAGGCGATATCTACCCTCAGCATTGTGAAGCGACAACAAAGTTGCTTGCGGCAGAGTTAGGTTTGTTAGCGGACGATATCACCATGACATACCAATCGCGATTTGGTCGAGAAGAGTGGTTGAAGCCATACACTGACGAGACACTTGAGTCACTGCCGAGTAAAGGCATCAAGAAGATCGACATCATGGCACCTGCCTTTTCGGTTGACTGTTTGGAAACGTTGGAAGAGATTTCAGACCAGTGTAAAGAGACGTTCATTGACGCTGGTGGTTCGGACTTTAGCTACATTATGTGTCTGAACGACAGAGACTCACACATCGACATGATGGCTGAACTAGTGGCGCTTCATCGCTAACTGATATGGCGATTGAATAGATAACAAAAGGGCTGCTCATTGAGCAGCCCTTTTTGATCTTGATGTTTCTTCTTGAAATCGATCTAGCTATTAAGCGACCGAAGTTTCTGCTTTTGGTTCTGCTTCAAGCGTCATGTTGGTTTCTACACCATGCATCCATGATACAAGCTTACCAGCACAAAGCAGCAGTAATATGGCACTCACCGTTGCTGTGATAGCAATACCACTGAAGATTGACATAGCACCAAGCTCACCAACGTGAGAACCGACCAGGCCTGCCACGTAGTTTGCCACCGCATTGAAGCCAAACCATGCACCCATCATCAATGATGCTAGGCGAAGCGGAGCTAACTTAGTGACCAACGACAGGCCAATAGGCGATAGACAAAGCTCACCAAGGGTATGGAAGAAGAAAGCACCGACTAGCCATAGCATTGATGTTTTCACGGTTAGGTCACCGCCTTGCTCCATTACCGCGCCCATCATGCACACAAAGCCCAGTGCTAAGAAGAACAATGCCATTGCAAACTTAACAGGAGAGTTGGGTTCACGCTTACCCAGTTTCACCCAGAACGCAGCAATGATTGGAGCAAGTGTAATGATGAAGAATGGGTTCAAAGATTGGAACCACGCAGCAGGAACTTCAAAGCCACCAATCATACGGTCAGTATATTGTTGAGTGTAGATGTTCATTAGGCCGCCAGCTTGTTCAAAGCCCGCCCAGAAAACAATCACGAACAGACCCATGATAAGAATCACTTTTAGTCTGTCGAACTCTTCTTTGGTCAGTGGCGCTTTTTCTTTAGATTTGTTTAGTGCTTTCGCTCTTGCAGCAGCAGGTACAGAACCGATGTTGCCCAACCAAGACTGAGCCATTGTCACTTGCATGATCAAGCTAATAACCATACCAATACCAGCGGCTAGGAAACCTGCTTTCCAACCGAATGAATCGACAGCAGCACCTGAAATTAAGCCACCAAGCAGCGCACCTAAGTTGATGCCCATGTAGAAAATGGTGAAAGCACCGTCACGGCGGTTATCGCCTTCTTGGTACAGATCGCCAACCATGGTTGAGATGTTCGGCTTAAACATACCGTTACCACTGATTAGCAGCGCTAAACCAAGGTACAGCGCGTTCACTTGGTCTAAACCGATGAAGCCGTTAGGTAGAGCCATTGTAAATTGGCCAAGTGCCATCAATACACCGCCAATCATAATTGATTTACGCTGACCTAGGTAGTTATCGGCAATCCAGCCACCAATTAATGGTGTGATGTAGACTAAGCCGGTGTAAATACCGTAGAGATCGAGTGCGTCTTTCGTTGACCAACCCAGTCCACCGTTGAGGGTAGTGTCAGTCAAAAATAAGACAAGGATGGCACGCATCGCATAGTAAGAGAAACGTTCCCATAGCTCTGTGCTAAAAAGTAGAAATAGGCCTCTAGGGTGGCCAAAGATGTTGTGGTTGCTTGGCATAAGTTTTACTAATTTTAGGTATTAAAAGATTTTATAGTCATTCATGTATACACAGTGGGATAAAAGTCTGCAATAGACTTATTTTATGGTCACGACAACTTGGTTTAACTAAGATGTTGATATTAAATATCTTTATTTTTAATGTTGCCCATTTTAGATGTGCTGCAAACTAATTTTCCAGATTTGAGTTGGTTGGTTAATAACCTTCATTAAAGTTGTGTTGAATTAAAATCTTTAGATATATTGCTCTGGTGTATCATTTTGAGTTTTAAGGGAGTGGCATGCGCATTAGGTGGGGCATACATATGCTTACAACAATGAGTCTTTTGATCTCTAAATGATCTCTGTACAATGCTTAACCACTCCGACACCTATAACTTTTTGTTGATAAATTGGTCTGCTACGCATTATTTTTCGTTAGCAACGATTCATTTTATTAATGGTGATTTAACCGTTTTAGGCATGTGGTAAAATATCTAAAAATATAAAATGGCTAGTCAAATGAAACGTTGGTATTTGCTTTACTGTAAGCGTGGTGATCAAAAACGCGCTCAGCAGCACTTAGAGAATCAGGGGGTAGAGTGCTTTTACCCTCAAATAGAAGTCGAAAAGGTGGTGAGAGGGAAAGAAAAGCAGGTCAAAGAACCGCTGTTTCCGTCTTACATCTTTGTTCGCTTCGACTATGAGCAAGGTCCTAGCTTCACGACCGTTCGTTCAACACGTGGCGTTGTGGACTTTATTAAGTTCGGTTCACTGCCGCACGAGGTCCAAGGAGACTTGGTGTTTGAACTTAAAGAGTTTGAGAAGTGCTGCAGTAACGAAGTGGAAGATTGTTGTGTCGAGTTTGAATCTGGACAGGTAGTTAAGATTCAGAGTGGCCAATTTGCTGGGGTTGAAGCTATTTTCGATCAGAAAGACGGTGAGGCTCGATCGATTATGCTGGTGAAAATGATCAGCCAAGTCGTTCCAATCAGTATTGAGAACGAAGCACTACAAGCTCGCGCATAACTGCAGTAATAAAAATAGGCTTAAAACAAAAGGCGCATAATGCGCCTTTTTTAGTCTTTAGGATTTGTTCAAAACGCTCTAAGCGTTGTAAGCATCGTTGTGAACGGCTTGTACTGCACGGCCTGATGGGTCGACACAGTTTTTGAATGACTCATCCCACTCAATCGCTTTCGCTGATGAACAAGCAACTGAAGGACCACCAGGTACACACTCTGCCGCAGATTCTAGAGGGAATAGCTCCTCAAAGATTTCACGGTAAGCATAACCTTCTTTGGTTGTTGGCGTGTTGTAAGGGAAACGGAACTTAGCAGCTTCCATTTGTTGATCCGTTACTTTTGCTTCAGCCGTTGCTTTCAATGTATCAATCCAATCGTAGCCAACACCATCAGAGAACTGCTCTTTTTGACGCCATGCGATTGAATCTGGTAGGTAGTCTTCAAAACACTCACGCAGGATGTGTTTCTCCATCTTACCGTTACCGCACATCTTATCTTCAGGGTTCAGACGCATTGCGACATCGATGAACTCTTTATCCAAGAATGGTACACGGCCTTCAACACCCCATGCCGCTAGCGATTTGTTTGCACGAGCACAGTCGAACATGCTTAGAGCAAGCAGTTTACGTACTGTCTCTTCGTGGAACTCTTTCGCGTTTGGCGCTTTATGGAAGTACAGGTAACCACCAAAGATTTCATCAGCACCTTCACCTGAAAGTACCATCTTGATGCCCATCGCTTTGATCTTACGAGCCAGCAAGTACATTGGCGTTGATGCACGAATCGTCGTTACATCGTAAGTTTCGATATGGTAGATAACGTCACGGATTGCGTCTAGGCCTTCCTGAATAGTGTAAGTCATCTCATGGTGCACAGTTCCGATCTTGTCCGCAACTTCACGAGCAGCGATAAGGTCTGGTGCGCCTTCAAGACCAACAGCGAACGAGTGCAGTTGTGGCCACCAAGCTTCAGATTGCTCATCATCTTCGATACGCATTGCCGCAAAGCGTTTTGCAACTGCTGAAGTAATTGATGAATCCAGGCCACCAGATAGAAGTACACCGTAAGGAACGTCAGTCATTAGTTGACGTTTAACGGCTGCTTCTAGCGCTTCAGTCAGTTCTTCTTTGCTTGTGCTGTTGCCTTGTACCGCAGCGTACTCGTTCCAATCGCGGATGTAGTAGCGTTGAGGTTCAGCATCTTTCGAAGAGTAGAAGCTACCTGGAGGGAATTCACTGATCGTCTTACATACTTCAACCAATGCTTTCATCTCTGAAGCCACGTAGTAGTTGCCGTGCTCATCGTAACCTTGGTAAAGCGGGATGATACCAATATGGTCGCGGCCCACTAGGTACTCGTCTTTCTCTTCGTCGTATAAAACGAATGCGAAAATACCGTTAAGCTCTTCTAGAAGGTCTGCACCCATCTCTTGGTATAGCGCTAGGATAACTTCACAGTCAGAATCAGTCTGGAACTGGTACTTATCTTCATAGCGTGCACGAAGTTCTTTGTGGTTATAAATTTCACCGTTTACTGCAAGAATGTGCTTTTTGTCTTGACTGTATAGTGGTTGAGCACCACTGTTCAAGCCAACAATAGCAAGACGTTCATGAGCAAGGATTGCTTTTTCACCAGCATAGATACCAGACCAGTCTGGACCACGGTGACGAAGCTTCTTAGACATTTCTAAAGCAATAGGGCGAAGTGTTGCGGCATCACTTTTAATGTCGAGAATGCCAAATACTGAACACATAGAACTTCCTCTTAAATAATTTCCAAATCAACTGCATTCAATTTGCCATTCTGGCTAAAAAAAGCAACCGGATGTGAGCAAAAAAATAATATAAAGGGTGTTCTGTTAGAAATTATCTAATTTTTATGTGCTTTTGGTGTGTGATGTTTAATTGCGGTTGGTTTTTTAAACAAAAACCTCTCAAAAGTGCGAAAAATAGGCAGTTTTGAGAGGTTTAGTTGAACACTGTCTAATACTAGATTTTATTGATATTTGGATTTAACTGTTCGCAAACGTGGCGAGCAAAACCACTACCAGCCTCGCTGTAAATGTTAAATGCCGCATCAACGCCATTCTCTTTCAGTGTTTCGAGTTGATCGGGATATTCAGCAATAGCCGCAATTTGGCCTTTAAAGTTACGTGACTTTAATTGTTCTAAAGCGGTTTGATTACCTTGGTGGTGAGGCATTGCCAAAATCACCAGCTTTACGTTTGCTGTATCTAGAATTCGCTCCCAGAAATCTGGGTCAGTCGCGTCGCCAGAAATCACGTTTCTGCCTTGGCTTCTGTGGTTGTGCGCGGCTTCTTCACGCACTTCTACACCTAGGCTGACCTTGCCATAGCGAGTACGTAATTCGTCATAAGCACCGGTACCAATTCGGCCCATACCTAGAATAAGCACTTGGGCACGACCAGGGTCAATTCGCTTATCACGTCGGTGAAGCTTTTCTGACGCATGCTCTTTTAGCCATTTACCTGACTGCTGATAAAGCTTATGACCAGCTCGGTTTAAAGGAGCAGCGATTAGAAAAGACAGTGAAACTGCAATGGCAACGGCAACTAAGATATCACCCGACATCCAACCCATCTTGAAGGCGAGACCACCAACGATGAGGCCAAACTCGCTATAGTTAAACAGTGATAGTGAGGCAAGTAGAGACGTTCGAACACGGAACTTGAAGCGGTTGAGTACCAAGAAGTAGAGAACACCTTTCACTGGCAGCATCAGCAAGAACAAGATTGCGAGCATAAAGCCTTGAATGGTTGGTTGCTCTGACAGACCAATATTCAAGAAGAAACAGACAAGGAAAAGTTCTTTAAGGTTAAACAGCGACTTTGATAATTCTGAGGCTTTTGGGTGACCAGCAAGTAACATACCTAGAACAAGAGCCCCCAAATCTGGTTTCACACCAACCAAATGGAATAAACCAGCACCGACGACTAATGCGAAGAAGATGCCGGAAAGAACCAGCATCTCACCGTGACCAACCCAATCGAGCACTTTGTAGAACAGTGGGCGTAATAAGGGTAGGGCAAACAGAGCAATTGCATACCACTCAGGTATTTTGCCCGTAGAAGCCGTTAAGAATACTACGGCGAAGATATCCTGCATGACCAAGATACCAATCGCTAACGTTCCGTAGGTCGCATTCATTTCGCCTTTCTCTTGCAGAGTCTTAACCGCAAATACAGTACTAGAGAATGAAAGAGCAAAACCGAGCAGAACGATCTGTTCTACCGACATGGCAGCTAGCGATGAAATACCTAAGAACTTAAAGCCAAACAGGGCGACGGCGAAAAACAGAGTGGACAAAAGGTTGTGGATTGTCGCGCCAGCCCAGATCTCTTTAGAGAGTAGGGTTTTGATATCGAGCTTTAAGCCGATAGTAAATAGAAGCAGCGTGACACCAAGGTCAGCTAAAGTAATGATGGTGTCATTGGTTTCAAAGCCAAAGGCAAAAAGCCCAAAGCCTGCAACCAAAAAACCAACTAATGGGGGAAGGTGACACTTTAAAGCAATAAATCCTGCGATAAACGCAGTGGATATTAATATAAGTTCCATAACTTGTTGTTGTAGTTCCCTAGCTTAAAAAAACGGGCCGTGTTTATACAAACA
>NZ_JBFROW010000025.1:64444-96657 GCF_041471665.1 Vibrio sp. 10N.261.51.F11 | reverse complement strand
GTGTTTATACAAACACGGCCCGCGGAAAATCAGAATTGTTTTCTCTAGTCTTCGAGAAGCTTCTGCAGTAACACGCCGTTAAGCATGGCGCGCTTAATCATAGCAAAAGCTCCCATCGTAGGATGTTTATCGATCTGTGATGCTACAATAGGCAGGCCGCTATGGAAAGTCGTTAACGACTGATTCTCTACATTGCGCTTAATTGCAGGAAAAACAATCTCTTGTGCCTTGGTAATATCACCAGCAATGATAACTTTTTGAGGGTTAAATAAGTTAATCGTCATCGCGATAGCCTTACCTAACTGGTTTCCTACTCGAACTAAGCTTTGCTTGGCTAGCTCATCACCATTAATCGCGTGGTCACAAACGTCTTGAATCGTAATATGCTCAAGCTCTGTTAAAGAAGACTCATAGCCTTGTTTAATCAGCTTCTGCACGCGTTCAACGATAGCTGGGTTTGCCGCTACTGTTTCAAGACAGCCGAAGTTACCACATTGGCATTGCTCGCCTAGCGGATCAATTTGGATATGACCAATTTCACCCACATTACGGTTATGACCTAGGAAAACCTGACCATTAACGATAATACCTGCACCTGTACCACGGTGAACACTGACCAAAATAGAATCTTGGCTATCTTTACTTGCACCGAAGTAGTGCTCAGCAAGCGCCATTCCACGAACATCGTTACCAACAAAACAAGCAACATGGAATGTATCGCGAATAATGTCGCTTAATGCGAGGTTATCGATGTCGGTATTCGGCATGTACTCAACAACACCGGTCGTTGGGTTAACCAAGCCTGGAAGCGTGACACCAATAGCAATCAGTTGATCGATCTTTGGTTGATGCTCAGCAATGAAAGCTTTGAGGTTATTGACCAAGCCTTGGGTAAGGTCTGATTGGTCTGAATAATTCAGGTCTTGCTGTTGGAAAGCCAATTCACGACCACCAAGGTCATGCAGGCTTATTTGAATGTAGTCTCGACCCAAACGCACAGCAACAGAATGAAAAGGCTCTACTTCTGTGGTTAGGGAGATAGCGCGTCTACCGCCAGTAGACGCTTGCTGCGCAACCTCTTTAATTAGGCCGCGCTCTAAAAGTTGGCGGGTAATTTTTGTAACACTTGCCGGTGCGAGTTGGCTTACATCAGCCACTTGTATACGACTGATAGGCCCCTGTTGGTCTATAAGTCGGTATACCGCCGCACTGTTTAGTTGTTTAACTAAGTCTACGTTACCTATTTGTCCGCCATTCATACTTAATTGTGCTCGTATTGTCCGTTAACAACAGTCGCTTTAACGTTAAAGTCTCGGTCAAATACAGCTAGGTTTGCAACCATGCCTTTTTTGATTCGACCTAGCTTGCTTTCTACACCGATAGCCGTAGCTGGGTATAGCGTAGCCATGCGAAGAGCTTCGTCTAAAGCGATACCAGCGTGCTCAACTGTATTCTGAACTGCTTCAATCATAGTCAGAGCTGAGCCGCCCAGTGTGCCGTTTTCATCAACACACTTACCATCACGGTAATATACTTTCTTACCGACAAAAATAAAGTATTCCATGTCAGCACCTGCAGGAGCTGTGGCATCCGTCACTAATACCAACTTTTCTCCCTTGATTTTATGCGCAATTCTGATGTTTGCGTAATCAACGTGGAAGCCGTCGGCAATAATGCCAGCGTAAACCTCAGGAGTATCGTAAATCGCGCCAACAACGCCAGGCTCACGACCAACCATCGGCGTCATTGCATTGAACAGGTGAGTGGCGAACGTGATACCAGATTCGAAACCTTGACGCGCTTCTGCGTAAGTTGCGTTGGTGTGGCCGATAGAAACGACAACGCCAGCTTTGTGCAGGCGTTCGATGTGTTCAGGGTCGTTAAGCTCTGGAGCCAATGTTACTTTTGCAACAAGGTCACGGTTCTCACAGATAAGCTCAATCATTTCGTTGTCAGATTTACGAATGTGATCGACGCTATGGATGCCTTTTTTCGCAACGTTCAGGTAAGGACCTTCAAGGTGCAGACCTAAAGATTGGTTTTGGTACTGGTTATGGTATTCACGAGCTGCCGTAATAACCGCACGCATATCTTCGTCTGAAGAGGTGATAAGCGTTGGTAGGAAGCTAGTACAGCCAGATTTCAGGTTTGCTTTGTGCATGATCTGCATGGTTTCTGCAGTGATCTCATCGTTAAGCATTACACCGCCACAACCATTCAGTTGTAGGTCAATGAAACCTGGGCTTAGGTTTGCTCCGTCTAGGTCGCGAAGCTCGATTCCTTCTGGCAATTCAGAGATAGGACAGACTTTTTTGATCAGTTCGTTTTCGATTACAACAGCATGATCGGTTAGAACATCACTACCAGTGTAAATTTTACAGTTACTTAGCGCGTACATAGTCAGCTAATCCTTATTTCGTGAGATCTTTTAAATTCGTTCGTTACCTAAATGCGGACTTAGTTTGCGAGCATCATTTACGTAACGATTTATCTTTTATGGGCAAACGGCTTCAAAATGAGAAGCGATTTAAGTTGTTGAAAAACATATGAACAATTGATTTTTATTATACATTTAGGTCCATCAATAATGATTATTCACGGTGCTCTATAAGCCCGGAGTTACCATCTTTTTGCCTAATGATTAGATTTGGATTTTATCCATAAATGTTCGTTTTTTTTAATGATAAAATAAGTTTTATGATCTCGCTAGCAAAAACCTCTGGATTTGGTAAAAACTGGTGATTAGGATCACAAATGGTAAGGTTTTAATTTGCGGAGCAAAATTAATTGAATACACTGAATAGGACTAAATTGAGCGACTAAAATAAGTTTCTCAAACGAATTCTAAAAAATCCTATAGGGGGAAACAACTGGTGAATATTCTAGGATATGCGCAGAAGCTTGGTAAGGCGTTAATGCTACCAATCGCAACGCTTCCGATTGCGGCATTGCTGCTACGTCTGGGTCAACCAGACTTACTCGATATCGCATTCATGGCATCTGCTGGTAACGCAATCTTCAGTCAACTACCATTATTGTTTGGTTTGGGTATAGCTATTGGTCTTTCTAAAGACGGTAACGGCGCAGCAGGTCTTGCTGGTGCAGTTGCTTACTTTGTTCTGACAGCAACCGCAACAAACATCGATGCTAGTGTAAATATGTCATTCTTCGGCGGTATCTTTGCAGGTATCATCGCAGGTCACTCTTACAATGCATTCCACGCGACTCGTCTTCCAGAGTGGCTAGCATTCTTCTCTGGCAAACGTCTAGTTCCTATTATGGCTGGTCTATTTGCTCTAGTTGCTGGCGCAATCTTTGGTGTTGTATGGCCTGCTGTTCAATCTGGTCTAGATGCACTTGCTCACGCAGTTTCAACGTCTGGCGCTATCGGTCAATTTGTTTACGGTACTCTTAACCGTGCACTTATCCCAGTAGGTCTACACCATGTACTGAACTCGTACTTCTGGTTCGGTATGGGCTCTTGTCAAGAGATCGTAGTTGCTGCAGAAGGCTTCTCTCAACTTTGTGTTGACCCTGCACTAGCTAAAACTTTAGTTGTTGGTCAAGAGTACACATTTGAATTTGCTAACTCAGTTAACCCAGAAATTGTTGCAACTGTTAAAGAAGTAACTGAAACAGTTAAATCTGGCGACCTACACCGTTTCTTCGGCGGCGATAAAGGCGCTGGCGTATTCATGAACGGTTTCTTCCCAGTAATGATGTTCGGTCTACCAGGTGCTGCACTTGCAATGTACCTAGCTGCTCCTGCTGAAAAACGTAGCCAAGTTGGTGGCGCACTATTCTCAGTTGCATTCTGTTCATTCCTAACAGGTATCACAGAGCCGCTAGAATTCATGTTCGTATTCCTAGCTCCTGCTCTATACGCAATGCACGCTGTATTTACAGGTTTGTCTCTAGTAGTTGCTAACATGTTTGGTACTCTGCACGGTTTCGGTTTCTCTGCTGGTCTTATCGACTTCGTATTGAACTGGGGTCTAGCAACTAAACCATTCGTACTACTACTAATCGGTCTTGGCTTCGGTGCTCTATACTTCTTCACTTTCTCTTTCGCAATCCGCGCTTTCAACTTGAAATCGCCAGGTCGTGAAGATGATGACGAAGCTGTTGCAGCTCCTGCTGGCGAAGCACCAAAGGGCGACCTTGCACGTCAATACCTGAAAGCTCTAGGTGGTCACGACAACCTAACTTCAATCGACGCTTGTATCACTCGTCTACGTCTAACTCTTAAAGACCGCTCTGTTGCAGATGAAGTTGTTCTTAAGAAACTTGGTGCTAAAGGTGTGGTTAAACTAGGTGAAAACAACCTACAGGTTATCCTAGGCCCACTAGCTGAAATCGTAGCTGGCGAAATGAAAGCTATTGGTGCAGGCGAAGACCTATCTGATGTAAAACTTCCACAGTAAGGGAAGTACTTAATTAAGACGTAAAGTTACTCTTAAGTAAGTGTCAAATTGAAAGCCTCCCACACGGGAGGCTTTTTTGTGCCTGCAGTTTAAGACCAGCGAACACGGTTCGTTCTATTCTTCATCGAATAGCAGAAATAATCGCAATTAACGGACGGTTCTTATTGTGCAAAGGCTAAGAATTGTGGATGATTAGCAACAATGATCTTTCTATCTTTGACTGGCGCTATAAGCGACCGTTTTCTTGGGGACGAAAGATAACTTTCTCTGACAATACTAAATACATAGAGGTGCTATAGATGAGTGAAGCTGAGGCTCGTCCATCGAATTTCATTCGCCAAATTATTGATAAAGATTTAGCGGATGGTACACACAGTAGCGTGCATACTCGTTTCCCGCCGGAGCCAAATGGCTACCTGCACATTGGTCACGCTAAATCTATTTGCTTGAACTTTGGTATTGCTCAGGACTACCAGGGACAATGTAATCTTCGTTTCGATGATACAAACCCTGAAAAAGAAGACGTTGAATACGTTGAGTCAATTAAGAATGATGTAAGCTGGTTAGGCTTCGAATGGTCTGGTGATATTTGCTACTCATCAAACTACTTCGATACGCTTTACGCTTATGCTGTGGAATTAATTAATAAAGGCTTAGCGTATGTTGACGAGCTAAGTCCTGATCAAATCCGTGAGTACCGTGGCACGCTAAAAGAGCCAGGTAAAGCGAGCCCATACCGTGACCGCAGCCCAGAAGAGAACCTAGCGTTGTTTGAAAAAATGCGTGACGGTGGCTTCGAAGAAGGTAAAGCGTGTCTACGTGCTAAGATCGACATGAGCTCTTCGTTCATGGTTATGCGCGATCCTGTTATCTACCGTGTTCGTTTTGCTCACCACCATCAAACGGCTGACAAGTGGTGCATTTACCCAATGTACGACTTTACTCACTGTATCTCTGATGCGCTGGAAGGTATTACGCACTCTATCTGTACGCTTGAATTCCAAGATAACCGTCGTTTGTACGATTGGGTTCTAGATAACATCACGATTGACTGCCAACCTCGTCAGTACGAGTTTAGCCGCCTGAATCTTGAATATACAGTGATGTCTAAGCGTAAGCTGAACCAACTTGTGGTTGAAAACCTAGTTCAAGGTTGGGATGACCCACGCATGCCTACTATTTCTGGCCTACGTCGTCGTGGTTTTACTTCAAGCTCGATTCGTGAATTCTGTAAGCGTATTGGTGTAACTAAGCAAGAGAACATGATTGAGTTCGGTTCACTTGAATCTTGCATCCGTGATGATCTGAACGAAAATGCACCTCGTGCAATGGCTGTTCTGGATCCAGTTAAGATCGTTATCGAAAACTACGAAGCAGATACAGTAGAAACGTTAACGGTTGCAAATCACCCAAACAAGCCAGAAATGGGCACTCGTGAAGTACCATTTACACGTGAAGTTTGGATTGAGCGTGATGACTTCCGTGAAGAAGCAAACAAAAAGTACAAGCGTTTGGTTCTAGGTAAAGAAGTTCGCCTGCGTGGTGCTTACGTGATCAAAGCTGAACGTATCGAAAAAGATGCAGAAGGCAACATTACGACTATCTTCTGTTCTTACGACAATGAAACATTGGGTAAGAACCCTGCAGATGGCCGCAAAGTGAAAGGCGTTATCCACTGGGTATCTGCTGATAAAGCACTGCCTGCTGAGATTCGTTTGTACGATCGTCTATTCACAGTGCCAAACCCAGCCGCTGCTGATGACTTCGCTGCAACGCTAAACCCTGAATCACTTGTTACGCTAAATGGTTTTGTTGAACCTAGCTTAGCAGAAGGTGTGGCAGAGCAAGCGTACCAGTTTGAACGTACAGGTTACTTCTGTGTGGATTCGAAAGACTCTAAAGCAGATGCACTAGTCTTCAACCGCACGGTTGGTCTACGTGACACATGGGGTAAAACTGAAGCTTAATGCTTGAGTATTTAGTTTGTTAAAAACGACCCAATAAAAAACCGGCTTAGGGCCGGTTTTTTTGTGTCTTAAATTTGATTACCAAGGTGTTTCTAGTGACCAACTAGCGTTTTAAGCACTAGAGCCAGAGTTTTAGGGATTATTAGGGTCTTGTTGGGTTACTTCACCCGTGCGTGAGTTATACCAGAAAACATAACCTGCATTATCAGGATCGCTGTCGAAATCGACTCCAGTGTAGATGAAGTAGCAAAGCGCGAGTTTGTTTTGAGGAGTACCGTCTTTGGCAACAAAACTATGGTTTTGACGGCGGGTAATAAAATCAAAATTGTTGGACTGGTTCGGGTCTGTAGTAGCGGTCAGGTCGGTTGTCATAATTGCATTCCATATTGACACACACCCTTGGTCACCTTGACCTATGTTGTAAGGCTGCCCCATAGGGTTGCCTTTATCGACGCCGAGTGGGTAGCCGACGTCATTTATGTCCAATTGAGCATTGCCGTCTCCGTCTTCCCCAAAACCTGGCATGTCATTCATTTCAGCGTTGCCGCCGCCGCTGACCAGCCATTTACTGTGAGCAAACGTGATCGTAGTTTGAAATTGAGATTGAGCAGCGTCAAACAGAGCGATACGGCCATCGGTTTGAATGTTAAGAAAACGGGGAAGGGCAACAATAGCAAGCACTGCAATAATCACCACAACAACCAACATCTCAATTAAAGTAAAAGCCTTAACTAGCGGGATTTTTTTCATGGATACTTTATGATGCCCTATATAAAAAACGCCGGCCTAAGCCAGCGTTCTGTATTACTACTTCGCTTTATGCGCGTCTGGATTGCCTTTGCAATCTCCGTTAATGCTTTTGCCGTACAAGTACAAACTGTGGTTTGTTAGTTGCACGTTGTAACGCTGAGCAATCTCTTTCTGTCTTTCTTCGATGATGTCATCAGAGAATTCGATCACTTCGCCACAATCTAAACATACAAGGTGGTCGTGGTGGTGCTGTGTAGAAAGTTCAAATACAGACTTGCCGCCTTCGAAGTGGTGACGAGTTACAATGCCAGCGTCATCGAATTGGTTAAGTACTCGATAAACGGTTGCAAGACCGATTTCTTCACCTAGGTCGATCAGCTTCTTATATAAATCTTCAGCACTAATATGTTGGCAGTCTGGCTGTTGTAATACTTCTAAAATTTTGAGCCGTGGAAGGGTCACTTTAAGACCTGCATCTTTTAGCGCTTGATTATTGTCTGACATATACTTTCCTGTTGATGATCTGCAGCAATTAACAGAATTCAATATTAATACCATTATAGTTTAGTCAGGCATAACAATAAACCACGAACTTCAAAGGGTTACTTACTGACATCACAATCTGTTTTGTAAATTGGAAGTATCTCACTTATAGTGGAGGTACGACCAGTCAAGGTGACGGTGTTTCTGATATGAACATGGAATGTTGTTATGAATAAGCAACTCGCAAAAATATATAAACCCAACATTGTAAAATTTGCTCTTAATATTTGGCCTCCCTTTTGGGGAGCGGGTATTCGAATAGCCCACATTAGCACTGACTTTAGGGTTGTTAAGACAGTACTTAAGCTACGCTGGTGGAATAAGAACGCCAATCGTACTCAATATGGCGGCAGTATCTTTTCTCTTACTGATCCCGTTTACTCACTGATGTTAATGGGAATTTTAGGTGAACGATATTATGTTTGGGATAAAGAAGCGAGCATTAACTTCATCAAGCCGGGGCAATCGGACTTGTATGCAGATTTTGAGATAAGGCAAGGGCAGCTTGACGATATCTATCGTCAGACGCAACTCGGTGAAAAGTGTTTCCCCGAATTTATTATTCACGTGAAAGATAAGCAGGGTAATGTGGTTTCAGAAATTCAACGCACCCTCTATGTAAGAAAGAAGCCGCAATTTAGAGATGATGATGAAGCATTAGAGGCTGAGTGCTAATTAATAGATTTTAAATAGCAAAAAACCTCCTATAAGGAGGTTTTTTCATATCTACATAATGGTTATTAACTGTAACAATTAACAACCACTAGAGAATTAGTCTTCTAGCTCTGCTAGGCACATCTCTTCGTGGATTTGTTTAACCCAGTTAGATACGCGCTCATCAGTTAGCTCAGGTTGACGGTCTTCATCGATACATAGACCAACGAATTGGCTGTCATCGCCTTCAACTAAACCTTTCGATGCTTCGAATTCGTAGCCTTCAGTTGATGTGTGACCTAGGATAGTACCGCCTTTCGCTTCAACGATGTCACGGATAGTACCCATAGCATCACAGAAGTATTCTGCGTAATCTTCTTGGTCGCCACAACCAAAGATAGCAACAAGCTTAGTTGAGAAATCAATAGCTTCTAGCTCTGGGAAAAAGTCATCCCAATCACATTGTGCTTCGCCGTAGTACCACGTAGGGATACCAAGCAGCAGTAGATCGAAGTTATCGATATCTTCTTTGCTGCTTTTTGCAATGTCTTGAACGTGAACGAGCTGTTTGCTCAATTGCTTTTGAATCATCTTAGCAACAGCTTCAGTGTTACCTGTATCGCTACCAAAGAAGAGACCTACACTTGCCATAGAATCATTACCTTTCATTTTGTCTGTTGTCGGTGTAATAAAGTTCGGAAGAGAATCGTTAGATCCCAGTTCCTTCCCAGCTTAGTTGGATTATCCCTTTGGCGATAAAACCCGCACAGCCAAGGAAAAGTACTAACCATACGATGCGACGACCAAATGGAGGAACATTTCCCTGCTTGAGAACGTCCTTAATTGCCATACCGATTAAAAAGAAAATCGCGGCAAACAGGAGATCTAAACCAACAGATTCGATGATGTTCATGTAGTCGTAAAGCATGGGAACCTTATATACCAATTTTGCTTGGGCGCACTATATCACTGTTGTGAGATAAAGTTAATCTGCAGTAATTACACAGCTCTCATTTATCTGCACGAAAAAGCGCAGTTAAGCGATGAATTTTCTAATTGCTCTAAGTACTTCTGCTGGTTTTTCAGCATGCAGCCAGTGACCTGTGTTGGCAATGACATGCGCTTTTGCGTTAGAAAATTGCTGCTGAACGGCTGCTTGATGTTCTGCGGTGAGGTAATCTGAATCCCCACCTTTAATGAGCAAGGTTTTGACCGAGGTTTTCTCGATCGGTTCCCAACCAATAATATGTGGGTAGTTGCTCAATAACGAAGCAACATTGAAGCGCCATTCCATGATGCCTTGCTCTGTTTTGAACAAAGATTTGGTTAAAAACTGGCGAACGCCATCGATCTCGATATGTTTTGCGAGAACCTTGAGTGCATCTGAGCGTGAAGTCGGCTCTTCTTCTATCACGGCTTGCAGGCCTGCGAATACGTTGTCGTGGCGACTCTGAGTGTACGCGACCGGAGCCATATCCAAGACAATCAATTTATGCAGCGCAAGATGTTGTGTCAGTGCCATCGCTACTTTGCCACCCATCGAGTGACCAATCACAGTGACGTCTTCTGACTTAAGATCATGCAGCAGTTGAGCCACGTCTTGTGCCATCGCTTGATAGTTATGAGTGTCATTATGGAAGGATTGACCGTGGTTGCGGAGATCGATACTAAGTACCTGATGATCGGCTTTTAGATCCCTAGCGAGCAAGCCAAGGTTGTCCAGATTACCGAATAATCCATGGATCAAAACAATGGTGTGACCCTCACCTTCAATTTTATAGTTGAGCTGTACTGACATTTTTATCTTATTCATGGTGGGTTTGACGTAGAGTATCCGCGCGGATCTCGCTATAATCCCCCAGAGTTTAAACATTGAGATTGTGAAAAGCGAATGAAAACAATTGAGGTTGATGAGGACCTATACCGTTTTATTGCGGGTCAGACAGAACGTATTGGCGAAAGCGCTTCAGATATTCTGCGCCGCTTGTTACAGGTTGATAGCCAAGGCATGGCTCCGATCGAAGAGATCGTTGAGCCAAAAGGTATCGTTGTTAGCAAAGAGGTAGGCTTTACTCCAGAGAAGTTCGATGGCGTTAAAGAAATGCGCTCACTACTAATATCAGATGAGTTTGCATCACTAAAGAAAGCCATTGATCGTTTCATGCTTGTGTTATCAACACTGCATAAAATCGACCCTTTAAGCTTTTCAGAAGCAACTCAAGTAAAAGGCCGTAAGCGCGTTTACTTTGCAGATAACGAAGCGACGTTGCTAGCAAACGGCAACACGACTAAGCCTAAAGCTATTCCACAAAGTCCTTTTTGGGTTATTACTAATAACAATACAAGCCGAAAAAGACAGATGGTTGAGCAGCTTATGAGCCGCATGAATTTCCAAGCAGAATTGATAGAAAAAGTAACAGGTTCAATTTAACGAAATCTGATTTAAACCTCATAATATCCATGGATAAGAAGATATTATGAGGTTTTTTTGTTTTAAAATTTTATATATAAGGATGTCGAAAAATGGCTATGCACCCTCGTGCTGGGCAGAAAGCTCAGCAGGAAGATCTTCATAATATCCCGGCTTTAGTTGCTAACTATTTCTTACAGCAACCGGATGCTACGAACCCAGATCATAAAGTACTTTTCGGTACTTCAGGTCACCGCGGTACAGCAGACAAATCAACATTTAACGAAAACCACATTCTAGCAATTGCACAAGCGGTTGCTGAAGTTCGTGCCGAGCAAGGTACAACTGGCCCTCTTTTCTTAGGTAAAGATACTCACGCTCTATCTGAGCCTGCGTTCTCTACGGTTATCGAAGTGCTTGTAGCGAACGGTGTTGAAGTTATTATTCAAGAAAACAACGGCTTTACTCCAACACCTGGTATCTCGCACGCGATTCTTACGCACAACCTAGTGAATGACAAAAAAGCCGACGGCATTGTTATCACGCCTTCACATAACCCACCTCAAGACGGCGGTATTAAATACAACCCGACACACGGTGGCCCAGCTGAAGCTGAACTGACTCAAGCGATTGAAGACCGTGCGAACGTGATCATTGCTGAGCAAATGCAAGGTGTTAAGCGTACGCCTATCGCACAGGCTAAACAGTCTGAGCTAGTAAAAGAAGTTGACCTAGTCGCGCCATACGTCGCTGATTTGGTTAACGTCGTGGATATGGAAGCGATCCAGAAAGCAAACATCAAGATTGGTGTTGATCCACTGGGTGGCAGCGGTATTGATTACTGGCGTCAAATTGGTAAAGCGTACAATCTAGATCTTACTCTGGTAAGTGAAGCGGTTGACCCTTCATTCCAATTCATGTCTCTAGATAAAGATGGCGTAGTTCGTATGGACTGTTCTTCTCCATACGCAATGGCAGGCTTACTGGCGCTTAAAGACGAGTACGCTCTAGCATTTGGTAACGACCCAGATTACGATCGCCACGGTATCGTGACACCTAAAGGTTTGATGAATCCAAACCACTTCTTAGCGGTTTGTATTGATTACCTATACCGTAACCGTGAAGGTTGGGGTAAAGACGTTGCTGTTGGTAAGACACTAGTATCAAGTGCATTAATCGATCGCGTAGTTTCTGACTTAGGTCGCGAACTTTGTGAAGTGCCAGTTGGTTTTAAATGGTTCGTTGATGGCTTATACAACGGCCAGTTTGGTTTTGGTGGCGAAGAGAGCGCAGGTGCTTCTTTCCTACGTAAAGACGGTACGCCTTGGTCAACAGATAAAGACGGCCTGATTCTTTGCTTGCTTGCGGCTGAGATCACAGCAGTGACAGGTAAGAACCCACAAGAATACTACGAAGAACTTGCCGCTAAACACGGTGAATCTAAGTACAACCGTATTCAAGCGGTAGCAAATGGTGCACAGAAAGACGTGCTGAAGAAACTATCTCCAGAGATGGTTTCTGCTGAGACGTTGGCTGGTGATGCAATTACTGCACGCTTAACACACGCTCCAGGTAACGGTGCTGCGATTGGTGGCTTGAAAGTGACAACTGAGAACGGCTGGTTTGCTGCTCGTCCATCAGGCACTGAAGACATCTACAAGATCTACTGTGAAAGCTTTAAAGGTGAAGAGCACCTAAAAGCAATCGAAGCAGAAGCTCAAGAGATTGTTAACCAAGTATTTGCCGCTGCAGGTCTATAATCGAGTACGATTCATAGAGTTATAAAGCAAATAATGGAAGGGTTGATGTGAAAGCATCAGCCCTTTTTTATTTGTCTGTGAGTAAGTGGCTAGACTAAGTCAGTTCATGACGAATGGATTAGCCGTGTGGCCAGCTTTGCGGCATCACAAACCAGAATTGACCAGACTTGGTTTGCCCATGAACGAAGCGATCACCAAATTCGGCGATGGGTTCACCGCTGAAATCATCCGTTCCAGCGGCCCATTGCTCTTTGCTTAGAGGATAGAGTGTTTCGGTGATCTGGTGAGCCTGATTTTGATAGCACCAAAATCCGTTTACTTGGCTTGGGTTAATGTTGTATCCCAAACACTCCGTAGGTACGTTTTGTTCTAGAAATGGGTTGGTATAGAGGCGACCTTGCATCAAAAGGTGTTTTGAGTCGACATCGATATCTGGATACTGATCAATAAAAGCGCTTGAAGAGGACATACCAAGTTGATGGCAGAGCATCCTATCGAGCTTCTTGTCCAATTGGTCGTGAGAATTGGGACCAAACCATGTTTGCTCATGAAGTAGGTAGAACTTAATTGCCACTTCCCAGTGTTCTAATTTTTGCCTGCTCGTGTCTTCCAGGATAAAGTCGATTGCGCCAAGTGTTCGTCCCTCAACATTAATCTGAATCTCATCGTACTTGATTGAATAATTATCCGAAGTCATGATGACTTGTTCACATAAGTGTTGGTAGAGGAAGCCTAATCTAGGGTTTCCATCATAAGTATGCGACTCGTCGAGTGCTTGGTGGTTTGAGAATACACTGAGATCAGAAATGGGCGGCTTGATTTCTAGTAGCGGTGGTGAGCTAATCACCCATTGATAAAAGCGTTGCAGTTCAGTCATCGGTTCCTCGTAAACTTCAGGCATCTGTTCTCTAGAAACAGAGTGGAAGGGCTTTCGACATTCTACCCGTAAATTGATATAACGACGTTATTATAAAGGTAAGCTGGAAATAAAAATGAATAACTTACAATTAGAAAAGCTACTTAACGAAAAACTGCAGCCACAGCAGATTAAAGATTACTGTCCGAATGGCCTTCAAGTCGAAGGTGCTTCTGAAGTCAAGCGTATTGTTACTGGTATTACGGCATCGCAAGCTTTGATTAATAAAGCGGTTGAGCTAGAGGCTGACGCTTTGTTGGTTCATCACGGTTTCTTTTGGAAAGGTGAGTCAGAGGCAATTCGTGGCATGAAGGGCAAGCGCATTCGCACTCTGATAAAGAATGACATTAACCTTTTGGGTTATCACTTACCTCTCGATATCCATCCTGAACTTGGTAACAACGCCAAACTCGCTGAACTGCTTGATATTGAAGTAGAAGGTGGCTTGGAAGGGCACCCACAATCGGTTGCTATGTTTGGTAGATTAAAGACACCGATGACCGGTGCTGAGTTTGCGGCAAAAATTGATCAAGTACTGAATCGTAAGCCGCTACATATTGCTCCTGAAAACGCAGATAAAATGATTGAAACGGTAGGTTGGTGTACTGGCGGCGGTCAAGATTACATTGAACTTGCAGCCTCTCAAGGTATCGACGCATTTATCTCTGGTGAAATTTCTGAGCGCACAACTTACTCGGCCCGCGAGCAAGACATCCATTATTTTGCTGCAGGTCATCATGCGACAGAACGCTACGGCGTGAAGGCACTAGGTGAGTGGTTAGCAAAAGAGCACTGCTTGGATGTTGAGTTTATCGATATCGATAACCCAGTTTAAGAGCAGATGCGAGATAAGGGGTACGAGTCGAGTGTATGCGTCGTTCTCTAGAATTGAGCAGGTAACCTGTATAGTTTATCTGCTCGCTTAAGGAGATCCCCAACTCATTCGTCCCTCGTTCTTGGGGATGACGATATTATTTTATTCGTTCACTTCGCATTCTTGAGGATGACGGGGTTGAGAGCGTACAAAAGAAAAGGGGTTGATGTTCTCACATCAACCCCTTTTAACATTATGATTTATAGCAACTATTCACGTTCGTGAAGTGCTTTAAAGTCACGTTGTTCTTCACCAGTATATAGCTGACGAGGACGACCGATACGGTTCGTCGGATCGCTGTGCATTTCGTTCCAGTGAGCAATCCAACCGATGGTACGAGACATCGCGAAGATTACTGTAAACATAGATACTGGAATACCGATTGCTTTCAGAATGATACCTGAGTAGAAATCTACGTTCGGGTATAGCTTCTTAGAAACAAAGTACTCATCAGAAAGAGCGATACGCTCAAGTTCCATCGCTACGTCTAGTAGTGGATCTTGGATGTTTAGCTCTTTAAGCACTTCGTGACACGCTTCGCGCATTACTGTTGCACGTGGGTCGTAGTTCTTGTAAACACGGTGACCGAAGCCCATCAAACGGAATGGGTCATCTTTGTCTTTTGCTTTCGCAACGTATTCTTCAATGTTATCTACGCTACCGATCTCTTCAAGCATGCGCAGACAAGCTTCGTTTGCACCGCCGTGAGCTGGGCCCCAAAGTGATGCGATACCTGCTGCGATACACGCAAACGGGTTAGCACCAGATGAACCAGCAAGACGCACTGTAGACGTAGAAGCGTTCTGTTCGTGGTCAGCATGTAGAGTGAAAATCTTATCCATTGCACGAGCAACGATAGGGTTCACTTCATACTCTTCACATGGGTTTGCAAACATCATGTGTAAGAAGTTTTCTGCGTAGCCTAGGTCGTTACGTGGGTAGATAAACGGCTGACCGATTGAATATTTGTAACACATTGCAGCCAGTGTTGGCATTTTTGAAATCAGGCGGTATGCCGCAATTTCACGGTGTGTATCGTTGTTGACATCAAGTGAGTCGTGGTAGAACGCCGCTAGAGCGCCTACAACACCACACATTACAGCCATAGGGTGAGCGTCACGACGGAAGCCGTGGAAGAAACTAGCGATTTGCTCGTGCACCATAGTGTGACGTGTCACGGTAGTCTTGAACTTTTCGTACTCAGCTCGAGATGGGGCTTCACCGTAAAGAAGTATGTAACATACTTCTAAGTAATCAGCGTTATTGGCAAGTTGGTCGATTGGATAACCACGATGTAAAAGAATGCCTTTTCCACCGTCAATAAAAGTGATTTGAGACTCACAGGATGCAGTGGCAAGAAAACCAGGGTCAAAAGTGAAAAAACCATTAGAACCTAGTGTACGAACATCGATCACTGGAGTACCAAGTACACCTTCTGTAATCGGCAGCTCGATTGGCGCTTGACCTTCAATGTGAAGGGTAGCTTTCTTATCCGCCATAACAATCTCCTTTGTTTATTATTTAATCCGTCCAGGATGTTTATGTGCCATTTTTTTACTGGTCTTACGTGGGAAAGTCAATTTTTCTGAAGCTTTGTGTGCACTTGTTAGTGTTTTTTACATTAAATTCGTTAAAAATCTGGTCTGTGTAGCATTATTTGTTACATCAATTGTATTAGAATGTTGCCAGTCGTATAGTGACGCTGAAAAGTTTGGTTAAAACCTTATAAATGCAAGGCTAAGAAGAAATGTGAGGTGTCTTTCTTAATCGAGCAGTTAACAATTATTTTACAATTATCTAAGGCTCAACTTCAGTTATTTGTTAAGTTAATGTTAAATTTTGAAGGTTTACAATCAAATTTTGTCCATAACAATATCATAAGGTTATTTAATGACCATAATGCTCAATGGAGCTGAGTGAGCAAGCCCGTGAAAGAAAGAAAGACAAGACCTGTTAATTTAGATTTGCAGACCATCCACTTTCCAATCACAGCAATAGCTTCCATCCTACACCGTGTGTCTGGGGTGATAACTTTTGTCGCGATTGGAATTTTGCTTTGGTTACTATCCATTTCCCTCTCATCCCCAGTAGGCTTTGCCGAAGCTAGCGACATTGTCGATGGTTTCTTCGTGAAGTTTATTCTGTGGGGCATTTTAACCGCTTTGGCTTACCACATTGCTGGTGGTATTCGTCACCTTCTTATGGACCTTGGTCACTTTGAAGAGCTGGAATCTGGCGCGAAGAGCGCTAAGGTTGCATTCGCAGCAACAGCGGTATTGTCTCTACTAGCGGGGATCTTAGTATGGTAAACAACGTTTCTACTTTTGGTCGTAATGGTGTCCACGATTATCTATTGATTCGTGCTACTGCCATCATTATGACGCTTTACACTATCTACCTAGTTAGCTTTTGTGCTTTCTCTGGTGATATCTCTTACGCATCTTGGACGCAATTCTTTGGTGGAACCTTCACTAAAGTCTTCACCATGTTAGCGCTTACTTCTGTTTTGGTTCACGCGTGGATCGGCCTATGGCAAGTACTAACTGACTACATCAAATGCGCAAAACTGCGTGTTGGTCTTCAAGTCGGTGTTGTTGCAGTTCTTCTTGGATATTTCTTCTCTGGTCTGTTTATTTTGTGGGGTGCGTAAGTGACTATTCCTGTTCGTGAGTTTGATGCCGTAGTGATCGGCGCTGGTGGTGCAGGTATGCGTGCCGCACTGCAAATTTCTGAGCAAGGCCTTTCTTGTGCATTGCTTTCTAAAGTTTTCCCTACTCGTTCTCATACGGTTTCAGCGCAAGGCGGCATCACTGTTGCTCTTGGTAACGCGCATGAAGACCATTGGGAACAACATATGTATGACACAGTAAAAGGTTCTGATTACATCGGTGACCAAGACGCTATCGAATACATGTGTAAAAACGGTCCTGAGTCGGTAATCGAACTCGAAAAAATGGGCCTGCCTTTCTCTCGTTTTGAGAACGGTACTATTTACCAGCGTCCTTTCGGTGGTCAATCTAAAAACTTTGGTGGTGAGCAAGCGGCTCGTACCGCAGCTGCAGCCGACCGTACTGGTCACGCACTGCTTCATACGCTTTACCAACAAAACATTAAACACAAAACGACGGTTTTCTCTGAGTGGTATGCACTGGATCTTGTTAAAAACGAAGATGGTGCAATTTTAGGTACTACCGCGCTTTGTATGGAAACGGGCGAGGTTTGCTACTTCAAAGCGAAGGCAACAATCCTTGCGACTGGTGGTGCTGGTCGTATCTACGCATCAACAACCAATGCACACATTAACACTGGTGACGGTGTTGGTATGGCGATTCGTGCTGGCGTTCCTATGCAAGACATCGAAATGTGGCAGTTCCACCCGACGGGTATCGCTGGTGCAGGTGTATTGGTAACGGAAGGTTGTCGTGGTGAAGGTGGTTACCTTCTCAATAAAGACGGCGAACGCTTCATGGAACGTTACGCACCAAACGCTAAAGACTTAGCGGGTCGTGATGTTGTTGCTCGTTCAATGATGGTTGAAATTCGTGAAGGTCGCGGTTGCGATGGCCCTTGGGGTCCACACATCAAGCTTAAGCTTGATCATCTAGGTAAAGAGACACTTGAATCTCGTCTTCCTGGTGTATGTGAACTTTCTCGTACCTTTGCTCACGTTGATCCAGTGAAAGAGCCAATCCCAGTAATCCCTACATGTCACTACATGATGGGTGGTGTTCCAACACAAGTTTCTGGTCAAGCTATTAAGCAAACCGAAGACGGCAACGATGTTGAAATCCAAGGTCTCTTTGCTTGTGGTGAAATCGCATCAGTATCAGTACATGGTGCCAACCGTCTAGGTGGTAACTCACTGCTTGATTTAGTGGTATTTGGTCGTGCGACAGGTCTACACCTAGGTGAGACACTGAAGAAGCAAGACGAAGCGAAACCTGCAACTGAAGCTGACATTGAGCGTTCACTAGAGCGTTACAACCGTTGGGAAAACAGCACAGACGGCGAAGATCCAGCGCAAATCCGTAAAGATCTTCAGCAATGTATGCAGAACAACTTCTCAGTATTCCGTGAAGGCAAAGCAATGGCTGAAGGCCTAGAAGAGCTAAAAGCGATTCGCGAGCGTCTGAAAAATGCACACCTATCTGATAAGTCTACAGAGTTCAACACTCAACGTATCGAGTGTCTAGAGCTTGAAAACTTGATGGAAACGGCATTCGCAACGGCTGTTGCTGCAAATTTCCGTACAGAGAGCCGTGGCGCACACGCTCGATTCGATTTCCCTGACCGTGATGATGAGCAATGGCTATGCCACTCACTTTACAACCCAGAGTCAGAGAGCATGACTAAGCGTGGTGTAAACATGGAACCTATCCATCGTGAAGCGTTCCCACCAAAAGCACGTACGTACTAAGGAGATATGACCATGAAACTGAATTTCTCTTTATATCGTTACAATCCAGATGTCGACCAGAAACCTTATATGAAGGAATACACTCTAGAAGTGGATGAAGGTTCAGACATGATGCTTTTGGATGCGCTAATTCTGTTGAAAGAGCAAGATCCAACAATCTCATTCCGTCGCTCATGCCGTGAAGGTGTATGTGGCTCGGATGGTTTGAACATGAACGGTAAAAATGGCCTAGCGTGTATCACGCCATTGTCTGCGCTTTCGGGCCAAGACAAGATTGTGATTCGCCCACTGCCTGGCTTACCCGTTGTTCGTGACCTGATTGTAGACATGACTCAGTTCTACGATAACTACGAAAAAGTGAAGCCATTCTTAGTGTCTGATGGCAATGTGCCACCGGCTCGTGAAAACTTACAAAGCCCTGATGAGCGTGCTCATTTAGATGGATTGTACGAATGTATCATGTGTGCATGTTGTACAACGTCATGCCCATCATTCTGGTGGAACCCTGACAAATTCATCGGACCAGCAGGCCTGCTTGCAGCGTACCGTTGGCTAATTGATAGCCGAGATACAGCGACAGACGAACGTTTGTCCGATCTTGATGATGCATTTAGCGTTTTTCGTTGCCATGGCATCATGAATTGTGTAAGTGTTTGTCCTAAGGGATTAAATCCGACGAAAGCTATTGGTCACATCAAGACCATGCTAGTGAATCGTTCGGTTTAAGTTATATAAAAATTGCCGCCCTAGAAGTTTTGGGGCGGCCTTTTAATAGCTCGGCATAGACCGCAGCAAACGTGAAAACTACTGGTTAAGGGAAAATATGCACAACGGCGTGATGAAGGCATGGCTCGAGTCTTCACACTTGGCTGGCGCCAATGCAACGTACGTAGAAGAACTCTATGAACTGTATCTAAGTGACCCAGATTCGGTAAGTGACGAATGGAGAAGTGTTTTTGAAGAACTGCCTGTGCAAGCTTCAGAGACAGTGGAACAACCACACTCTCGTGTTCGTGAATACTTCCGTCGACTCGCTCAAGAAACAAAGCATTACAGTGTCCAAGTTAGTGATCCAGATGTCGATGCGAAACAAGTAAAGGTTCTGCAACTTATTAATGCCTATCGATTCCGAGGGCATCAAGCAGCAAATCTAGACCCCCTAGGTTTATGGAAAAGAGCGACAGTTGATGAACTGGACCCTTCTTTCCACACTCTTACCGAAGATGACCTCAATGAGACGTTCAACGTCGGCTCTTACGCCATTGGCCAAGAGACGATGGTGCTTAAAGATCTCTACAAATCTCTAAAGCAAACGTATTGTGGCTCTATTGGTGCTGAATACATGCACATGACAAATACAGAGCAAAAGCGTTGGATCCAACAACGTTTAGAGTCTGTATCTGGTCAACCCTCTTTCAACAAAGAAGAAAAGCAAGCTTTCCTAGAAGAGCTAACTGCTGCTGAAGGTCTTGAGCGCTATCTTGGTGCGAAATTCCCAGGCGCAAAACGCTTCTCGTTGGAAGGTGGTGATGCTCTTATCCCAATGACGAAAGAAATTATTCGTCATGCTGGCGGACAAGGCATGCGTGAAGTTGTTGTTGGTATGGCTCACCGTGGTCGTCTAAACATGTTGGTCAACGTGCTTGGTAAAAAGCCACAAGACCTGTTTGACGAGTTTGCGGGCAAGCACGATGACACGTGGGGTACTGGTGATGTGAAATACCACCAAGGCTTCTCTGCGGACTTCGCAACGCCAGGCGGCAACGTTCACTTAGCACTAGCATTTAACCCATCTCACTTAGAAATCGTAAACCCGGTAGTTATCGGTTCAGTACGTGCACGTCAAGATCGCCTTGGTGATAATGATGGTAGCCGTGTACTTCCAATTACTATCCACGGTGACTCAGCTATCGCTGGTCAGGGTGTAGTACAAGAGACGTTTAACATGTCTCAAGCTCGTGGTTTCTGTGTAGGTGGTACGGTTCGTATCGTTGTAAACAACCAAGTTGGTTTTACAACGTCTAACCCTCGCGATACACGCTCTACGATGTACTGTACCGATATCGCGAAGATGGTTCAGGCTCCGATTTTCCACGTTAACTCTGATGATCCAGAAGCGGTTGCGTTTGTTGCGCGTCTTGCATTGGATTACCGTAATACGTTTAAGCGTGATGTTGTTATTGATTTGGTTTGTTACCGTCGCCACGGTCACAATGAAGCCGATGAGCCGAATGCAACACAGCCTTTGATGTACCAAAAAATCAAGAAGCACCCAACACCACGTAAGCTTTACGCTGACGTGCTAATGGAGCGCGGTGAGTTTGGTATTGATACAGCAACTCAGCTAGTTAACGAATATCGTGATGCACTTGATCACGGTGAAGTTGTGGTTAAAGAGTGGCGTCCAATGGCACTTCACTCAGTAGACTGGTCTCCTTACCTAGGTCACGACTGGAACATCGAGTGGGATAACAAGATTGATATCGAGCGCCTGAAAGAGCTTGGTACCAAACTTTGTCAATACCCGGACAGCCACAAGCTGCAAAGCCGAGTAAATAAACTGTACAACGATCGTACTGCCATGGTGAATGGTGAGAAACAAGTCGATTGGGGTATGGCTGAAACTCTGGCATACGCAACACTTGTTGACGACGGTAAGCGTATTCGTATCTCAGGCCAAGATTCAGGTCGTGGTACGTTCTTCCACCGTCACTCAGTACTGCACAATCAATCAGATGCAAGCACGTATGTTCCTCTTGCGAACATTCATGATAAACAAGGGCCATTCCAAGTGTTTGACTCTGTGTTATCTGAAGAAGCGGTACTCGCATTTGAGTATGGTTACGCAACAGCAGAGCCAAGCGGTCTAACCCTTTGGGAAGCTCAATTTGGTGACTTCGCAAACGGTGCACAAGTTGTTATCGACCAATTCATTTCATCAGGTGAGCAAAAGTGGGCACGTCTATGTGGTCTAACTATGCTGCTTCCTCACGGTTATGAAGGCCAAGGCCCGGAGCACTCTTCTGCACGTCTTGAGCGTTACCTTCAGTTATGTGCTGAACAAAACATGCAGGTTGTTGTTCCTTCAACACCAGCTCAGGTTTACCACATGATTCGCCGTCAGGTTGTTCGACCAATGCGTCGTCCACTGATTGTAATGTCACCTAAGTCATTGCTTCGTCACCCTCTGTGTACTTCTTCTCTTGAAGATTTGGCAGAAGGCACGTTCCAACCAGCTATCGCAGAAATTGATGATCTGGCTCCTGAGAACGTAAAACGCGTCGTGTTCTGTTCAGGTAAGGTTTACTTTGACCTGCTTGACCAAAGACGTAAGAACGAGCAAGACGATGTCGCTATTGTACGTATTGAGCAACTTTACCCGTTCCCTTATGAGGACGTGAGAGCTGCCATCGCACAGTACACAAATGTAGTCGATTACGTTTGGTGTCAAGAAGAGCCACAAAACCAAGGTGCTTGGTACAGTAGCCAACATAATTTCCGAGCTGCTATCCCAGTAGGTGCTGATATTCAATACGCAGGTCGTCCTGCATCAGCATCACCAGCTGTTGGCTATATGTCAGTACACTTGAAACAACAAAAAGCGTTAGTTGACGACGCTTTGACCCTACTTAAGAACTAGAAGTAAAAGGAAAATACGCACATGACAATTGAAATTCTGGTTCCAGATTTACCTGAATCTGTGGCTGATGCAACAGTTGCTACTTGGCACAAAAAACCGGGCGAAGCGGTTGCACGTGATGAAGTCATTGTAGATATCGAAACAGATAAAGTAGTTCTAGAAGTACCGGCTCCTGAAGCGGGTGTTCTGGAAGCTATCATCGAAGAAGAGGGTGCTACGGTACTTTCTAAGCAGCTTTTGGCTAAAATCAAGCCGGGTGCTGTCGCTGGTGAACCAACGAAAGACACCACTGAAGATACAGAAGCATCTCCTGATAAGCGCCATAAAGCTGCGCTAACAGAAGAGAACAACGACGCACTAAGCCCAGCTGTTCGTCGCCTGCTTGCTGAGCACAACCTACAACCAGCTGACGTTAAAGGCACTGGTGTTGGTGGTCGTATTACTCGTGAAGACATCGACGCACACCTAGCAGCAGCGAAAGCGGCTCCGGCAGCAGCATCTGCACCAGCAGTTGAAGCGCCAGCAGCGGCTCGCAGCCAAAAACGCGTGCCTATGACTCGCCTGCGTAAGACAGTTGCAAACCGTCTTCTAGAAGCGAAAAACAGCACAGCAATGCTGACTACTTTCAACGAAGTGAACATGAAGCCAATCATGGACCTTCGTAAGCAGTACAAAGACCAATTCGAGAAACGTCACGATACGCGTCTTGGCTTCATGTCTTTCTACGTGAAAGCAGTAACAGAAGCGCTAAAACGTTTCCCAGAAGTGAACGCTTCTATTGATGGTACAGATATCGTTTACCACAACTACTTCGACATCAGCATGGCGGTATCTACGCCACGTGGTCTAGTGACTCCAGTACTTAAAGACTGTGACACACTAGGTTTCGCTGATATCGAAAAAGGCATCAAAGAGCTAGCAATCAAAGGCCGTGACGGCAAGCTAACGGTTGATGAACTGATGGGTGGTAACTTCACTATCACAAACGGTGGTGTATTTGGTTCTCTAATGTCTACGCCAATCATCAACCCACCTCAAGCGGCAATTTTGGGTATGCACAAAATCCAAGACCGTCCAATGGCTGTTGATGGCAAGGTAGAGATTCTACCAATGATGTACCTAGCGCTTTCTTACGACCACCGTCTAATCGATGGCCGTGAATCAGTTGGCTTCCTAGTGACCATCAAAGAGCTTCTAGAAGATCCTGCACGTCTGCTATTAGACGTTTAGTATCGCTAAAACGTCTAGTTAACCCCGTTAGCTAGACGTAAAAAGTTTCAAAGGCTAGGCTGCTCAACGTCTGGCCTTCAATTGAACTGTAAAGCCATTAGAAAATGGACAGCAGTTGTTTTGAGAAGACCCTACAGACGTAACACAGGAAACTGTGTCGTTATGGAAATAATAATCCCTTAAGGGAAAATAAACGGAATATCAAAATGAATTTGCATGAATACCAAGCCAAACAGCTGTTTGCAGAATTCGGTTTGCCTGTACCAGAAGGTTTCGCATGTGATACTGCACAAGAAGCTTTCGAAGCTGCAGGTCGTATCAGTACAGCCAAGAAAGTCGTTAAGTGTCAAGTACATGCTGGTGGCCGCGGTAAAGCGGGCGGCGTAGAGCTACATGACACCAAAGAAGGCGTTAAAGAGTTTGCACAAAAGTGGCTAGGTAAAAACCTAGTGACTTACCAAACAGACGCTAATGGTCAGCCTGTAACAAAGATCCTAGTTGAAGAAGCATCAAACATTGCTAACGAACTTTACCTAGGTGCTGTTGTTGACCGCGCAACGCGTAAAATTGTATTCATGGCGTCAACTGAAGGCGGTGTGGACATTGAGAAAATCGCTGAAGAAACTCCAGAGTTGATTCACCAATCAGCGATCGATCCTCTAGTAGGCCCTCAAGCTTACCAAGGCCGTGAACTTGCGTTCAAACTTGGTCTAGTTGGCGATCAAATCAAACAGTTCGTTAAGATCTTCATGGGTCTTGGCCAAATGTTCTCTCAGTACGACCTAGCTCTACTAGAAATCAACCCGCTTGTAATTACTGGCGAAGGCAACCTGCTTTGTCTAGACGGCAAGATCAACATCGACTCAAACGCGATGTACCGTCAGCCTAAACTACGTGAAATGCACGATCCATCTCAAGAAGATGAGCGCGAAGCACACGCAGCACAGTGGGAACTGAACTACGTAGCACTAGATGGTAACGTTGGCTGTATGGTTAACGGTGCAGGCCTTGCGATGGGTACGATGGATATCGTAAACCTACACGGCGGCAAGCCAGCAAACTTCCTTGATGTAGGCGGCGGCGCGACAAAAGAACGTGTAGCTGAAGCATTCAAGATCATCCTTTCTGATGGCAATGTTAAAGCAGTACTCGTAAACATTTTCGGTGGCATCGTTCGTTGTGACATGATCGCTGAAGGTATTATCGGTGCAGTTAAAGAAGTCGGCGTAACAGTTCCTGTAGTTGTTCGTCTAGAAGGTACAAACGCAGACCTAGGTCGCGAAGTACTTGCTAATTCTGATGTTGATATCATTGCAGCTGAATCTCTAACAGATGCTGCTCAGAAAGTTGTTGCTGCTGCGGAGGCTAAATAATGTCTGTATTAATTAACAAAGACACTAAAGTAATCTGTCAGGGTTTCACTGGCGGTCAAGGTACATTCCACTCAGACCAAGCTATCGCATACGGTACGCAAATGGTTGGTGGTGTTTCACCTGGTAAAGGTGGTCAAACTCACCTAGGCCTTCCAGTATTCAACACAGTACGTGAAGCGGTAGAAGTAACTGGCGCAACAGCAACAGTTATCTACGTACCAGCTCCTTTCTGTAAAGATGCAATCCTAGAAGCGATTGATGCAGGTATCGAACTGATCGTAACGATCACTGAAGGTATCCCTACAACAGATATGATCGACGTTAAAGTGAAGCTAGAAGAAACTGGCGTTCGCATGATCGGTCCTAACTGTCCAGGTCTTATCACTCCAGACGAGTGTAAGATTGGTATCATGCCTGGTCACATCCACAAGAAGGGTAAAGTAGGTATCGTATCTCGCAGCGGTACTCTGACATACGAAGCAGTTAAGCAAACAACAGATGAAGGCTTTGGTCAGTCTACATGTGTTGGTATCGGTGGTGACCCTATCCCAGGTTCAAACTTCATTGATATCTTGAAACTTTTCCAAGAAGACCCAGAAACTGAAGCAATCGTAATGATTGGTGAAATCGGTGGTACTGCGGAAGAAGAAGCGGCTGATTTCATCAAAGCAAACGTAACTAAGCCAGTTGTATCTTACATCGCTGGTGTTACTGCTCCTCCGGGCAAACGTATGGGCCACGCAGGCGCAATCATCTCTGGCGGTAAAGGTACTGCTGAAGATAAATTCGCAGCACTAGAAGCAGCAGGCGTTAAGACTGTTAAGTCTCTTGCTGACATCGGTAAAGGCCTACGTGAAATCACGGGTTGGTAATCAGCTGGCTTTTATCGATTGAGATAGAAGTTAATTGAAACGATATTAAAAAGGCTTGGTCACTGACCAAGCCTTTTTTTATGTTTTCGAGATACGAGATCGTACTGCTAAGTGCTAAGCTCGACTTCTAACCATTTGAGATAGCATAAACATTGCTGCCGCACTGATAACCACAGACGGGCCAGCAGGCGTATCATAGAACCAAGACAAGCTTAATCCACCGAATACAGCGATAGAGCCAATAATTGATGCAAGGAAGGCCATCTGCTCAGGTGTGCTCGAGAACTTCCTTGCCGTTGCTGCAGGAATAATCAGTAGCGATGTCATGATTAACGCACCAACAAACTTCATACCGACAGCAATCACGATACCGACCAATAGCATCAGAATCAGACGCATTAAATCAATGTTGATGCCATCAACCGCCGCGAGATCTTCGTTAACCGTCGTTGATAGTAGTGGTCGCCAAAAGATAGCAAGTACTAATCCAATCACAGCAGCACCCGCATAGATGAACACTAAATCCGTTGGAGATACTGCCAGCAAGTCACCAAATAGGTAGCTCATTAGGTCAACACGAACGTTATCTAAGAAACTTACAGCAACCAAACCAAGTGATAGCGCACTGTGCGCCAAAATACCGAGTAGGGTATCGGTCGCGACCAGCTTTTGTTTTTGTAAAGTCACTAGCAACACGGCCAGCATCAAACAACAAATCAGCAGCGCGAAATACAAGTTAATGTTGAACAGAAAGCCAAGTGCTAAGCCCATCAAAGAAGCGTGAGCAAGCGTGTCACCAAAGTAAGCCATCTTACGCCACACCACGAATGAACCTAGTGGGCCTGCAATTAGTGCAATACCCAAACCCGCCAAAATAGAGGGAAGAAGAAACTCAAGCATTAGTGGTGTCCGTGTTTATGGTTTGAACATTCATGCACGTCGCCTTCGACAGGCTGGCCTGCGAGATCATGATGGTGATGTTCGTGTTGGTGATGATAAAACGCTAGCGTCTCTTGGGTCGCGGTGCCAAAGAGCGCAATATACGAAGGATGGTGTTTGATGTCTGCAGGTGCGCCTGAGCAACAGATGTGGTGGTGTAAACAGATAACATCGTCTGTTTTTGCCATCACTAAATGCAGATCGTGTGAAACCATAAATACGGCACAACCAAAGCGGTGGCGAATGGTGTCAATCAAGTCATACAGGTCTATTTGCCCTTGAACGTCGACGCCTTGAGCCGGTTCATCGAGAACCAGTAGATCTGGTCTTCTTAGCAATGAACGAGCAATGAGCACACGTTGGTTTTCTCCGCCAGATAGCTGGTGCATGTTACTCTTCTGCAGATGTTCAGCACCAACAAGCTTCAATGCTTCAAGGATCTCTTGCTGACTGAAATTGCCAGTGAGTTTTAGAAAACGCTCTACGTTGAGCGGTAGGGAATCATTGAGCTTTAATTTTTGTGGTACATAGCCAATTTTCAGTTTTTTAGCTTTTGTTATTGTGCCTGAAAATTTGGTCTGTAAACCCAGTACCACTTTTACTAATGTCGACTTTCCTGCACCGTTTGGCCCAATCAGGGTGGTGATTCTGCCGCGCTCTAAATTTAGAGAGATGTTGTCTAGAACTTTTCGACCGTCAAATTCGACGCTCACAGAATCTAGTTGGATTAAGTTATCCATGAATAGAACTCATTTGCAATTCGCTAATGTTATAATGTAACATTTACCTCAAGCCTAAGCTACTTTTCTATTATCGAGGGATTATGTCACGTTCATCTTTTATACTTGCTACTTTGCTTTTAGCGCCAAGTGTCGCAAGTGCCAATACTATTCTAACAAGCTTTAAACCAATTCAAATGATTGTGACAGAATTAACGCAAGGCGTTAGTGAGCCGGATGTGTTGATGAACAGCAATGCTTCGCCGCATGATTATGCGCTTAAGCCATCGGATGTCAAAAAAGTTCATAGTGCCGATATGGTCATCTGGTTCGGCCCTGACCTAGAAGCCTTTCTGACTAAGGTGATTGGTTCAAAAGAAAATGTTATCAAGATCAGTGATATTCCCGGAATCAACTTGCGAGAGTTCGGACACGAAGAGCATGACCACGATGCACATGAAGGGCACCACCACGGTAGCCATGACCCGCATTTTTGGTTAGGTATCGAGCAAGTTGAAGTAGCTGCAAAATACATCTCAGCTAAGTTGATTGAATCTGATCCAGACAACGCAATGGCGTACCAAGAGAATCTCGATTCATTCCTGATTGCATTGAAAGAGAAGCAACAGTCTATTCGAGAGCAACTTGCACCCGTGAAAGACAAAGGTTACTACGTTTTTCATGACGCGTATGGTTACTTTGAGCAAGAGTTTGAGCTAAATAACTTAGGTCACTTTACGGTGAGCCCAGAGCGTAAGCCGGGTGCAAAAAGCCTGATCGCTATTAAGAAAACGATAGTACGTGAAAACGTTCAATGTGTGTTTTCTGAGCCTCAATTCACTCCTGCTGTGATTGAATCAGTGACGCGCGGAAGTAACGCAAAACAAGGTCAGCTTGACCCTATCGGTTCAACAGTTGAAGTGAAGAGTGGAAGCTATTTCGATTTTCTTCAGCAACTTACAGATAGCTATACAAGTTGCTTAGACGAGAAGTAAGTCATAAACGAGTATTCTTTACTCTACTTTGCTCTCGTTAATTTATGAATCATGCCGCTTTTTGCGGCATTTTCGTGACCGCTAAGATAAAACCTCCTAACAAATAACAAACCTCCTTTCTCCTTTTCTAATTTCCGCTAAAATGGAAAGATAATAATAAGCACAAAAAAACTCAGTTTTTGTTTTAGCAACGATAAGACGTTGTGGTACCCAAAATTTCATGTGTTGTTGCTGTTCAGGATTAAGAGTTGTATCGAATTATCTTCAAAATGTTCATGTTAATGAGCATTTCATTTAGCGTTCTAGCGGTAAATACCTCGCCCTCCGTTTTCTATCCTTTGCCCGCTCAAGCGCAAGGGAATTTCCTTGCGGCTAAAAACTTGTATTTAGGTGCCGGAGGTGGGCTCTGGGTTCATGATGTGCATGGAAAAGTACTCTTTTACGATGGTCGAACTCTATTCCCTCGCAAGGGAAGCTTACTGCAATTTTCTTCGGAAAGAGTCGCCTTTCTGAACGATGAGTTTTGGACATTTTTCGACAATGAGGTCTATCGACATAACCCTGGAATTGGCAACGAATTGGCGTTTAGCCTAAGTCCCGGCGCTGAAATAGCGAATATCGGTGCATCAGGCGATTATATTTGGGTTACTGACGGCAGTAATTTCTATACTTACAACACTCAATCTTTAGAATTCAACACCTACTCTCTACTTAAACTGTACCGATACAATAACAGCAGTGACATTGCGATTAACGACGCTGAGTGGGTACTATCAAAGTGGGTGCTAGCGACCAGTTCTGGCGTTTACCTTTCAGAGAATCAAGAGTTTACCCATGTCACCGCATCAGACAAAAACCATATTGAGACGGTTTATTTTTCGAATGCTCGACGTGAGTTAGTGATCGGTACTTTAAATGGTGCTGTGATTGTTGATCTCGCGAACCCAGACAAAGAGACCATCGTTAAAGGGTCGCATGTTCTCTCGTTGGCCGAAACTTCGGACCAGTATTGGATTGGTACAGAGCACGGCCTTATTAGCTACAACTTTATTACGGGACAAATTACTCGATTCGAACAAGCCGCTAGTCAAGACTTCTCGTTACCGGGTGAGAAAATATATTCGTTGATAAACGATCATGCTGGTGGTATGTGGGTTGCGACAAACAACGGTATCCGATACTTCTCACTGTTCAGCAAAACCTTCTCGAGAACACCCCTAACTGGAATGGGCATGCATTCGAGTAGTGTGGTGATCAATAAAGTACTGCCTGTCAGTGACCAGTTATCTTGGGTCGCGTCTTCAATGGGGCTCTACTTGGTTGATTCTGAAAGTGAAGAGAACCCAATTCGTGTTTACTCTAACCCTGTTAATGATTTTGAGATCTTTGGCTCTTCCATTTGGTTGGCGACCGAACAAGGTATCATCAGTCTAAATACGGAAACACTACAACCCGAAGCCCTTGATTTACCAAGGCCAATTGAGGGAGTGCGTGTTGAAAACCTTGCGCTTCAAGCCGATAACGTTCTTTGGATGACCTCTGGGCAAAACCTCTATTCGTTATCTATCGAAACCATGAAACTGACGAGTTATGGCACTGACTGGTTAGTCGACAAGTTCTTGCCTGCGAAGATCACCGCTCTCAATGTAGGCTTGCTAGGTCGCATCTATATAGGAACGGATCATGGCTTCTACTCGTTCATTGATAAACGAATTAGCTTTAGTCGTTCCAGCGAACGGTTTGGCAAAGTCGTCGATATTGAAAAAGCGAAGGATGGAGCGCAGTGGTTTGCGAGCAGTTATGGCGTGTATCGAATCCCGGATGACAGCTCTATTATTCAAGAAATCACTCTTGTTGAAGACAATATTAGCCCCAACTGCCTGATAAGCGATGACAATGGTGTTTGGTTAGGCTCTTCGAAAGGCATCAGTTATTACGGATTGGATGGGCAACTGCATAAACACATAGGTTCGCCATTTGGTTTGATCACCAATGAACTGGCGGCAGGAGCGTGTGCTCTTTTTTACAGTCAAGATAGCCAACCTTCGAGGCTTGTTTTCGGCTCAAAGTATGGTGTAGTCAGCGCGTTATCTAACGAGTTACTGGTATCAACTACACCTCATAGCCGTGCCTTGTTGAGTAAGATAAGTGTCGACCAACAAACGGTATCACTTGGCGGGAAAATGGCAGAGCTGGATGAGATTCCTTATGGTTCATCGATGGGGTTTAAGCTAGGTATCTTACCAGCAACGTTCGCACCTGCGATGGAATACCGACTGAGCGACGATGAACCTTGGAGTGAGTTTGAAGGGGGCTTGTTAACGCTCGATCATCTTCTTCCAGGGGATTACACACTTGAAGTGAAGCCGGTTAAAGACTCCCATTATCGCTTTGTGTCAACCAATCAAAGCTTCTCGATTGCGGAGCCTTGGTATCTGACCAATTGGGCTGCAGCAAGCTCTCTGATATTACTGATTGGCGTTGTGACTATCTTAGTCTTTTGGCGTTCGCGTTATGTCACTTTTGCCAACCGGCACTTAAAAGCGCAAGTTGCACTGAAGACAGACCAATTGAGGCACCAAAGCCGGATATTACTCGCCACTAATCAACAGCTTAAAAAGCAGCTATCCGTGAAGAATGCGCTTGTGTCTCACACTGCCAATGAACTCTCTTCTGAAGTGAATCATATTGCTGCGATGCTCCCGAATTGGAATGACGAGCTCGGGAAGTCGCCGATTCTAACCTTGAAAAATGGCTTAGCTCAATTGAGTAATACGCCTCAAGGAGAAGGGCAAGTTTGTTACGATATAATTTTAATCTTAGAGGTGGTACTCAAAGCTTGGCAGGATGACTTAACCAAAGCCGGTATTGAACTGGATATTAAAGTCGAAACAAAACAACGATATGTCTCGTTGCTGTATTTTAATCTCGATATTATCTTCAATAGCTTGGTCGGGAGCATCATCAAGAGAAACTTTAAGTCGCAGAGTATGGTGGTTCTGGTTGAAGAGGTTAAGGAGCATCTTGTTGTAACCATTCGAGATCATGGCATGCCTTTCCCTAAGCTGGCATCAAGCATGGGTGACAATACCGGAAAGTCGACCGACCTTAACATCGAAAAGCTGCCGCTATTGATGAATCAGAGCGGTGGCGAGCTTAATGCCTTTGTTTCGGAGTCTCAAAATAAGGTTCAGCTTTCGTGGCCAATTGAGTATCAAGTACTCGACAATCTCGAAGCCAGCACAATTGAACAGATTGAAACCATTAAGCTTGCCGCCTCAACACCAGAGCAACAAAAACTGACAGCGGAACAAGAGTGGAAGAACAGAGTGTCGCAGCTTGTGAGTGAAAACTACGCTGATGCCGAGTTCAGTACTGCAACTGCCGCTAAGTATTTGTTTATGTCTGAGAGAAGCTTACAGAGACGCTTTAAATCGGCTTACAACAAGACCTTCAAAGAGCACTTGAATGAAGTACGTCTAGAGCATGCGTGTGAGCGCTTACTCGCTGGAGAGAAGATCTCTGATGTGGCGTTTGATTCGGGGTTCAATGACCCTTCCTATTTCAGTCAAAGGTTTAAGCACCACTTTGGCATGTCACCATCTAAGTTTGCTGAAAACAACGAAGAGTAGCACGCAGCGGATACTCAGCTAGAACATAAATAAAGATACTTTAGCCTCGACATTCGTGTTGGGGCTTTCTTATGCTTCTACGAGATACGAGATACGAG
>NZ_JBFROW010000025.1:59496-63664 GCF_041471665.1 Vibrio sp. 10N.261.51.F11 | reverse complement strand
GAGATACGAGATACGAGATACGAGATACGAGATACGAGATACGAGATACGAGATAAATGGGGAGTTTAAAAAGGTTGTTGGGATAAAACAAAGGGAAGAAAAAAAATATCGTGGCATAGCCGGGGGGACTATACCACGGGTGCCAACGACACCTTCGCTTGCTGCCGGAGTGATATAGCAAAGCCATATCACCTCTGGAATAAAATTAAAGAGAAGTAGTTTCTCTTCGATGGAGTAACTATACGTCCAGCTACTTATTTTACTTATAAAATTAACGACAGATACCTATGAGAAATCCGACATTGTCTCAAGTGATTGATAATTAATGATTTGTTTTTGTTTGGGAGGGTTTGTACTAGTGAGGTAGTTCTCGCTAGTTGTTGAAAGTAACGTTTTTGACGTAAACGTTTTTAACGAAACTTACGAGTATGTATTTTCGAAAACATTGATTTCACACAATAGAATTGTGGGCATGTATGTGTATCATGGCGTTAATAACAATCTTTCTCATTATCAGTCACGAATTGGGTACTTATGAAACTCTCACAATTAGAGCAAGGAAAGGCGGCTTCTATTGTTGCACTAACAGGTTTAACACCAGACGTAAGGAAGAAACTTATGGTCATGGGTATGTTGCCAAAAACCGAGGTGACGCTTATCCGCCGTGCACCTATGGGTGATCCGCTTCAAGTTGAAGTGAGAGGTGTTTCTATCGCCATTCGTGAAAGCATTGCAGAACAAATCGAGGTTATCTAAATGGATTATCAAGTTCTTACCGTTGGTAACCCGAATAGTGGTAAAACAACACTGTTCAACGCACTGACTGGTGCTAAGCAGCACGTTGGTAACTGGGTTGGTGTCACTGTTGAAAAGAAGACGGGTTTATACTCGCAAGCTGGTGATCAGTTTCAACTAACGGATTTACCGGGTATCTACGCACTAGACAGTGGTAATGATGCGAACAGCATCGATGAGTCTATCGCGTCTCGCGCTGTTTTAACTCACCCAGCAGATGTGATCATCAATGTTGTCGACGCTAGCTGTCTAGAACGAAGCTTATATATGACATTACAGCTGCGTGAGTTGGGTCGCCCAATGATCGTTGTGTTGAACAAAATGGATGTATTAAAGCGCGAACGTCAGGTGATTAACCTTAAAGCACTAGAGAAAGAGCTAGGTTGCCCAGTTCTAAGCTTGTCTGCAAACGATAAAGGTCAAGTGGTTCGCTTTAAAGAGCGTCTGCATAAACTGCTTGTTCAAGGTGTGAGCCTTGACCCTATCTCTATTGATTACGATGCCGCGTTAGAAGCTCTTATCCCTTCTGTTGAGTCACAATTTGATGATGCTGACGTATCTCACCGAGCGCTAGCGATTCGTGCTTTAGAAAATGATTACTTGGTATTGAATGGTTTAGCCCCACAAACTCGCACTCAAATTGATAGCGTGCGTCTTGGTGCCGATTTCGATATTGACCTTGCTGTTGCTGACGCTAAATACACTTTCTTACATGACCTTTGTAAACGTGTTCGTCGCAGCGAAGGCAAACTAAGCCGTAACTTTACAGAGAAAGCAGACCAATTCATTTTGAACAAATGGGTCGGTATTCCTTTCTTCTTCGTTATCATGTACCTAATGTTCATGTTCTCTATCAATATCGGTAGTGCGTTTATCGACTTCTTCGATATTGGTGTTGGAGCAATATTAGTTGATGGTGGACACCACTTATTAGATGGCCATTTACCAGTTTGGTTAGTCACTGTACTTGCTGATGGTATTGGCGGCGGTATCCAAACGGTTGCGACCTTTATTCCTGTTATCGCAGCGCTTTACCTATTCTTAGCGGTACTAGAAAGCTCAGGCTACATGGCTCGTGCTGCATTTGTACTTGATAAAGTGATGCAGAAGATTGGTTTACCGGGTAAAGCATTTGTCCCACTTGTACTGGGCTTTGGTTGTAACGTGCCTTCAATCATGGCAACTCGTACTCTTGACCAAGAGCGCGAACGTAAACTAGCAGCATCAATGGCGCCGTTTATGTCATGTGGTGCTCGTTTACCGGTATACGCACTGTTCGCGGCGGCGTTCTTCCCAGGTGCAGGACAAAACGTAGTATTCGCTCTGTACATCATGGGTATCGTTGCTTCTGTATTTACGGGTTTGTTCCTGAAAAACACGATCTACCCAGGTAGCAGTGATAGCTTAGTGATGGAAATGCCAGATTACGAATTGCCGACAGTGCAAAACGTAATGTTGAAAACTTGGCAGAAGCTGAAGCGTTTCGTACTTGGTGCAGGTAAAACAATCGTGATGGTTGTGGCTATTCTTAGCTTCCTAAACTCTCTAGGTATGGACGGCAGCTTTGGTAACGAAGATAGCGAAAACTCAGTACTGTCTAGAGCAGCTCAAGTTGTAACACCTGTATTCCAACCAATTGGTATTACTGAAGAGAACTGGCCTGCAACGGTTGGTATCATCACAGGTATTTTCGCTAAAGAAGCCGTTGTTGGTACATTAAATAGCCTATATACAACGCCTTCTGATGAAGAAGCAGCTGAGTTTGACTTAGCAGCAAGCCTGCAAGAAGCGGTAATGACGATCCCTGAAAACCTAGCCGGATTGAGCTACTCAGATCCATTAGGTATTGAAGTTGGCGACTTGTCTGACTCTAATTCTGTAGCAGCTGACCAAGAAGTCGATACCTCTATCTTTGGTAACTTGAAAGACAAGTTTGTATCTGGTCATGCGGCATTCGCTTACTTGATTCTTATCCTGCTTTACACGCCTTGTGTGGCCGCGATGGGTGCTTATGTTCGTGAATTTGGTCAGACGTTTGCACGCTTCATCGCGGTTTGGACGATGGCTCTTGGTTACTTTGGTGCGACTTTCTACTACCAAGCGGCAAACTTTGCTGCGCATCCTGTGACAAGTGCAGTATGGATGGTGGCGATTGCTGGTGGTTTTGTGGTGACGTATCGCGTCTTCAAGAAAGTGGGCAGTAAGCAGAAAGCACTAGAGGTGCAAGTAGTATGATTTTAACTGAACTTCATCAATACATTGATAGCCACGGCGTTGCGGCTCGTAAAGAGCTCGCTGCAAAGTTTGGCATGAGTGAAGATGGCGTCGATGCGATGCTGAGTGTTTGGGTCAAGAAAGGGAAAGTTTCTCGCTTGGTCGATACGAATAAGCATGGTCATACAACGCGTATTCGCTACACCATCAGCAAACAAGATGGTTTGTCGCTTAACGTGATGATGTAGTTCGGTCTTCAGACTCTCGTTGAAAAAGGCGAGATTAGAAAATGACAAAGCCGCTTATCTAAGATGAGCGGCTTTTTGTTATGTGTCTTTTCTGAAGTGTTTTGCTTTAAAGCTCAATGAGATGAACTCGAATTATGCTTTCTTGAAGATAGAGCTCAGTGACAGAACGTTTTGGATACGAGTCAGGATAGCGGCTTGATCTTCTTCACTGCGCTGTTCGCCTTTTGTATTACCCCATACTGGGCCGGGCCAAGCAATGTCGTCTTTGAAGCGTGCAATATGGTGGATGTGCAGTTGTGGCACCATATTACCCAGCGCACCAAGGTTCAATTTGTCTGGTTGGAACGTTGCTTCTAGTGCTTGGCTTACCGCCTGAGATTCATGTAGGAACTGCTGTTGCTCTTTCATTGGTAAGTGGTGAAACTCTTTTAGGTTGGCACGTTTTGGTACCAAGATAACCCAAGGCACTGCGTTGTCTTTGTGTAACAGAGCTAAGCTCAGTGGAAATTCGCCGATAAGTGTGGTGTCTTTCGCAAGTTGCGGGTGAAGTTCAAAGCTCATGATCTTTCCAATTAATTGTTTTACATGAGTATAAGGTCGGAGTTTGAATGTGGCTAGGGCTTACGTTCTCAATAAGCAGATTTCCTATCACGTTCGTCCCTCACTGTAGGGAATGATGGTGAGAAGAGGGATAACGATTTGGTGTGGTTTGATGGCGCATCATTGATGTTGTCTTGGATTCACTACACCTATTCTCGTCATCTCCTAGAGCGACGAATGAGCGTAATAGGAGATCTCTTGCTGTGTAGGTTAGCTAATCGCTTAAATAATCGAGTAAACAAACCTCCAGACAAAAAAAAGGTTGACGCTTTCACGTCAACCTTTCTAATTTTCTCGAATCTCGAATCTCG
>NZ_JBFROW010000025.1:0-58697 GCF_041471665.1 Vibrio sp. 10N.261.51.F11 | reverse complement strand
CGAATCTCGAATCTCGAATCGCTTACATGCGCTCTAGAGTGTCGATACCTAGAAGCGATAGACCTTGCTTGATCGTCTTCGCTGTTAGTGCAGCAAGCTTCAGACGGCTCTGCTTAACAGCTTTTTCTTCAGCAACTAGGATAGGGCAAGCTTCGTAGAAGCTAGAGAATTGACCAGCTAGTTCGAATAGGTAGCTACACATGATGTGTGGTTGACCTTCACGAGCAACAGACTGTACTGCTTCTTCAAACTGTAGAAGTTTCGCGATAAGCGCTTTCTCTTTCTCTTCAGTGATTTTGATTTCACCTTCAAGCGAGTCCATAGAAATGCCAGCTTTAGCAAATACAGAAGCAACACGAGTGTATGCGTACTGCATGTATGGTGCTGTGTTGCCTTCGAATGCAAGCATGTTGTCCCAATCGAACACGTAGTCAGTAGTGCGGTGCTTAGAAAGGTCTGCGTACTTAACCGCTGCCATAGCAACAGTGTTCGCGATCGCTTTCTTCTCGTCTTCTGCTAGTTCTGGGTTCTTAGATTCGATTAGCTGCGCTGCACGAACTTCGGCTTCATCAAGAAGATCAGCAAGACGAACAGTACCGCCTGCACGAGTCTTGAATGGTTTACCGTCTTTACCTAGCATCATGCCGAATGCGTGGTGCTCAAGAGAAACAGATTCTGGGATGTAACCTGCTTTACGAACGATAGTCCAAGCTTGCATTAGGTGCTGGTGTTGACGTGAGTCGATGAAGTAAAGAACGCGGTCTGCGCCTAGTTCTTCAAAACGGTATTTTGCACAAGCAATGTCGGTTGTTGTGTAAAGGAAGCCGCCGTCGCGTTTCTGGATGATAACGCCCATTGGGTCACCATCTTTGTTTTTGTATTCGTCTAGGAATACAACTTGTGCGCCGTCATCTTCTTTAGCAAGACCTTGCTCTTTCAGATCCGCAACAATAGTTGGAAGCATGTGGTTGTACATGCTTTCGCCCATTACGTCATCACGTGTTAGAGACACGTTTAGACGATCGTAGTTGCGTTGGTTTTGAATCATTGTTACGTCAACAAGCTTCTTCCACATCTCTGCGCAGAACTCGTCGCCGCTTTGCAGTTTAACAACGTAGCCACGTGCTTTAACTGCGAACTCTTCGTCTTCATCGTAGAGCTTTTTAGATTCACGGTAGAAGCCTTCAAGGTCAGCAAGTTCCATTGAAACTTCACCAGACTCAGCCTGAACGCGCTCAAGGTTTGCGATAAGCATACCGAATTGAGTACCCCAGTCACCGATGTGGTTAGCGCGGATAACGTTGTGGCCTAGAAATTCTAGAGTACGAACTACTGCATCACCGATGATAGTTGAACGTAGGTGACCAACGTGCATTTCTTTAGCAACGTTTGGCGCAGAGTAATCCGCAACAATAGTTTGCGTTTCAGCAACGGCAACACCAAGGCGAGAGTCAGCCAATGCTGCGTCTGCTTGTTTGGCTAGGAAAGCTTCATCTAGGAAGATGTTTAGGAAACCCGGACCTGCGATTTCAACTTTAGACGCGATACCGTCTAGGTTTAGAACGTCCAATACTTTTTGAGCAAATTCTCGTGGGTTAGTGCCTAGTCGTTTAGCAACGCCCATAACGCCGTTTGCTTGGTAGTCACCAAACTGTGGTTTTGCAGATTGACGAACAGCAGCAGGAGAGCCTGCAGGTGCGCCAGCGGCTTCTAGAGCCTGAGATACTTTGTCATTAATAAGTGCTTGGATATTCACACGCGTTTCCTTCAATTCAAGGATGATAAGAGTGGCCGTTAATTCTTGGTCATTAAATTGGTTAATTATGCTTCTAGTTAACGATTTAATGCCAAAATCAGCAGCAGACTCTGTTTAAGTTCACAGAAATGGCGGTAATCATACCAATTTTGTGCGGTTTCTTATAGGTCGAATTGATAGAAAATTAACATTTCCTGAGTGGTTTTTGACAATCGACTTTTAGCAAGACGCGTTTGCATGTTTAAGGAGCGAAAAGAACATAGTTATTGAGTGTTTTTTGTAAAAGCAACGCTTGTTGCAAAAGGCAAAACTGATAACATGCAGCCATTATTTGGAGAACACAGACAATGATGATGAGCCTGAAGCAAGCTGAACTAGAACCACAACAAATGATCGCCCGCCTTGATACTTTTATGGCAAAAATCGAGAGCCTAGGAAATACATTAGGTTTGGATTTAAGCTTTGCTCAAGCGGATCATATTGCGCTGCGAATCAATGACACTGAGCTAGCGAAATCTGCCCATCAAGCGTGGTCTGAGTACGGCTCTATGATTTCTGAGGCGATGATTAATGGTCGTCCAATTGTGGTGTTGGCTTTCGATGAACCCTTGCAAAGCCTTGGCTGGAAAATTGAATGTTTGGAGCTGCCATATCCAGCAGAAGGTAAGATTTACCCAAGCCAAGATTGGGAACATGTAGAGTTTGTGATTCCTTCTCATGCCCAAACAGCTGATGAGTATCTAGCGGATCTTAAAGAAACTTACCCGCAGTTCGCTGCTAACTTTGAAACGCTGGGTGAGCAAGGCGTTAAGATCAAACTCTCTAGCCCGAAAGGCGAGGGTGAACGCTTGAATAACCCAACAGTGGCTTTTAAACATCAAGGGATTTGCATCAAGCTGCATCCACACTCTTTGAAGAAGATTGTGGAATCAGAACAGGCTTAATTTGAATAGAGAGTTGCTAGGAAAGAGATTCCTGATCTCGCCTTGGCTCGTCGGAATGACGGGGTGTTCGATGAAATTTTCCAGAGTCTATCTTTGGATAGTGACAGACTGAGCGTTCGAGAGCGTATGTTAGAGCCTATAGCTCGAAGGTTCATCACCGAGTTCGTCATTCCCGATAGCGACGAAGGAGCGTAGTCGGGAATCTCTCAAAGCGAGTCTGATCATCAGATACAAAAAACGCGCGATGGGCTTTCCCTATTGCGCGTTTTTTATTGGGTTCTAACTGGAAGTCTTACCGGAAATCGAATATCCGATTTACAGAATTACAGTCTTGTTGCCGTAAACAAACACATGATCATTGATCACCTTGTTTAACGCCTTACTTAATACATTCTTCTCTACGTCACGACCGGCTTGTGCCATGTCTTTCGCGCTGAAGTTGTGATCCACAGGGATAACATCTTGCTTGATGATTGGACCTTCATCCAAATCATTCGTCACAAAGTGTGCCGTTGCGCCAATGATCTTCACGCCGCGCTCATACGCTTGTTGGTATGGCTTCGCGCCAATAAATGCTGGCAAGAAGCTGTGGTGGATATTGATGATCTTGTGGTGGTATTTTTCAACAAAACCTGGTGTCAGCACTCGCATGTACTTAGCCAAAACAAGGTAATCCGCCTCGTACTGGTCAATCACTTCTAGCATCTTCTTCTCATGTTCTTCACGGTTTAGCCCTTCGTGAGAAACATGGTGGTAAGGGATGTCAAAACGCTCGGTTAGGCTTTGTAGAATGTCGTAGTTACCGACAACGGCCGCAATTTCAACGTCTAAGCTGCCATCGAAGTTCTTCATTAGAATGTCGCCAAGGCAGTGTGCTTCCTTGGTCACGAGTATCACAACACGCTTGCGAGACGAATCAACAAGCTTACGTTTCGTATTTGGTGGCAGGGCTTGATCTAAATCGGCAAGTAAGGTTTCGTCATTGAAATACCCTTCAAGCTCGGTGCGCATAAAGAAGTGGCCACTTGTGTTATCTACGAACTCATTGTTGTGAATAATATTGAGTTGGTGCTTATAACAAATATTGGTGATCTTAGAGATGAGGCCGGGGGCATCAGTACAATGTGTTAGTAAAGTTTTTCTTTCCATTTGCATCTTACTTCCATGAAATGTTGCACTTATTATATGAAATCGGGATTCTTCAAATTTAATGCAGGCCGTCGAACGGTGAACTGAGCCGCAATATCACCGTTATAATTAATCTATTATCAAGTTGGTTTCAACAAATTCTGCTGCTCATTTATCGCTTTGATAAATTGTTTGATATAGAAATATCAGTTTTTAGATAGAAAAACAGGCAGAAGCTTCATTTTTAAAAGTTTTGACCGTAGTACGCATTTGAACTTCAACCGAGGCATTTACGCCTTGGCCAAAAATAGAGGTGATACTTATGGATAAAGAGTTACTAGCCAAAAAACTGTACTGCAAGCGAGTGAATTCATTGGCGAGAGGTACCGAATTAGATGGTCATGTTCTAGATGAAATGTGGGAAAGTAAGACCTCACCAACCGATGCAGCGAAAGCCATACAGCCTGGTGATAACCATTTTGCAGGTGCTCCTTGGCTATCACGTTATCTCAGTCGAAAATAAAAACGATTCTCTAATTCCTACTTCTTCAATTCTTACCTTCAAGGTAACTTAAGCCACGTCAAGCCAAACCAAACACCTCCGGTGCGAAGTCATTCTTGATTCGCGCCGGCTCACTAAACCTGCCATAATTCTCCTTCTCTTTTTCTAAACTTCGTACTCTATGATATCTAAAACGTTTTCTGCTGATGGCGCTCTGGGCAAAGCTATCCCTGGGTTTCAACCAAGACAAGCTCAGTTGGACATGGCTGAGGCGGTCTCACAGGCCATTGAGCAACAAAGCCAATTGGTTGTTGAGGCGGGGACAGGTACCGGTAAGACGTTTGCTTACCTAGTACCGGCGCTGCTGAGTGGCAAGAAAACTATTATCAGTACGGGGTCTAAAAACCTTCAAGAGCAGTTGTTTCATCGTGATTTACCATTAATGGTCGATGCGCTTGGTTTTTATGGTCAGGTTGCTCTGCTGAAAGGTCGCTCAAACTATTTGTGTTTAGACAGGCTCAGTCGCCAGATGATCGAAAGTCATGGCACTCATACCGATCCAACGCTGTTAGCTCAGTTGGTTAAAGTGCGCAGCTGGTCGTCAGCGACTCAAACTGGCGATTTAGGTGATTGCGATGATATTGCTGAAGATAGCCCAGTTATTCCAACCATTACCTCGACTAACGACAACTGTTTAGGCAAAGAATGCCCAAGCTACACTGATTGCTTTGTGCTTAAGGCGCGTAAAAAAGCGATGGACTCCGATGTTGTTGTAGTGAACCACCACTTGTTTCTCGCAGATTTAGCGATCAAAGAAACCGGGTTTGGTGAGCTGATACCTGAAGCCGATGTGTTTATCTTCGATGAAGCGCATCAACTTCCCGATATCGCCAGTCAGTACTTTGGACAATCGGTTTCCAGCCGGCAGATCCAAGAACTAGCCAAAGACATTGAAATCGCTTACCGCACTGAAGCCAAAGACATGCGTCAGCTGCAAAAGGTTGGCGAGAGGCTAATTCAATCAGCTGCTGACCTACGTATTGTGCTCGGCGACACCGGCTTTCGTGGTAACTGGCGCGAAGCTTTGAAATCCGAGTCGATTGCACGCGAGTTAGTTCGTTTGCAAGATGCTCTGCAACTTGCTGTTGATGTATTGAAGTTAGCACTTGGGCGAAGCCAGCTGTTAGATACCGCTTTCGAACGCGCAAATATGATTAAGTCGCGTATCGAACGTGTGTGCGATGTGTCGATCACTGGCTATTCGTATTGGTATGACACTACACCGCGCCACTTTGCTCTGCATATCACACCGCTTTCTGTCGCCGATAAATTCCACGAACAGATTGAGCTGAAGCCGGGCGCATGGGTGTTTACCTCAGCAACCTTGGCGGTGTCGGATGATTTCGAACACTTTACTTCTCGATTAGGGTTAAAACCGTCGGCACAGTTTTCACTGCCGAGCCCGTTTGATTATCCGAATCAAGCGCGCTTGTGTGTGCCTCGTTATCTTCCAGAACCGAATAGCCCCGGTCTCGCGGATAAGCTAGTAAGAATGCTGACTCCTGTGATTGAGCAAAACCAAGGCCGCTGTTTCTTCTTGTGTACTTCACACAGCATGATGAAAGAGTTGGGGGAGCGATTCCGTGAAACCCTCTCGGTTCCCGTTCTATTGCAAGGTGAGACAAGTAAGCAAAAAACCTTAGCCGAATTCATGGAATTAGGTAACGCATTGCTGGTGGCTACAGGTGCTTTCTGGGAGGGGATAGATGTTAGGGGCGACGCATTAAGCTGTGTTATCATCGATAAATTGCCCTTTACAGCCCCTGATGACCCTTTACTTAAGGCTCGAATCGAGGACTGTAAGCTAAAAGGGGGTGATCCTTTTGCACAAGTACAGTTGCCAGACGCTGTGATTACCTTGAAACAAGGTGTCGGCCGATTGATACGTGACAAGCGCGATAATGGTGCTTTGATTATTTGCGATAACCGATTGGTGACTCGCGATTACGGTGGTGTGTTTTTGGCGAGTTTACCGCCTATCCCTCGTACACGTGACTTAGGGGTCATTAAAGAATTCTTAGCTAAAGACCATTCAACCGCTGCTGATTAATTGGCATTGTTGAGTTTAGCCATTATTTTTAGATTAGATAACAGATATTTGAGACACAAATGAGCGCGAAAATTCTTGCAGTAGATACCGCAACTGAAAACTGTTCAGTTGCATTAGTAATGGGTGACCAGGTGTTCGCACGTAGCGAAGAGGCTCCTCGAGACCATACGAAAAAAATTCTACCTATGGTTGATGAAGTACTGAAAGAAGCGAATGTCGCTTTAACCGATATCGACGCAATCGCGTTTGGCCAAGGCCCAGGCAGTTTCACGGGTGTGCGTATTGGTATCGGTATTGCTCAAGGCTTGGCTTTTGGTGCTGATTTACCGATGATCGGTGTGTCTACACTGGCCGCGATGGCGCAAGGCAGCTACCGTAAATTTGGTGAAACTCACGTAGCTACAGCGATTGATGCTCGCATGAGTGAAGTATATTGGGCTCGTTACAGCCGTGAAGACGATGGTCGTTGGACTGCGGTTGATGCGGAATGTGTCACGCCTCCAAGCGAATTAGCTGCGCAGCTTGAAGCGGATTCTGAGATATGGGCAAAAGTCGGCACCGGTTGGGAAGCGTATGCAGAGCACATGGACACACTAGCGATTAACACCAAAGCGTGTGAAGTCCTGTTTCCAGAAGCCCAAGACATGGCGTTCCTTGCTCAATTTGCTTACGCAGAAGGTAAAGCGGTTGCAGCAGAAGAGTCTGAGCCTGTTTATCTTCGTGATAAAGTGACGTGGAAAAAACTGCCAGGTCGAGAGTAAATACGTATTATTTTGGCTTTGCATTCACTTTGCAGAGCCAAAATAAAAACAGATCCACAATCATTAACATCAGGTAATAAACTCTTTAAGCATGGTTTCAATAAACGGCTTACCTCCTTCTTCGATAGGCAATACATCCAAAACCAATCGAACCAACAAAAAGAACGAGGTAAAAAAAGGCGATGCAAAAACCTCAGTTGGTCAGCCAACTAAGGTCGCGAATGCTGTCTCGCATTCGATTCGCCAAGTCAAAGAATCTGAGATTCACAAAGCTCAGGTTCAATATGATCTTCCAGAAGGGCGTGGACGACGTGCGATGGAGGAGTATATGGACGTGATGAATCAAGCTAAAAAAGAGGAACTTGCGAAGCTTATTGGGGTCGATATTTATATCTAGCTTTGTGCTTTCATTTATCCTTTTCTAAGGACCAGCATTATGTTTTCTCTCATTTCTAAATCTCGCTTATTTTTCCTTGTCGTCTTCTCTTCGATGGTGATGGGTTGCTCATCTCTACCAGAAGAACTTAATGCAAACTCTGAACAGGTGGTAACTGACTACCAAGAGTGGGTAAACACAGTGCCAGACGCTGGTGATGTTCGTTTAGGTGGTGTGATTGCTAAAGTCACTAACTTACAAGATAAGACTCGTGTTGAAGTGGTTAACTTGCCTATCTCAAGCAACGGTAAGCCAGATATTGATGCCGAGCCAAAAGGGCGTTTTGTTGGTTACATTGATGGTTACGTAGAACCTTTGAGCTTTGCTGAAGGCCGTTTAGTCACCTTGGTTGGAACATCAAGTGGTACTGAAGATGGCACCGTTGGTGATTACCCTTATACCTTCCCAGTAATGAATGTCTACAACCAACGTTTATGGCAGATCACCGAGCGAGTGGTCATCAACGACTTTGCGCCAACCTACTACTCTTGCCGCAGTTTGCATTGTCGCAGCTTTCAAACCATGCCTAAGTCAGGCCGTGTGATTCAAGATGTGGAATAGTCGAACCTGAAATCGACACACTAAACGATAGGGACACCATACAATCAATGATTGAAAAGTCATATTCCCTTGCGAGCGGGACGCTTGCAACACAACAGATTGGCAACTCAAAAACGACCGCAACGACGGTCGTTTTTATTCATGGTTGGCTAGATAATTCTGCAAGTTTCACTCAGGTTATGCCGCAAATAGCCAAGCTTTCTCCAGATACTCACCTCGTTGCTATCGATCTCTTCGGACACGGTTTCTCGTCGCATAAACCGGGCAGTTATTACCCATTTCACGACTATATTGATGATTTGCATCAGTTGGTGACTAAATTATCGCCAAACAGACTGGTACTGGTAGGACATTCACTTGGTGCATTGATCGCAAGTTGCTATAGTGCCGCCTTTCCTGAAAAGGTGTCAGGATTAATTCAAATTGAAGGTCATGGACCTCTTTCAGAAGCTCCCCACGAAACAGTCTCTCGTTTGAGAGATGGGGTACTCAGTCGTCTTCGACAGCGAAGAAAGCCTTCACGTCCTCTGGCAAGCCTTGAGGATGCTATTAAGCTGAGAGCTCACGCCAATCAAATCAATGCTGAATTAATTGCTCCTATTGTCGAGCGAGGAATTGTCGAGTTAGATAACTCTTGGCAATGGCGATGCGACCCTAACCTAAAATGTGACTCGTTATATCGAATGTCACAGGCGCACGCTGAAGCGATCATGGCGGCTATTGAATGCCCTCAATTAATAGTTTTAGGAAATGATGGATTCCGACATTTGCAGCATAATCGCTACAAATCAGTGCATAGTCCTCTGCATATAGAGACTGTTCCTGGCGGACATCATTGTCATTTAGAGAGCCCAGAGTTAGTTTCAGAGCTAATTCTTGGTGTAGTTAACAAAATTTAAACAAGTGTTTGAGCCTTTTAGTGCTCATGCACTAAAGCTGTGCTGTAATACCGCAATGATAAAAAGCGGCGAAGCAGTCGTCAGCTGATAAACGAGGAGTAACATCGTGGATAAACCTTGGCTTTCACGTTATCCAAGTGACGTACCAGAAACGATCAACCCAGATCAGTACCCATCTCTTGTAGAAATGTTTGAACAGTCGGTACAGAAGTACGCGGACCAACCTGCATTCGAGAACATGGGCTCGATTATGACATTCCGTAAGCTTGAAGAGCGCAGCCGTGCTTTTGCCGCTTACCTACAGAATGACTTGAAACTGAAGAAGGGCGATCGCGTCGCGCTAATGATGCCAAACCTACTGCAATACCCAATTGCACTATTTGGTGTATTGCGTGCAGGTATGATTGCAGTGAACGTCAACCCACTGTACACACCTCGTGAGCTTGAACATCAACTGAACGATTCTGGTGCAAAGGCGATTGTTATCGTATCTAACTTTGCGAGCACGCTAGAGAAAGTCGTTGATAACACGCCGGTTAAACACGTTGTTCTAACTAGCCTAGGGCAAATGCTGCCACGCGCGAAAGGGACAATTGTCGACTTTGTAGTGAAATACGTAAAAGGCATGGTGCCTAAGTATGATCTGCCGGGTGCTATCTCATTCAGAAAAGCGCTGCACAAAGGTCGTCGTCTTCAATATGTGAAACCGTTCATGGCGGGTGATGACATCGCGTTCCTACAGTACACTGGTGGTACAACAGGTGTAGCGAAGGGCGCAATCCTAACGCACCGCAATATGATTGCGAACGTACTTCAAGCGAAAGGGGCTTACGGTCCTGTTCTGCAAGAAGGCCGCGAGTTGGTTGTAACGGCATTACCGCTTTACCACGTATTTGCACTGACGGTGAACTGCTTACTGTTTGTTGAGATGGGTGGTCGTAACCTTCTAATTACTAACCCTCGTGACATTCCTGGCTTTATTAAAGAGCTGCAAAAGGTTCCGTTTACCGCAATTACCGGCGTAAACACCTTGTTTAATGCGCTAGTTAATAACGAAGATTTCCACGAGTTGGATTTCAGTAACCTACGCCTATCTGTTGGCGGCGGCATGGCGGTTCAACGCGCTGTTGCTGAGCAATGGAAGAAAGCGACAGGCATTCACCTATTGGAAGGCTATGGCTTAACTGAGTGTTCACCACTGGTAACGGGTAACCCATACGACCTGAAAGACTACACAGGTGCTATCGGCCTACCAGTACCATCGACAGAAGTTCGTATTGTTGATGATGAAGGTAAGGTTATTGCTAATGACCAAGTAGGCGAGCTACAAGTTCGTGGCCCTCAAGTGATGCAAGGTTACTGGCAGCGCCCTGAAGCGACCAAAGAAGTGATCGATCAAGACGGTTGGTTATCGACAGGTGACATCGTTAAGTTTGATGACGAAGGCTTGTTGTACATCGTTGACCGTAAGAAGGACATGATTCTTGTATCAGGCTTCAACGTCTACCCGAACGAGATTGAAGACGTTGTGGCTCTGCATGGTAAAGTGCTTGAAGTAGCAGCTATCGGTCAACCTCATGAAGTGTCTGGTGAATTGGTTAAGATCTACGTTGTGAAGCGTGACCCTAGCCTGACCAAAGAAGACATTATCGCGCACTGTCGTGAGCACTTAACGGGTTACAAAATCCCTAAATTAGTCGAGTTCAGAGATGATCTTCCAAAGACTAACGTAGGTAAGATCTTACGCCGCGTACTGCGTGAAGAAAACGATGCAGAACTTGCGAAACGCGCTAGCGAATAATTAGCCCGTTTGCGCGAAAGTACTGCACCAAAACCATTGAGGCGCTTAATCTAAGCGAGCGCTGAAAAATGGTGTTAGAATGCCGACAGTTAATGTCGGCATTTTTGTATCCGGCGATCAAATAGAAACCTGTGAGAGTTTTTGTGGATTATCAAATCATTACCCAATTGAAAGACCTTGAGCGAGTTTGCCAACAAGCACGTGAAGCCGATGTCGTTATGCTTGATACGGAGTTCGTTCGTACTAGAACCTATTACCCTCAATTAGGCTTGATTCAGTTATTTGATGGTGAAACGCTGTCACTGATTGACCCTATTGCTCTTGATGACATGACACCGTTCGTTACCTTGTTGAAAGACGCATCAGTATTGAAAGTGCTGCACGCGTGCGGTGAAGATTTGGAAGTGTTCCAGAACGCATTTGGCTGTACACCAACACCAATGGTTGATACGCAGATCATGGCAGCCTTCTTAGGTCATGGTTTATCAACGGGCTTTGCTGCTCTGGTTTCAGAGTTTGTCGGTGTCGATCTCGATAAGAGTGAATCTCGCACAGACTGGCTAGCGCGTCCGCTTTCTCAAAAGCAATTGGACTACGCAGCGGCAGACGTGCATTACCTAATGCCAATGTACAACAAGCTTCTAGAAAAAGTGATGGAAGCTGGCTGGTGGGAAGCGGCTCAGCAAGAGTCTGATTTACAAGTTGCCAAGCGCATTCGTAAAGTAAACCCAGATACAGCCTACCTTGATATTAAAGGGGCGTGGCAGCTTAAACCTAAGCAATTAGCGATCTTACGACCTCTAGCAACTTGGCGTCTAAAAGAAGCAATCAAGCGCGATTTAGCGCTGAACTTTGTCTTCAAAGAACAAGACCTATGGGCTGTGGCGCGTTTTGCGATGAAAGATCCCAAGCACATGGAGCAAGAGGGTTTTGATTACCGCTCTGTGCGTCGCCATGGTGCGAAGATCAGCTCAATCGTAAAGTTAGCGGAACATACACCAGAAGAAGAGTACCCAGCACCAGTAGAACGTCTAATGGACTTCCCTGGCTACAAGCAACTGTTCAAAGTGCTGAAAGATGAAGTGAAAACAGCATCACAACACAGTGGTTTGGCGACGGAATTCTTGGCATCGAAGAAGCAACTTAACCAAATGTTAAGCTGGGTGTGGAAGCACGATCGTAACCCAGAAAAGCTGCCTGATGTTATGCAAGGCTGGCGTTTAGATGTGGTTGGCGAAAAGCTGAGTAAAGCGATCAAATAACCGCTTGCTGCTTTAAAGCCTAACTTAGTTACAGTTATAAACTGCACATACAAAAAAGAGAGCCTAGGCTCTCTTTTTTATTCAATCAATACAAGCAAGTGTATTACCTGCCAATCTTGTTCAGAAAGATTATCGATCTTCTTCTGGAAGCTTAACATTCAACTCTAACACTGAGATGTCGTCATCTTTGTGTTCAAAAGTCAGATCAACCATTGATGGATCGACCTCAACGTACTTGGCAATACACTTCAAGATGTCTTCTTTTAGTTGCGGCAGGTAAGACGGCGCTGGGTCGTCATGGCTGCGTCGTTCGGCAACAATGATCTGCAAACGTTCTTTGGCTAGGTTTGCGGTTGTCTTTTTCTGTGGTCTAAAAAACTCTAATAATGACATTGTGCATTAGCCCCCGAACAGTCGTTTGAAGATGCCTTTCTTCTGTTCCGTTAAGAAGCGGAAGTCAACTTGGCTACCCAGTAGTCGCTCTACAGTATCATTGTAAGCCATACCTGCGTCGGTTGCTTCGTCAAAGATAACTGGAACACCCTTGTTCGATGCGTTCAGTACCGCTTGGCTCTCTGGAATTACACCCAGTAGAGAGATGTGCAGGATTTCTTCAACGTCTTCAACACTGAGCATCTCACCTTGAGTTACACGTGCTGGGTTGTAGCGAGTCAATAGAAGGTGTGTTTTCACTGGCTCTAAGCCGTCTTCAGAACGACGAGATTTAGAGTCAAGAATACCTAGAATACGGTCTGAATCGCGTACTGAAGAGACTTCTGGGTTGGTGGTTACAATCGCTTCATCAGCGAAGTACAACGCCATAAGAGCGCCTTGTTCGATACCCGCAGGAGAATCACAGATGATGAAATCAAAGCCCATTTCATCCAGTTCATCAAATACACGACGAACACCATCTTTTGTTAGTGCGTCTTTATCACGAGTTTGAGAAGCAGGAAGAATGAACAGGTTCTCTGTGCGCTTGTCTTTGATCATCGCTTGGTTCAGCGTCGCTTCACCATTGATAACATTAACGAAGTCGTACACAACACGACGCTCACAACCCATGATTAAATCTAGGTTACGCAGACCGATATCAAAGTCGATAACTGCGGTTTTCTTTCCTTTTAAAGCCAGACCCGAGGCAATAGCTGCACTGGAGGTCGTTTTGCCTACCCCGCCTTTACCTGACGTTACAACGATAATGCGTGCCATTCTGTTTTCCTTTTATTTCTCTTATATTGCGAGGACATCAACGTGTAATACATCGTTTGCCATACTGAACATGGTTTTCTTCTGCCAGTACTCGCTTTCAATTTGATCGCTGAGCCAGTAATTTCCAGCAATGGAAACCAGCTCGGCTTGTAAGTCATTACAAATTATTTTTGCTTCAGTTTGACCACTTGCACCTGCAATCGCACGGCCGCGTAAAGTGCCATGAATATGGATGCTGCCATCGGCAATCACTTCCGCGCCTGCACTCACATGGCTGAGTATCAATAGATCGCCATCTTTCGCATAAACCTGCTGACCAGAACGAATAGGGGTTCTAATCACCTTGATTGGTGCCATTTTCGCTGGAGCTTGAGACGGCGACTTGCTTGCCGTCATCACCGCAAAACCGGCTTCTTTAGCGAGGTTTTGCATTCGCTTATCAGAACAGCCAGCCACACCAACCGGGATCATGCCCGCTTGAGATATACCATTTTTAAGTTGCACAAAATCGATATCGCCCGCGACTTTACTGATGTTGATAACAACAGGTGCGGCAGCGAAAAACGTAGGTGCTTGGTCTACTTTCTCTTGAAGAAAAGAGACTGCATTTTCGACTTGATCATCGGATAAGTGCAAAACAGATAGCGTAAAGCTGCTACCTTTTAGATCTGGGTTACTAGACATCGAAAAACTACAGGACCTCAATAGCGGATTGGTACAATTTCTTTATCAATAAAATAAAGGGCATTGCCTGAAACTAGGTTTATCATGTTATATTCCCAAACCAAGCACAGCAAGTAATCTTGTTGTCAAATGGACGTTTTGTTCCCAATATTTCCCTAACATAAACTATTGATCTCGCAAGTGAGAGTTTTGTAGTCATAATCAATTAAAAGGTTTGTCATGCTGTGTTCTATATATAAAAGCTCAAAGAAAGAAGGAACATACCTTTATATCCCTAAGAAGGATGATTTTTCACAAGTTCCTGACGCATTGATGCAAATGTTTGGTAAACCTAGTTTTGTAATGGTAATTAAAATGGATGGCCGTAAACTGGCTCAAGTAAACATCGAAAAAGTGAAAGAATCACTGAATACCGATGGTTTCTTTTTACAGGTTCCGCCACCACCAGTTAACGAACTTGAGCTTCATAAAGAGCGTAAAGCTCAACAGAAATCTCAAGACGAAGAGTGATAGCCACCTCAATTCAAGGAGGAGTGATCGTTGAGTAAATTTTCGAAAACCATATTGGCTGTGTCGGCATTACTATTGGGTAATAGCCTGACCATAAGTTCAGTACAAGCTGAAGAACTGAGCTTCGAGCAATATGTAGAAAAACTAAAACAACAAGGCCGTGAAGAAGGCATCTCTGAAGCGATCATTGATGAAGCCTTTGATGGTGTAACGTTTAAGCCAAGAGCGGTAAAAGCCGACAAAAACCAACCTGAGAAAAAACTGACTCTGGATGAATACATTCCACGAGCGGTTCCAGATTGGAAAGTGAAGCAAGCAAGGTCACTCTACAAGGAGCATTACACCGCGTTAAAGCGTATTGGTGATGAATATGGTGTTCAACCAAGATTCATTGTCGCGCTATGGGGCGTTGAGAGTAATTTTGGTAAGTTCACGGGCAATTACAGCGTTATCGACGCCCTAACTACCATGGCTTATGAAGGACGCCGAGAAGCTTTCTTCCGTAGCGAAGCGATGGCGGCATTGAAGATTCTTGATCAAGGCCATATTGCACCAAAAGAGATGAAAGGCTCTTGGGCTGGTGCGATGGGTCAACCTCAGTTTATGCCAAGCTCATTCTTAGCTTACGCCGCTGATGGCAGTGGTGATGGCAAGAAAGACATTTGGGGCACTGAAGAAGACGTATTTGCTTCGGCGGCCAATTATCTCAGCCAATCAGGGTGGGATGACAAATATACTTGGGGTCGTCAGGTTCATGTTCCGTCAAATGTGTCGATCGATTTACAAGGTCGAGACGAAGACAAAGCGAAATACTTAAAAGAGTGGTCTGAACTCGGTATTAAACGCTATGACGATCGCCCACTGCCAACGCTTGATGAAGACATTAAAGCTTGGTTGATAATGCCGGATGATGAAACCGGACGTTCGTACCTCATTTACAACAACTACAATGTGTTAATGAAGTGGAATCGTTCTTACTACTTTGCTTTGGCAGTAAGCCATCTAGCCGACAGAATTAAGTTTGATTAACAGACCTAAGTCGCTTTGAATAGCATTTGGCCTACCATAGGCAGAACGAACTAAAGGACTCTTCGGAGTCCTTTTTGATTTTATATTTCAGAGATTTAATAAGGTGATCTTGTGCTAACAGATAGAGCTGCACAGATGGTGATATTCCATGCGCTGATCAAGCACGAAGGCTTTACCAGTGCTGCAAAAAGCTTGAACGTTTCGGTGTCTCACATTAGTAAGCAAGTTGCTTTGCTTGAAGACTCTATTGGTATCAAGTTGGTACAACGCACCACACGTAGCTTAACGCTGACCGAAGCAGGGGAAGTGTTCTATCAGCACTGTGAGCAACTGTTTAACACGGTAAAAGCCGCTCAAATGGATATGGACAGCCAGCGTGATGACATCTCTGGAATATTGCGTGTTGGGTTGTCACAGTCATTTGGCACTTTACATATCATTCCTGCGATTGATCAGCTCAGACAACTTTATCCTCAGCTGAGAATCGAGGTTCACTTGTTTGACTACAAGGTGGATATGATTGAAGAGCGACTGGACCTATGGATCACCAACAACGAAGATCTGCCAGAAGGTTATATTGCTCAGCGATTGGCTGACAGCCAGTTTGTGGTGGCTGCATCACCGGACTATTTGATTAAGGCCGGGACGCCACATGTGCCTTCTGATCTGATTGACCATAACTGTCTTATCTATCGCAGCCGTGAACGAGATTACACCTCGTGGGCATTTGATAATGGCCAAGAGAACCTTAGCGTTAAAGTAGCGGGTGATTACTCGGTGGATCTAGCTGAGGCCGTGCGAGACGCAGCCGTATCAGGGTGGGGTGTGGCTTACTTAGCAACTTACTTAGTAAAAGAAGAGTTTAGAACGGGCAAATTAATCCAAGTTTTGCCGGAATGGAGAGCGAGTCAATTAATGCCATTCTATGCCGTTTACCCGAGCCGAAAGAATATGCCGAAGAAGCTTTCGGCAGTGATTGAGTTCATTAAAGATCATATCGGGTCGCCGACGTATTGGGACAAAAACCTCAAAACTTGCGTTGAACTGCATCGCTAACTGTTTCCTAATCTATAAATATAATTTCCATATGGAAAAAGTACGCTTTTTAATCAAAGTTAATTATTAAAATTCAATAACTTAATTATACTCATAGTTAAATCGTGATTACCCCAACATCACATTAACAACCTCAGCTTGCCGCAAACGATTTCCTCTATAGAATGCGTCGCCTTTCCTACCTACAACTTTTAGGTTGACGCACATGGCTTCGCTACTTGGAATTATCACTATTTTAGTTGCCGCTTGGTTACTATCTACGGACAGAAAAAATATTCCACTAAGAACAGTCTCTTTGGCTTTCTTATTACAAATCTCATTCGCGCTGTTGGTTCTGTATGTACCAATGGGTAAAGAAGCGTTGAATGCAGCCACAGGTGCGGTATCTAGCTTGATCAACTACGGTCAAGAGGGGATTAACTTCCTATTTGGTGGCCTAACGAATAACGGATTTGTTTTCGCGATTAACGTTCTAGGCATCATTATCTTTTTCTCTGCACTGATCTCTGGTTTGTACCACATCGGCTTTATGCCAAAGGTGATCAACCTTATCGGTGGCGCACTACAAAAGTTTTTGGGCACAGGTCGTGCGGAGTCACTGTCTGCGACTGCAAACATTTTCGTTGGCATGATTGAAGCTCCATTGGTGGTTAAGCCTTACTTGAAGCACATGACGGATTCACAACTGTTTGCTGTGATGGTGTGTGGTTTGGCTTCTGTCGCTGGTGGTACGCTAGTGGGTTACGCATCGCTTGGCGTTGATCTAAATTACCTGATCGCAGCTGCATTTATGTCTGCACCTGCTGGCCTATTGATGGCTAAGATCTTAGTACCAGGTAGCGCAGATGACGCTCAAGAAAATATTGAGTCTGACGTTGAAATTCCACGAGCAACAAACGTAGTTGAGGCAATGGCAGATGGGGCTATGTCTGGACTTCGTATTGCCGTTGCGGTGGGGGCGACACTACTTGCCTTTATCAGTGTGATTGCAATGCTGAATGGCTTGCTAGGTATTGTTGGTGGTTGGTTTGGCGTAAACCTAAGCTTCGAACTTCTACTAGGTTATGTGTTCGCACCCGTTGCATGGCTGATCGGTGTGCCGTGGTCTGAGGCTGTGGTTGCGGGCTCATTGATCGGTAACAAGATTGTCGTGAACGAGTTCGTGGCTTTCATCCAACTAATGGATGCTAAAGAGGCGCTAAGTGAGCACTCGCAAGCGATCGTAACTTTCGCTCTATGTGGCTTTGCTAACATCTCTACCATGGCGATTCTTATCGGTGGCTTAGGTAGCTTGGTACCAGAGCGTCGCTCTTTCATCTCACAATACGGCTTTAAAGCGATTTGTGCAGGTGTGTTTGCTAACCTAATGAGTGCCGCGATTGCTGGCGTGGTACTTTCACTGTAAGTACCTAGTTTAATCATTAAGCACCGAGTGGATGAGTCAGTCACTTTATTTCCCCTATAGTAAAGTGACTGATTAATCACAATAATATTCGGTCAGCACGAAAAAGAGAGCCTATAGTTTAATGACGTAGGCTTTCTTGTTTTAGCAAATAGGTTTGTATCACAGGGTGTGGCACAAATTATTTAGGGGCATAAATGGATTTGTCGATTACTTCTTCTTTGGCGCTAATTGGACTCTTGTCTTTAGCCTGTCAGCTTCTGGGCTGGCGTTTGCGTCTTCCCGCTATTCTCCCTCTTCTCATTGTCGGCCTGCTATTGGGCCCCGGTTTAAATGTCCTTAACCCAGATGCCATTTTTGGCGAAGTGCTATTTCCGCTGATTTCATTAGGTGTTGCCATCATTCTGTTTGAAGGCGCATTGACGCTTAATTTCAAGGAGATCAGAGGCCATGGTCGCATGGTGACTCATCTAGTGAGTGTCGGCATGCTGATTACATGGGCGTGTATCGTGGTCGGTGCTTATTACTTTGTTAACTTTAATTGGCCATTAGCGGCGCTATTCGGAGCCTTGGTAGTGGTGACGGGCCCGACAGTGATTGTGCCTATGCTGCGTAGTATTCAGCCCAAAGCTTCTCTTGGCAGCATTTTGCGATGGGAAGGGATAGTAATTGATCCGATTGGCGCTCTGTTTGCGGTTCTCGTCTACGAGTACATTGTTTCTTCTGCCGACCCTACCGGACACGTTCTGTCAGCTCTGGGCCTGACGTTAGTCATAGGTTTAGGCTTAGGGATCATCGGTGGCCATTTGATTGCCAAGATGCTGCAAGGGCATTGGGTACCGCACTATTTACGTAATGTGGCTGTGCTGACGCTAATGTTGGCGGCGTTCTCGTTTTCTAATGATCTGAGTGAAGAATCGGGTTTATTAACCGTGACCATCATGGGGATCTGGCTTGCCAACGTGAAGGGCTTGGATATCGAAGACATCATCGAATTCAAAGAAACCCTGACCGTGTTACTTATTTCTGCGTTGTTTATTCTGTTAGCGAGCAGGCTCGACTCCGGAACCTTCCTCTCGATAGGTTGGGGTGGGGTTGGCTTGTTAGCGGTAGTGATGCTGGTGGCGCGTCCTTTGAGTGTGTGGATCAGCGGGATCGGCACGGATCTTACCTCTGCGGATAAATGGTTTTTGAGCTGGATGGCACCGCGCGGGATCGTTGCAGCCGCGGTTTCTTCTCTGTTTGCAATCAAACTTCAAGAGAAGCAATTAATTGAAGGCGCAGATTTACTGGTGCCAATGGTGTTCTTGGTCATCATCGGTACGGTTGTGATTCAGAGCCTTACCGCGAGTTGGTGGGCGAGAAGGCTAGGGGTCACTCAAGAGAAAGCGCAAGGCGTTATCTTCTTTGGTGCGACTCAGTTTTCACGCCAGTTTGCCAAAGTGTTGGCGACACACAACATCAACAGTGTGCTTGCCGATACCAACTGGGAAAGCATTCGCTTAGCGCGCATGGAAAACTTGAATGTTTATTTTGGTAACCCAGCTTCGAGCCACGCTGAAAATAATCTGGAATTGGATGGAATAGGGCGTGCGATGATCGTGTCGCCTTATCGTCAAACCAACCCGTTAGTTAGCATGCACTATCAAGACGAGTTTGGTGAGAATAAGGTGTTTGAGCTTGAATCCTCAGAGAATAAACATGAAAGGCACCAAGTGAGCCGCGATGGCAATAGAAGTCTGTTTTCGGAAGGGATCACCTATTCTAAGCTTAACTCGTTGATGGCTCAGGGTAGCCAAATTAAAAGTACAGGTTTGACCGAGGCATTTGATTTAAAAGAGTTTAACGCTTTATATCCTAAAGCCATTCCTCTTGGGGTGATTAATGGCGGTGATTTCCGTTTAATTACACAAGGATCTGAGTTGGAAAAACTCATATCAACGGAGTGTGAGCTTATTAGTTTATTACCGCCTTCTGAACAGACGGAAAAAGTCGAGACTCCAGATAAGTAGCAACGAGCACTTCATCAAAAGCGAGTCACCCCGTTGTAAAAACGAATAGCTAAGTACCAAAGCATCAAAAAAGCCGCAACGTTCATCACGTTGCGGCTTTCTAATTTTATTTATATGCGCTGCGGACTACTTCGAGTGAAATTGCTCGCAAGCGATCATGGTGTTCTCGATTAGGCTCGCAACCGTCATTGGGCCAACACCACCCGGCACAGGTGTGATGAAGCTTGCGCTTTCTTTCGCTACGTCGTATTCAACGTCGCCCACTAGTTTGCCAGATTCTAAACGGTTGATACCAACATCGACCACAACAGCGCCTTTCTTAATCCAAGCGCCAGGAATGAAGTTAGGTTTACCAACGGCAACTACAACCACGTCTGCTTGACGCACGTGACCTTCAAGGTCTTTGGTGAAGCGGTGACATGTTGTCGTCGTACAACCTGCTAGAAGAAGTTCTAGCGTCATTGGGCGACCTACAATGTTTGATGCGCCAACCACAACCGCGTGTTTACCACGTAAGTCGATGTTGTAACGGTCAAGCAGCGTGATGATGCCTTTTGGCGTACAAGAGCGAAGCTTAGGCATGCGCTGAGCCAAACGGCCGACATTGTAAGGGTGGAAGCCATCAACGTCTTTTTCTGGCGTGATACGCTCAAGGACGTGAGTGCTATCAATGCCTGCTGGTAGAGGCAGTTGAACAAGAATACCGTCGATCTCTGGATCGTCGTTCAGTTGGTCTACCAGTGTTAACAATTCGTCTTCTGTCGCAGTGGCTGGCAAGTCGTAAGATTTAGATACAAAGCCAACTTCTTCACACGCTTTACGCTTACTTCCAACGTAAACCTGAGAAGCAGGGTCTTCACCCACTAAAACAACCGCTAGGCCCGGAGCGCGTAATCCAGCTTCAGTACGAGCTTTTACACGTGCAGCAACTTCGGAGCGAACCGTTTGAGAAATTAGCTTTCCATCAATATTTTGAGCAGTCATGAATTTCCTTAGTATTGATATTCAAGTTAGTGGCTGATGTTTTTGGCGCATTATTCCAGAAAATCTTTTTGATTACCATCAAGCAAACGTTTGCTTTGGTCTATTTTCCAACACTTATATGTTTGTTGGCCTTTTTTTACCCACTTAGATCAGAATGTTACATAAAGCCGTTGCTTTACTGATTCGAATTCGTATAATTCGTTCCTGTAGCGCGCCCTTAGCTCAGCTGGATAGAGCACCTCCCTTCTAAGGAGGTGGTCGAAGGTTCGAATCCTTCAGGGCGTGCCATTTATTCCTATAAGCCCAGATAATTCAATGAGTTATCTGGGCTTTGTTGTTTCTGTGGTGCCATAGTGGTGCAGCTGGAGGAAGTTTAAATCTGCCCCGATACGTTAACTTGAAAATAATTCTCTCCCTTGTCATAGATGTGCGTTAATAGTCGTGAATCAACAACAAAGAGTCGAGAGAATATGTCCGATTTCCTACCCGAGTATGAATATGTCACCAATTACTACAAAATCGGTGATAACGAAAATGTAGAAGGAACCGTAGCGATAAGGGTTCCAATCATTACTCCTAAATATATAGACACAGCTCGTCAAGACACCATAGCACTTCCAAATATGGTAGCCGATGAACTAGCAAGCCGTTGCAACTACCCTATTGGCTTAAGTCGATGGACGAAGCAGTTTGATGACGTCACCTCGTTTCTTAGTCAACGTATTGATTTTACAGAGGATGTCAATCAGTTTCATACCTTTCAAGGCATCCCACTATCTCTTGATTACTTCTTCATTATTACAGGCGCAGAGCGGGGGGATTTAGAGTCTGTAACGATCGGTGAGATCTTACTCCACTTGAGACGCGCATATGCATGTTTATGTGAAAATGACCTAGAATTTGCTTTCCACCTATTAGAGATCGTTTCTACCTTCCGAGAAAACCTTATTGTTTTGCTTGGTGAGCGGGAACAGCTAGTTGGTGGTCACCAAATCGCGGCTGGTTTAAAAGGTAACAGTCGTCGTTCTGAGTTTACAAAGCAGTGGGTAATGAAAGCTCAAGAACTTGCGGACCAAGTATTCCAGCGCAACCCCAGATTGTCTTACGAAGATTGTGCAAAAATCATACGTGAAGATCTAACCAGTTATTTATCTGACTCAGACTTTGACGTTCCTGGGCTTAAGCGAATCGCCGCCAAAATTAAAAAAAACTAAATTAGTTTCCCACTTCCCGGGGTCGAGGGATCCCTGTTTAGTAATCTCCATGTTGTTACGTTAAACACCGAGCACAAGGAGCAAACTAATGCCAACTTTAATAAACCGTAAACAAGCTGCAGAGTACCTGGGTCTATCTGAGGGTACTCTCGCCGTTTGGGCTTCCACTGGTCGCTACCAACTGCCATTCGTCAAGGTCGGACGTAAAGTATTTTATCGACAGCCAGACTTAGACGCTTTCATCGAATCCAATATTATTACTCAAACGAGATAGGCGTGGCGATGACTAGATATCAACTAGCAAAAGTTTTATTAGCGAGAATGGTTCGTGGTGATTACCTAAAAAAAAGCGAAATCAGCTCAGCAAGGGGGGATGAACCGTCAAAGGTAATCGACATCATTCGGAGTAAGTTCTTGGTTCCTGTGGAATATGATTCAAATTCAAGGTGTTATTACATGACTGAAGAGAGTCGCCATGACTATAACAATAGGAGATGTGAGCAACGTTCGGCAAAGCAGATTCAGGACGATGAAAAGCGGATGAAGCGGTCAGCTCGCCATCATGTAGAGTGGTTAAATGGAGCCCGTTCCATAGAGTATATGGCTTTCATTGAGCAAGAAGAACAGCGTAAAAACAAAGCCAACGTTTAGTTGGATTGGATAAGGAAGCTGGTGGCGTTCTAGTTTGGCGACCTGACACCACCAGCCTCAGGAATTATTTTACATGAAAAAGACCAAAACTAAAAAGAACGTTGGTAGGTTTGCTGGTATCCCACTCCGCGTTCTTACAACCAAGGCATATACAGAGCTTTCTTCATTAAGCCGAGCATTATTGCTTGAATTAGCAGCGCAATATGATGGGAAAAACAATGGATACTTGAGTTTAACCCGCAACGACCTTAAACAGAGAGGCTTTAACAGTCCATCGTCGAATCAAAAAGCGATAGATGCGCTTATCAATGCCGGTTTCATCACCAAGACAATTCAAGGAGGTATTAGTTCGGGCAGAACACACTGCAATCTTTATGGGGTCAGCTGGCAACCCTCTGATGAGCGAATGGACAGGCCGTTCCAATACTCATTGGAAAAAGGGATGCGCAAATTTCAAGAATGCGTTCTGGACGGGGGGAAAGTGGCAGTACTGACGCCAAGAAAACAGAATCAGCGTACTGATTTAAGACTCGTAAGTGCTAATTAGGGTACTAAATGAGTACAGGGACAGACTCTCAAGGTGTTGATTCAAGACACGATGATAAGTGTGTAGGTATAATAATCATATAGTTAGGAATATCGGAGTTGTCAGGTCCTTGTACTTATTCTGTACACCTTTATATATAACCATACCTAGGGGTAAATATGGATTGGAAAGCATTAGCTACACGATATGCAGAGGACTACCAAGAAACGAGGATTAGCCTCAAGCAGTGGTGCGAACAACACCAAATTGACTACCAAAACGCACGAAAACACATCAGCGTGCGTGAAGTAAAAGCGCGTGGCTCGAGCGCATCAAAAACGAAACGGCAAAATGTGATCAGATCGCAACCAAACAAGGCTAACCGAACCTCATTTTCAAGTGGCAATCAAGCTGCTCGCAAACATGGCGCTTATGCAAGTCTACTTGAAGAGGAAGATGTGAATGTTGCAGCACAAGTAGAGAGCCTTCAGGATGAGCTTCTAGTAAGCCGTTCAAGATTGGTGTCGGTCCTGAAAGCTCGAACACAAGTCCAGAAGCAGTTGCAGCAGTGTTCTAGTGTTGAAGCTAGAGTTCAGTGCACCGAAGTATTACTAAAGCTGGTGGACGCGGAGGAAAGGACTGTTGCAAGAGTTGAGTCATTGTGTTCGACCATTTCAAAGTTACAGCGCGATGAAACTATTTTAGTGAAGGATGCGTTACAAACAAAACTTATTGAGCAAACCATTGAACAGAAGAGAAGAGATACTGAGCAAGATAACCAGGTCATATACCATATTGATTGGTAATTAGTGGCATGTTTGGTCAGATTAGTAGCGGTGGGCGCTTCGTCACTTTTCGATTTAATGGGGGAAATGTACTGATAAGATTTTCCAATCCACATATGTCGTCCCTTTTGTGAACAGAGTCAGCTCCAAGCGCATTCCCCCTATTATGTTTTAGCGATTAGAATTTTGCAGGAGGGTGCAATTGCAATTTGGCTTACCAATCCGATCTATTTAGTTGCGCTGACATAACGCAATTTACATACAGCTGAATTGTTACCGAACAGGGTTGGCATTAGAAAGGAGTTCAGTACTGAGTTTTCTTCAAGCTATAGCAAATATAATACTTCTGATTACAATAGACTGTATATCAATGTATTAGGTGGCGGCTATGCGTATAGAAGAAGCAAAAAAATTTGTCATTAACTCCGTTTTATCCCCTGCGATAACATCAGATAAGGTTTCTCAAAAAGTCCGTGACGTTACAAAAAGCCAACTACCCTGGGTAACCAATTTTAAAAAGGTTGGGGATGTATATCAGTACTTGCTTAATACAACAAAGAGCAGAGATGACAGTGTTGATGAGTTAGAGGCTGCAGGGCTAAATACCTATGAAAAGATACTCCCTGAGTTTAAAAAGCAGTTTACATCAGAGCTGAACGACACATCAGACTTTTCTGATTTCACTATTAATCATCAATACTCGACAAGAGATATCCTTTCCGTTGTAGGACAATACGATACTCGTAGCGGAGGCATACAGCTTCATAGAGTCGGGGGAAGGTTAGAGTCAATCGCCATTAAAGTGACTCTTAAAGGCGGGAAATACGAAAATAAATGGTTGATACCTAACCAGTTGCTCAAATACTATATGAAAAGTATCAATGGAGTTTTTAAAGAGTCTTATGAAGATAATGCCTCAATTATCGGTTCTGCAAATATTCCAATCCACACTTTTGTTCGGAAAACCAATAAAGACAAAAAGTTTGTTTATAAAGGTGATTTCAAATATCTCAGTCATTTTGATGAAAACGGTAATAAATGGTTTCAACTAGAAAGGGCTAGCACCTCTTCGAGTCCCTCACTGGAGGATGTTTTTGATAAGCTAAATGCTGCTGTGGGTGCAGCAATTATCGATACTTCTGAACGACGAAAAAAACGGCTAGAAAATGCGCCTAAAAAACCCAAAGCACGAATTGTAAATACTGTCGTATACGACAGAAACCCTGACGTTATTGCAGAGGTACTCCAACGTGCAAATGGACGGTGTGAACTCTGCAATAAAAAAGCACCTTTCAGAAAAAAGACCACTAAAGAGCCATATTTGGAAGTTCATCACATCATCAGATTAGCAGATGGTGGTGATGATACAGTCGAAAACGCAATTGCTCTTTGCCCTAATTGCCATAGAGAAAAGCACTATGGGGAAATACGAACGCTCTAATGAACTTATGTCCAATACTAAGCTAGCTACGGTGACTAGCTCGGATCTGCCCTAAAGTTTATTGGAACCGTTAATGATGGCTTTTTCGCGGAGCCTATTTTTCCCAAAAACAATAAGACATATTTAATGTGTTGTAGTGCACTTTGGGAGGGGAAACAGTGAGCATTTTGAGTGAAATCATTAATGCCGACGAGGTATTTTGGTTTTGAGTAAGTCAAAGGTACTTGTCATCATTAACTGCCTGAATGCACATTTCTTCATTAGACTTCGATGCTTTATAGAACGAGTTGGGTATAATTTGACCCAGAACTAATTAAGGGTATCCAATGGCAAATCAGCAATATAGCGACCAAAAACGTCCACTAGCTTTCACAAAAGGGGAAATTGATAGAGCAGGCAATAATATTCGTCATCGAGTTGAAACTGACGAACGTAATAAGGCAATAAAAAAGATTCAGAACTTTCGAGAGTTTCACCTGTATCCCTTGATACTCTTGAAAAACCACTTATCGAGAACATCTAGAAAAGTGGGTAAGAAAATCATTGTTGCTCGTCGCCTTAAGCGTCTGCCAACCATCATTGATAAGCTAGAACGACCAACTCTAGATGGTCAGCGTCCTAACAGTATTCGCGTTACTACTATGCAGGATATTGCTGGTTGTCGAGCTATTGTGAAGAATAAAAAGCAGTTGTTTGGGTTGAAAAAACGACTAGAGCAGAGCCGTTCTGTACATGAGATCATCAACACTCGTGACTATTTGACTTGTCCCAAAGACGATGGATATGGCGGTATTCATCTAATTTACAGTTGCTATAAAGGTCAAGATGCTGAGCACGAATGGAAAGGAGCAAAAGTTGAAGTTCAGCTTCGAACTGAACTACAGCATGCGTGGGCAACTAGCCTTGAAATAATTGATACGTTGAAAGGTATGAACCTTAAAACTAGTCGTGATGGACATCAGAATTGGCGTCGTTTCTTTGCTCTTGCAGGTAAGCTTGTGGCTCATCATGAGGGCTTATGTAAAGTTGAACCAGATGAATTACTTCAAGTTAGAAAAGAACTAACAGCTTTGGATGAAGTGCTTGAGGTTCGCAGAGAAATCACTAGATACGTTCTTGGTATAAGCTTCGCTCATCACAAGAGTGTTAAAAAGCGCAATGGTGATGGTTTGTACCTGATTATGTTTCCAGAGCCTAAAGTTGATGAAAAAAGTAGTGAAATTCAATTGAACGTGCAGGTGGCGACCTATAGTCGCAAAGAAAGTGAATTGGCACTAGCTAGACTAAATGAATCTGAGCTAGATGATTCCATTCTGTTATCTGTTCTTGTCTCTGCACCAAACGCTAGAATATTAAAGCAAGCTTACCCTAATTACTTTGGCTCCACCCAGCAGTTCACGGACTTCATCAAAGAAAACCTTGTTACCGATTAAGAGTAGTAATTCACCGATACCAAAAATTCCTGTTATTAGGCTAGGAGATGAACTCTCCGACGAAATGAAGACATACATTAATGATCCAATCGGTGAACACAGAGCGGCGAAGGTTCTTTTTAGTGTAAATAATGGTTCAGATTTACGTGCGAATTAACAGAATCCTTAAAGGGTTTACTTTAACTTTTTTGAATGGTTTCATTAAGTAAAAAGACATATAGAGAACAAGGCGGTTTATATGAGTGAGCAAGACAAGCAAGATACGGATTATCTTAATATGTGTATCTCTTATAAATTACCACGTTCTGAGGAAATAGCACGCTATGAAAAAATGCTGGCAAACACTTATTGTCACGACTTGGAAGACTATTTGTTCATTTCGCGAGAAGAATTGAGGAAAAGGTGGATAACAGGCGGATTAGCTGAAAAGTTAATGACAGTTCTTAAGTTGATCCTACCCATTATTATTCTGCCTTTCACCACTATTTCTCAGTTAACTGATCGGAGACGTCGGCGGATGCGATTAAACACTGAGCTACAAAGGTTAAAAGGGACGATTGTGTTATAGCTTCTTCGTAACGAGAATTACAGGAACTATTACCCCACATTACAACAACATGGATGTTGCAGTTCAACATGGATAAGTTAAGAGAAAAATTCGAGCTTCAAGCTCAGGTTGGCGGTGAATCAAAGTTGGGTTACGTATATGTATTGTCAAATCCGGCTTTCCCTCATTTAGTAAAGATTGGTTATACGACACGATGTATAGAAGAGCGGTTGTGTGAGCTTAATGCTCCCACGAGTCTTCCATCTCCTTTTCAACTAGCTTTTTCTTTTTTGTGTGAAGACCCCTTAAATAAGGAACGTCTTTTACATGATCAATTTCAAGATCAGCGTTTTTCATACAATAGGGAGTTTTTTGAGGTTGACCAATCGGTAGTAGTAGACTTTATCATTACCAAGTTTACTCCTGCTGAACTGAGCGGGAAGATAAGTCAGCCATTTAGAGATGAGCTCGAAAAGCAAAAGTTGTTGCTCGCTCAACTAGAAGAAAGCAATGCCTTGTTCTGGCAAGAAAAAGAGAGTTTACAAGTTTTGTACGATGACAAGAGTGCTAGCCTAGTTAATTTGGAGACTGAGTTTGAAGAACTCATGCAGAGCAATGTTCGTACTCTCTATGAGTTAAAAGCCGTAAATGAACAGTTAAGCTGTATAAAAACTCAATACGACGATTTGACGTTAGTTAGAGCTAAATTATCGGAGGAGCATATCCACGTGTTAGGTGAATGTCGTGAACTGCGATTCGAGTTAAAGCGTGCTAAATCTAGGATAAATGAACTGGCGAGCGAACTCGAAAATATAGCCAAATTATCGACTAAAAACTTGAAAATGTGGGCGTCAAAAAACAAACATGGAATATGCCGACTAGACTGACTGAACTGCTTGTAGTGGGTAGCCTTGGTGGTTTCTATCACTTGTGCCGATTTAAAACGCTCTGACAGTGACTCACGATTTATTGTGTACAGTAATGTATGTCCACCGCGTCTTTAAATTCAGTTGTGATAACAATACCAATGAGTGCGGAGGGTTATGTTAGCTATCGAATAGCTTTAGCTTTGTTGCTATAAGCTGATGCTAGGGTTTCAATGCTACGCCTAATTCGTTAGATAGAAATTCTAGTAGAGCTTGTTTGTCGCCAGTGTTTAGTCGATGTATTTTGTCTTTGATGTCATCTAATGAGGATGTGCTCCGGTCACCTAGCATTTGGTTGGTAGTGATTTCCAACTCCTTGCGCACAGCGTCAACGGATAAGTGTGCGTAGACGTCAGCGGTGATTCCTATGTTAGAGTGCCCTAAAAGCTTGCTGGTGGCTTGTATGGAGCCTCCGTTTGATACTTGGTACGTCGCCAAGGTCCTCCTTAGATCATGTGCTCGTAGGTTCTTCAGTGAATCCACGTCAAATAGACCAGCACGCTCGGTGATACGCCTCCAGAATCCGCCTTTCCCACTTTTGTCTGTTATGTGCCCAGACACACTTCGCGTACTCGGAAAGACAAATTCGTCTCCCCTCATGGCTTGAGCAGAGCGTCGCTCTAAGATAGACATCGCTTCGCTACACAAGGGAACCACATGAGGCTTCTTACTCTTAATTTTTGAGGTAGGGATAGTCCACGTGGCATTGTTTCGGTTGATTTCTCTCCATTCCATTGACAGAACATTAGATTTTCGTTGACCTGTGAGCAGCAGCATCAAAACGCAATCACGGTATATTTCTTTCTCGCCCTCAAGTGCTTCAAAAAGCCTAATCATCTCATCCTGGCTTAAGGTACGCTCTCGCCTATGTAACGCCTCATCTATCTTTTTCAGGTCAGAGAATGGATTATGCTCTATATCAGCCCTGTTATACATGGATTTGAGTAGAGTCAACGCGTGATTATGTAAGCTGTAGCCTTTTCCAGCTAGTAAGGTGTTGAGTAGTTTCTTTGCTTCCGTTTTTGTATAAGCTTCGAAGCTTAGATTGCCAATATGTGGCTGTAAGTGGATACGATAAAGAGTCTTGCTACTCTTCAGGCTGCTTTCTCGTCGAGAACCAGCTTTAATATCTAGTTCAAACAACTCTTTATACAGGTCGAACAATTGATCAAAGGTAGAAGCATTGCGCTGATTGCGTTTTTCAATGTTTGGATTGATGCCGTTCGCTATCTGTTGGGCTATCTCTACGGCTTTTTTGCGCGCAAGCTCGACGCTGATCTCCGGAAACTTGCCGATAGTCACTTTAACGTTTCTACCGTTTACTTTTTGGACGTATCGAAAGGTATTATCACCAGAGGGGGATTGGTCTAACCCAAGACCTCGAACACTATGTTGCCCCCCGATATCGGCAATCCTTTTGCGTTTTTTGGGTGTTTCTAGTCGCTCTAAAGCACGTTTGCTGAAGTTAATTCCTGATACCATAGTCCTTTAGCTCATCTTTCTGTGGTGCCATAGTGGTGCCGATAGGGTTAATTTTAGGCTATTTTAGGTAAGTGTGGTTAATTTGGTAAGTGAGAGTGTTAGATGTTAATTATATGATTATTATGATTAATGTGGATAAATAAAGGTGAGTATAATTTGAATAAACATCGAATGTAACTCCTTCAGGGCGTGCCATTATTTAAAGAAACCCGATAACTCTCCGAGTTGTCGGGTTTTTTGCATTTTACACATCATAAAACACTTCTTTTCAAGCGCGACTCATTTTCTTCTGTTATTCGTTTCATTCGGCTTATGTAATAGAAAGTTAAAATTGTTCGTTTTTTGGGGTTTACATCATTTGGTAATAAAGCCACTATGAATTCACGAAGAATAGACAAGTAAAGCTATTAGCCAGTCGGTTTAGGAATCAAACCTTCTGCTCAATAGCTGATTTAGAGGAAGTAATGGCAGGAAACAGTATCGGACAACATTTCCGCGTGACCACGTTCGGAGAAAGTCACGGTATCGCACTAGGATGTATCGTAGATGGGTGCCCACCAGGATTAGAAATTACCGAAGCAGACCTTCAAAGAGATTTGGATCGTCGTCGCCCTGGTACTTCTCGCTATACAACGGCTCGTCGTGAAGCGGATGAAGTGAAAATCTTATCAGGTGTATTTGAAGGCCAAACTACGGGTACTTCTATTGGTCTATTGATTGAAAATACAGACCAACGCTCTAAAGACTATTCCGAAATTAAAGACAAGTTCCGCCCTGGCCACGCTGACTATACGTACCATCAAAAGTACGGTGTGCGTGATTACCGAGGTGGTGGTCGTTCTTCAGCTCGTGAAACTGCAATGCGTGTTGCTGCAGGTGCAATTGCGAAGAAATACCTAAAACAAGAATTTGGTGTTGAAATCCAAGCTTACCTTTCTCAAATGGGTGATATCTCAATTGATAAAGTGGATTGGAACGAGATTGAAAACAACGCTTTCTTCTGTCCAGATGCCGACAAAGTACCAGAATTTGATCAACTGATTCGTGACTTGCTAAAAGAAGGCAACTCGATCGGTGCGAAGATTCAAGTGGTTGCGACTAAAGTGCCAGTAGGCCTTGGTGAGCCAATCTTTGATCGTCTAGATGCTGACATCGCGCACGCTCTAATGAGCATTAACGCTGTGAAAGGTGTTGAGATTGGTGATGGCTTCGATGTTGTTAATCAACGCGGTAGTGAACACCGTGACCCATTAACTCCAGAAGGTTTCAGCAGCAATCATGCTGGCGGTATCTTAGGTGGTATCTCTACTGGTCAAGATATTGTGGCAAGCATTGCGCTTAAACCAACATCAAGCATCACTGTACCTGGTGACACAATCACGAAAGATGGTGAAGCAACGCAGCTAATCACGAAAGGTCGTCACGATCCATGTGTTGGCATCCGTGCGGTACCTATTGCAGAAGCAATGCTGGCTATCGTGCTGCTTGACCACTTGCTACGTCATCGTGGTCAAAACTTTGGTGTGGCAACTGAAACACCACAAATCTAATTCTGCTTCTTTTTATTTAGAATAGAATTGGTAGAAACAAAAAAGGGTTGCTTCGTAATGAAGTAACCCTTTTTCACATTAGCAGGATTATTCGTCCGGTTAGCGACTATCGTCATTAAAGACAGCTAGCAGCTTAAGGCTCTTAATCCATTAATGCACTGAACTTTCAGGATCAAGCTGGAACGAAGGCAAACTCCATTTGAATCTTACAGCCGCCATGCGCAGCAAGTAACCAACTACAAGCGTCACAATTGTCGCCGTGACGTCGTTGATGCCAAGCTCAAGCAAACCTAGGTACAAACCTGAAGCGACAAGTGCGACAGAGGCATACAGCTCTTCATGTAACACCAATGGTGTTTGACGACAGATAAGGTCACGTAACAAACCACCAAAGACACCTGTCACTAATGCCGATACCATGCAAATCATCGGGTGCAGACCCATGGTCATCGCTACTTTGGTACCAATGATACTGAATACGATTAGGCCTAAGGCATCCAAGCGAATAAACAAACCTTTTAGCTTGATAACCCATTTCGCCAACCCGGTTGTAATAACACCTGCTATACAGGTGATGGCCAGATACTGAGGGTTTTCAACCCAACCTAAAGGGTAATGGCCAAGTAAGATATCGCGTACTGTACCGCCGCCAATTGCCGTTGCACTCGCAACCAACATTACACCAAACCAATCCATTTTTTGTTTGCCAGCACTGAGAGCGCCGGTCATGGCTTCTGCCGTGATGCCAATGATATACAAAACACTTAGTAGCATTGCTGTAGCTCTATAATTTAGGTCTATAAACTCGAGTCTTATAGGCCTTAGGGATATAAAATGAAGCGCGAGTGTAGTAGTAAAAATGCTTGTTGACGAATGAATATTTGTACCGTGAATGGGCGTTTCAGATTAGCTAAACTAATCATTCACCTTAAAGTGGTGTAATCTGGGAATGGCAATCGATTGTCACTGCAAAGTATAATGGCGAACCCGATGTCATTACGCTTGATAGGGCTTTACCGAGCGCTGAAAAAAAAGCAAAATGCCCCAGTTATTTTTACTTAAATTTGATTTTATGACACACCAATACTCAGACATTATCGATATCTTCAATCAGACCTTTTTTGAAAGCTTTAATACCAAACTAGAGCTAGGGGCTGATGAGCCGATCTATTTGCCTGCTGATGATACTATCCCACACCATCGAATCGTGTTCGCACGTGGCTTTTACGCCTCTGCACTCCATGAGATCGCACACTGGTGCGTTGCTGGGCCTGAGCGTCGTTTACTGGAAGATTTTGGCTATTGGTATGAACCTGACGGTCGAACTGAGGCGGTTCAAGCTGAGTTTGAAAAAGTAGAAATTCGCCCACAAGCGTATGAATGGATCATTGCGATGAGCGCAGGCTTTCCTTTTAATGTCAGCTGTGACAATCTACACGGCGATTTTGAGCCAGATCGTTTGGCCTTTATGAATAAAGTACATAGCGAAGTTATGGGTATCTTTGAAGTAGGCTTTCCGCCTCGCGTGAAAATGCTCTCTGAAGCATTACGCAGCTTCTACGATGTGGAACCTTTATGTGCTAGCCAATTTATTGTGAAATAAGAGAATATTATGATTATCGAATTTGAAGAAAAACTACTTGAAGTAATTGATGCTCGCATTGAAAACGCATCAGACGATGAACTGTTTGCTGGTGGTTACTTACGTGGTCATATTTCTCTTTCAGTGGCTTCATGTGAAGAAGAAGGCATTGAAGATGTGGCTGAAGTAAAAGCTCGTATTGAACAGAGCCTAGACGACGCTCGCTCTGAACTAACACCAGCAGACCGCACTATCGTTAATGACCTTTGGGTTGAGCTACAAAACCAAGCTTAATCTCGATGTATTAATACTATCCGCTCAGTCCCCTTTCCCATTTTGCTGAGCGAACTGGTTTATTTGAGACTCGTTCGAAATTTTTGAATGAGTCCGTTCATTTCTTGTGATGGTTACATTTTCTTACTACGTTATTCTAATCCCACTTAACGGAATTACAGAAAGGTCACATCATGAAAGTTATCGCATTTGGCGCAAGCACAAGTTCTACCTCAATCAACAAAACACTAGCAACTTACGCAGCAAACTTGATTGAAGGTGCTGAAGTTAAAGTCCTAGACATCAACGATTACAATGTTCCTATGTTCAGTGAAGACACTGAAAAAGAGATTGGCCAAGCGGAAGGTGCTCAAGCATTCCTACGCGACCTAGCTGAAGCTGATGCGTTTGTTATCTCGTTCGCAGAACACAATGGTCACTACCCAGCTGCGTATAAAAACCTATTTGATTGGGCGACACGCATTGAGCGTTCAGTATTTGGCGAGAAGCCGGCGGTTTACCTAGCGACTTCACCAGGCCCTGGCGGCGCACAAACGGTACTTGGTGCAGCGACAGGTTCTGCACCTTACTTCGGTGGCAACGTGCAAGCGTCAGTTTCAGTACCAAGCTTCTACGATAACTTTGATTTTGAATCTGGTTCTATCAGCAACGAAGAGATCGTTCTACAGATTAAAGACGCGGTTGCTAAGCTGTAAATACAGCTTCGTTTAGAACATCAGTTTAGAGCAACACGAATAACAAAAAGCCCGAGCGACTTAACTTAGTCACGTAGGGCTTTTTAGCTTTTAACTTATTAGTTTCAGATATTCAGAAATTTCAGATGTTCAAAATAGCTGAACTAGAAACTACGGCTTTGATTTAGAATGCTTGTCAGCAACCCATCCAGCCGTTAATGCCTTACCTTTACGCAGTCTGCGTACCCACATTCGACTTGGGTGAATCGCCTCAAGCACATCAACAGGCAAGGGCAGCGGATCGCCACAGATCTGTGATGCTAATACTTCAGCCAATAATGGTGCAGAGCTCAAACCACGTGAACCCAGTCCGATAAAGCAATAAAGGTTAGGGAAGCTTGTTACCGTTTCTACATCCTCAACCGAGTCACGCTGCGGGTTGAAGTTGTGGAGATCTTGGTACTGCTCCTTAATGGCTTCAAAGTCACCAACGTTTCCCACAAACGGAAGGTGGTCACGGCTTACGCTTCGGATACCTTGGCGCGCTAAGTTGTCACTGGTATCGACATCTTTTGTCCATGCTTGGTCTGGTAGTGACCCATGTAGGCGCTCGCCATTGTGCTGCTGAACCTCAATATCAAATTCTTGGTCGATATTGGTTTTGTCGTAGTTCGCACCAATACAGTGATGACCATTGTTGGGGTTCTGTGGCGTCAAATAGCCATCAAAGCACAACACGGTTTTTAGCTGGCTGAGATTTTCCGTGGTCGGAATATGGCTCACTTGGCCTTTAACCGGAGTCAGTGGTACTGGCTGAGTTTGTTCAAACTGAGTGAACTTGTGTCCGTTTGCGACAACTACTTGGTCGTGCTTAGTTTGAATCTCACCTTGAGGTGCCTCAATCGTCAGTAACCATTGTTGTTCAGCTTCGAGCCACTCAAGTTGCGTTACTTGATGTTGATAGTGTGCGCTCACTTGGTTGCTCTCTTCTAGCTTGCCAATCAAGCCTTGAGTCAGTTGAAGAGGGCTTAGCCAACCACCCAGCGGAAAGTAAACACTCTCTTTATCGACGGGTAAGCCAATCTTTTCGTTGGCTTGCTCTGGCGATAAACGCTGAATCAGGTCGGTGTGGAAGTTGCCTTCCAACATGCGGTTGAGCTTTTTAGTGGAGCCTTGATCCCACATCAAGATGTTCACGCCACACCAACTGTGATCAAATTGAATAGACTGAGCCGCTTGATTAATAAATTGACGAGCAAACAGTAATCCCGGGCCAAACACGCGAGACACGTTCGAGGTCGCTTCGCTTAATAGCGGGTAAATCGCACCTTGGTTGTTACCTGAGGCATTGCCCGCAGCTTGTGGATGTTCACAATAAAGGGTGATGTTTTTACCACGACGGCTTAGCGTTTTGGCTAATGCAGCACTGGCGACACCACCACCAATGATCGCAATGTCTTGGGATTCAGTGTGTTGAGCGAGGCCATACCAAGGTTTGATGTTGGTGTGAGCGTGCTTTTCGCCAAGTCGGCCGGCGATCATTTCTCGCTTAGTACCAAAGCCTTTGACCTTTTTCATTTCAAAGCCAGCTTCAATTAAGCCACGGCGAACAAAGCCAGCAGCGGTGAAGGTGGCGCAGCTACAATCTTGCTTAGCGAGCTTAGCCATGCCGTTGAATAGGTTTTGATTCCACATCTCTGGGTTCTTGCTCGGAGCAAAACCGTCTAAGAACCAAGCATCAACCAAACCTTCACGCGGGGTTGGTACGTTGGGCATGCAATCTTTAATATCGCCAAACCACAAATCAAGCGTGATTGCACCGTCGCCCAGCACAATGCGGTGACATTCAGGTAGAGCAATAGGGTAGTGTTCTTGGAGTTGCGTCGCATACTCGGCTAATTCTGGCCACGATTGGTGTGCTTTGATGAGATCCTCTTTATTTAAAGGATATTTTTCAAAACTGATGAAATGTAACTCTTTGGTCATCGCTTGTGGGTTATCTTTAAGAAAAGCATCGAACCATTGCCAAACTGCAAGAAAGTTCAAACCTGTGCCAAAGCCGGTTTCAGCAATCACAAAGCGGCGTTGTTCATGTTCAAGCCAACGCTCTGGAAGGTGGTTTTGCTTTAAAAAGACGTAGCGAGTTTCTTCTAAACCGTTAACATTGGAGAAGTAAACGTCGTCAAATTGGTCTGAAACTGGCGTGCCAGACTCATTCCATTCCAGTTCTGCATTAGTAATTGAAGTCATAAAATCTATCATTTTGTGATTTGAAGCGATATGTTGGTAGGGATTGTACGAATTTCTAGGAAAGCTGACCACTTTTGTTAGGCTTCTTAGTTATCATCTAGCTGAATTTAGAATTATAGGAATGTCACATGAAACGAGTCGTAATCACCGGTATGGGTATTGTTTCAAGTATCGGTAACAACGTCGAAGAAGTTTTAGCATCACTGAAAGAGGGTAAATCTGGTATTACCGCTTCAGAGCAGTTCAAGGAAAATGGCTTGCGCTCTCAAGTATGGGGTAACCTAAAAATGAACCCTGCTGACCATATCGATCGCAAAAAAATGCGCTTTATGGGTGATGCAGCGGCATTCGCTTATCTTTCAATGGAGCAAGCAATTGCTGATTCTGGCTTAACTGAAGATCAAGTATCTAATGACCGCACGGGTATCGTTGCGGGTTCAGGTGGTGCTTCATCTCTAAACCAAGTAAACGCGGTAGACATCATCCGTGAGAAAGGCGTGAAGCGCGTTGGTCCATACATGGTTCCACGTACAATGGCTTCTACGGTTTCTGCTTGTCTAGCAACTCCTTTCAAAATCCGTGGTGTGAACTACTCTATGAGCTCTGCATGTGCGACATCTGCACACTGTATTGGTCACGCAATGGAGCTTATCCAACTTGGTAAGCAAGACGTTGTATTCGCTGGTGGCGGTGAAGAACTGGATTGGTCTCTGACTATGATGTTCGACGCAATGGGCGCACTTTCTACTAAGTACAACGATACGCCAGAGCTGGCTTCTCGTACCTACGATGCAGACCGTGATGGTTTCGTTATCTCTGGTGGCGGCGGCATGTTAGTTATCGAAGAGCTTGAGCACGCTGTTGCTCGTGGCGCAAAAATCTACGGTGAAATCGTAGGCTACGGCGCAACTTCAGATGGCTACGACATGGTTGCTCCTTCTGGTGAAGGTGCGGTTCGTTGTATGAAGATGGCGATGCAAAACGTTGATGGCGTTGATTACGTGAACACTCACGGTACTTCAACTCCAGTTGGCGACGTTAAAGAGCTAGGCGCTATCCAAGAAGTATTTGGTGGCAACAGCCCAGCAATTTCTGCAACTAAAGCGATGACAGGTCACGCTCTAGGTGCTGCTGGCGTACACGAAGCTATTTACTCAACGCTAATGCTAGATAACGGCTTTATCGCTCCAAGCATTAACGTTTCGAACCTAGACGAAGCTGCTGCTGGCCTAGACATCGTAACTGAAGCTCGTGATCAAGAGCTAACTACAGTTATGTCTAACAGTTTTGGTTTCGGCGGTACGAACGCAACGCTAGTAATCAAAAAGTACCAAGCTTAACTTAAGCTTGAGTTACAGAGACAAGGTTAATCGTTAAAGGGTTGCGCTAGTGCCGATTCAACACGCACAGGTCACCCAGTAATAATGACCATCAGAACAAAGTTTTTAGACGCAGGTTGGTAAACGTGTTTTTTGAACATAGTTTTTAAATCTGGGTTTAGAGATTGAAAGGTTTCCAGAGCTTGACCAGTACTGACTTTGGTTAGTACTGGTTGAACAGACGCAAGACTCTGTCTCCTGGAGAGCGAGATAGGATCCTTTTGTTCTGGATGTTTGCCCGATTGTTTATTCAATCGGGCATTTTTCGTTTTAGCCGTTTGATCTTGGGTGTTCACTCTGGTTTCGGTTCTTGTCTGCCAAGGTTAGGTGATTCAGCCCTTTATTTATAATGTATTCCAATTGCTACTCGACACCGTGTGTGGAATTTTGCACAATCATTTCAATTCACATTTAGGTCGATAGACCCCAACAAAAGTACTCGCCAAATGAAAATCTTAATCGACGAAAATATGCCTTACGCTGAAGCGCTTTTTAGCCAGCTAGGGGAAGTGACAATGAAGTCTGGTCGCACATTAACAGCTGACGACCTAGTTGACGTAGACGCATTGATGATTCGCTCTGTTACCAAGGTAAACGAGTCATTGATCAGCAAAGCCAATAAGCTGAAGTTTGTTGGTACTGCGACGGCTGGCATGGATCACGTTGACCAAGAGTTGATGAAAGAGCGTGGCATTTTCTTTACTGCGGCACCTGGTTGTAACAAGGTGGGTGTTGCTGAGTACGCGTTCAGTGCGATGATGGTGCTTGCGCAGCAACAAGGCTTTTCTGTTTTTGATAAAACGGTTGGTATTATCGGCTGTGGTCAAGTGGGCAGTTACTTAGCGAAGTGCCTTGAAGGTATTGGTATCAAAGTTCTGCTGAACGACCCTCTAAAACAGCAAGAGGGTGATACGCGCGAATTTACTGAGTTAGAGACTTTGCTTGAACAATCAGACGTTATTACATTACACACGCCAATCACTAAGACGGGTGAGTATCCAACGCATCACTTGATCAGTGAGCAAGTGCTGAACAACTTACGTGCTGATCAAATCCTGATTAATGCAGCTCGCGGTCCTGTGGTTGATAACCAAGCGCTAAAAGCTCGCCTGCAAAAAGCCGATGGTTTCACTGCAGTGCTTGATGTGTTTGAGTTTGAACCTGAAGTCGACTTTGAGCTTCTTCCGTTACTCGCTTTTGCAACGCCTCACGTAGCGGGCTACGGTTTAGAAGGTAAAGCGCGTGGTACCACGATGATCTTCAACAGTTATTGTGAATTTTTAGGTACTGAACAGCGTGCGTATGCAAGCGACTTATTGCCGACAGCGCCTGTACCTCAAATGAAATTAGATAGAGCTTGGGATGAAGCAACACTGCACAATTTGACTCAGTTGATCTATGATGTGCGCAAAGACGACGCCTTATTCCGTCGCAATATCGTTACGCCGGGTTCTTTTGACAAGATGCGTAAAGAATATTGGGACCGCAGAGAGTACAGTGCAGTCGAGTTAACGGGCGACGAATCTTGTAATTTAACGCCGTTATCTAAACTCGGTTTTATGGTAAAGCCAACTTTATAAAAGAGAGAAACAATGAGCCAAGAATTTAATATTGCTATTTTAGGTGCGACTGGTGCGGTTGGTGAAACCATTCTTGAAGTACTTAAAGAGCGTAAATTCCCTGTCGGTGAAATGCACTTACTAGCAAGTGAACGTAGTGAAGGCAAAACTTCCCGTTTTAACGGCAAAACAATACAAGTACAAAACGTAGAAGACTTCGATTGGTCTCAAGTACATATTGCGTTTTTCTCTGCAGGTAGCGAGCTTTCAGAGCGTTGGGCTCCAATTGCGGCTGATGAAGGTGTGGTTGTCATCGATAACACATCACGCTTCCGTTACGAATACGATGTTCCTCTGGTTGTGCCTGAAGTGAACCCTGAAGCGATTGCTGAGTTCCGTAACCGTAACATCATCGCGAACCCTAACTGCTCGACTATCCAAATGGTAGTAGCGCTAAAACCAATTCACGATGAAGTGGGCCTTGAGCGTATTAACGTTTCAACTTACCAATCTGTGTCTGGTGCAGGTAAGCCAGGTATCGATGAGCTAGCGGGTCAAACGGCTAAGCTTCTTAACGGTATGCCAGCTGAAAACTCAGCGTTCTCACAACAAATCGCTTTCAACTGTATTCCTCAAATCGATGAATTTACAGAGAACGGCTACACGCGTGAAGAGATGAAGATGGTTTGGGAAACTCAAAAAATCTTTGCTGACTCTTCAATCACAGTGAACCCGACTTGTGTCCGCGTACCAGTATTTTACGGTCACGCAGAATCTCTACACATTGAAACTCGCGCACCAATCGGTGCAGAGCAAGTGGTTCAGCTTCTAGAGAACACAGAAGGTGTTGAAGTATTCCAAGCGCTAGACTTCCCAACTCAAGTTCGTGATGCAGGTGGTAAAGACCACGTAATGGTTGGTCGTATTCGTAACGACATCAGCCATCACAGTGGCGTAAACATGTGGGTTGTCGCTGATAACGTTCGTAAAGGCGCAGCAACAAACGCAGTTCAAATCGCTGAAGTTCTGATTCGCGATTACTTCTAAGCTTTATTGCTTTGATAAAAAAGCCTCACTCTTTAGTGGGGCTTTTTTAATCGATTAAAAATATTGTTAGTCAAATTGTGTGAAATTGCTGCGAATATTGTTGCTGCAACACATTTTTTGTTTTCATCTCTATAGTTTTACGTCATTTATCCGATATATTTAATAGATCATCACTTTTCCGAATTTAAGCACCTAGCTGAGCCTTTTATGTTTCAAATTTTCAAGCCGTGGTTAATGCCTTTTGCCTTTATCATTGCGACTCAGATTTCCGTTGTTCGTGCAGATTCCATTCGAGTTGTAGGGCCTAATGGCCAGATACAATCAGCGCCTACGTTTTCAGAACCACTTCAAAGAGCGCAATCAAATAGCGCTGAGCCTTCACGTTTCTATGGTCCAACTCGCGGCTCAGAAACATTGTGGTCTATTGCCTCAAAGTTACGCCCTGATAACTCCGTTTCAGTCCAACAAACTCTGTTGGCTATTTATCGCTTAAACCCACAAGCGTTTGAAAACCAGAATATCCATAGCCTGCTGCCTGCGAGCAATCTACGCGTGCCTTCTTTAGAGCAAGCACGTGCAAGCTCGACGCAGCAAGCTATCAACATCATGAACTCACATCTTGCTAAGCTTGATGCTCCTGCAAGTAAGCCTGTCGCTTCAAAACCCAAAGCGCCGAGTTCTGATGCAAAAAATGTTACTCCTGCTAAGCAAGTAAGCACTACTGAAACTGCTAAAAAGCCATTGTCTCCAACTCAATCATCTCTAGCTCAATCTGCACCAACCCAAGAGATGAACAAGTTAGAGAAGCAGCTAGAGCTTTCAGAAACTGAACTGCTGTCACTTGAAGAGAAAAATCACCAACTTCGTTTGATGTTATCGAATGTTCAATCGGAAGTGGATGAGCTAAAAACAGAGCTCAGTGATGAAGACCGCATTCGTAGCGAAGTGGAAAAGCTGCTTGATGAAGAGCGCAGAAAGAACGCCGAAATTGAAAAGATGGCACCAAGTGTCATGGACGAACTGTTATCGAATGGTTGGTTAGTGGCGGCTCTTGCGATTATTCCAGGTCTGCTCATTGGTTTGATCGTTGTGATGCTGTTAGGCCGTCGTTCTAAAAATGATGAGCAACAGCAGACGACTCAAGAACAACCGCTCCAGCCAGAACCAAGTACCGTTGCACCTATTACATTGGGCGACGAGATGGACGACCTTAACGAGCTGTCTTTAGATGATGACTTGTTTGGTACGGAAGATGACGCCAACAAGCTGTTTGACGATCAAGCGCTAGCCGAAGAGGATGATGTCTTTGCTGGTTTAGATGAATCTGATCTCGATTTCAATCTAGATGGTGAAGACGATGACCCATTTGCTAGCATTGGCGAAAACGGTGATTTAGACACCAACTTCGACGATCTAGATTTAGACAGCAGCAACGGCATTAGTGTTAATGGCGAAGAGAAAGCGCTTGGCCTTGAAGAGATGGAACGTGCGCTAGACAAAACAGCGGAAAGCGCCGTCGATACTGATGATGTCGACTTTGATCTTTCTGATGATAACGCAATGTCTGCTGATGACATTGAAGCTTTACTATCTCAAGAGTCTGAAACTGAAGATCTCGGTTCCAACGAGCTAGACCAATCTTTATTAGATGATCTGTTTGCTCTTGATGACGAAGATGACGACAGCTTCGATATTGATGCTCTGATTTCGGAAGAGCAAAGTGATTCGCCTTCTAGCACTGAAACACCAGCAAGCGATGATTTTGACATCGATGCGCTTATCTCTGAGCAACAAAGTGAGACTAAGCCTGTTGATTTGAGCAATGACGATTTTGATATTGATGCTCTAATCTCTGAACAACAGTCCCCTGAGCCAGCTTCACCGACAGCGAATGATGATATTGATGACATCTTTGCCCAAGTTGCTGCTCAGAACGATCAAGCGAATGACCCTTTCAACCTCGATAGCGACGATGAGATTGCCACTAACCTAAACAGTGGTTTGGCGTCTGATGATGATATCGAAAACATTCTGTCTCAGTTCGATAAGCCCATCGTAAATGAAGAACCTCAAGACAGCGTTGATCTGCTTGATGAGCAACTGGCAGGCGATGACGTAGACCTAAGTAACTCGACAGACCTTCTTGATGAGATGCTAGGGGACGATTCGGATGATGAGTCTGAAAGCGAACCTCTTGGCTTTGATTCTCTGTCTGAGCTTGAAGAGCTTTCTGGTTTATCGACCGATGATGACCTCAACATCGCAGAAGACAGCACGGAAACCTTGGATGAATTAATAGGTGACTCTGACGACGATGATTTCGAACTCGACGCCGAAAGTACCGACTTATTGGATGATTTCCTTGATAGTGAATTGTCAGATGATGAGCTTTTAGCGGATGCATCAAAATCAGAATCTCTAGACCCATTTGATGACTTACTGACAAGTGGCATTGAAGACGAGCTTGAATCTGAAGATAAGACGTTTGATAAAGAGTTAGACGCAGCCTTTGGTTTGGACAACGCCAATGAGGAGCCTGAAAAGGACTCAGACGTTGAGCTTACTCCGTTAACCTCTGAAGGTGAGCCTAAGCAAGATCCGGACATTAGTGAAACACCACGACCTGAAGTCGTTACTGATGAATCGTTAGATTCTGAAATGACTCAAGAAAGTTCTGACATTAAGCCAGAAAATGATGAAGCCTTTAATCGTGATGGTTTTATCGATGATTTGTTCGGTGTCGCACCGGCAACGGATGCTTTGCTTGATGACTCGCTAGAAACAACAGACGAAGCGTTGATTGATGAGTTAATGACTTCTGATGACAATGATTTGTTGCCAGCAATAGAAGAGCCTGTTGAACCATCAATTGACAATACGGTTGAACCAGAGCAAGCGTCTCTTTTAGACAGCGACGAAGTATCAGCGCAAGAAACCGCATCATCGGTTGAAGATGATGAACTGGATATCGACTCGCTGTTATCTGAGAATTCTGATTTTGACAAACCAGATTTTGAAGAGCGAGTTAAAGAAGAAACCGCACAACAAGAACCAGAGCCGAAAGAAGCCGACGTACAAGAGCAAGCTTCGCCATCGTCTTTGAACGATATCTCTGAAGATGAAGAAGAAACGGTTGAAGACTGGTTAGCTGAAGCCATCGACGATGTAGAGTCGCCAGCGAACATTGACTCTGATTTTGACTTTGAACCGAAAATCCAAGGTAGCGATCAGCTTGAAGATGTCGTTGAATCCTTGCCAGAGCCAGAGCCAGAGCCAGAGCCAGAGCCAGAGCCAGTTCGTGCTGCAAACATGCCAGAGATCATTCCAAATGAATTTGGTGTGCCAGAAGACGATGATTGGCTGATTGAAGATGAGGCGTCTGAACCAGAAGCATTAGCGGAAACTGACGTAACACCAGAGCTAGTGACACCTGTCGCTGAACCGAAAGTTGAAGCTACACCACAAGCGGAAGTAGCAGAACAAGCTGAAGTTCTAGGACAAGAAGGCGAAGAAGAATTCTCGTTTGATGACTTCGAATTGCCAGAGTTTAATGAAGAAGATGCACTAGCGGAAGCTGATGCTGAATCAACACCAGAACCAGTAACGCCAGCTATTGATGCTCAACCAAGTGTTGAGCCTCAAACTGAAGCCCAAGTTATAGCTCAGGCGCAAGACGACGAAGAGTTTTCGTTTGATGATTTCGACTTACCAGAGTTTAGTGAAGAAGACGCACTAGCGGAAGCTGATGCTGAATCAACAACAGAGCCAGCAACGCCTGCTATAGACTCTCAATCAAGTGTTGAATCGCAACCTACCGCTGAGCCTCAGTTAGATGCTGCACCACAAGTTGAAACTGCGAAACCAGAAAGCGAAGAAGAATTCTCGCTTGATGACTTCGAACTACCAGAGTTTGGTGAAGACGATGCGTTAGCGGAAGTGGTGAGTGAACCAGATGAAGCACAGTTAGAGCAAGACTTAGCGCCTGACACAGAGAAGTTCGAGTTCGATGACCTTGATCTTCCGGAGTACGATGAAGAAAGCGCAAAAGCAGACTCTGTTTTAGATGATATTGAGCAAAGCAATGCCGAGCCGGTGGCGGAAGCCCAAGGCGTAGAGTTCGATGAGTTTGATTTACCGGAATATGGTGAAGATGAAGCCATCTCTGATGCGTTTGCTGAGAAGCCAACACCACTGACTTCTTTCAGCCCACAAGGCGAAGAGCAAGATGCGTTGCATGATCTGTTCTCAAATCCGCAGAGCTATAGTCAGGCTGATGATTTCTCGAGTGCTGAAGACTCTGAACCGGCTGGTTTTGCACAGCCAGAACAATCACTGAGCGCGGCTTCAGAGCCAAACTCAACGCCTGCAGCGGTTCAAGACGAGCCACTAGAAGGCTTTGATGACTTTGATGAGACAGCATTAGCTGAGTTGCTTTCTGAAGATGTTCAAGACTCTGTCGACAACATGTTCGATAAGCCATTGGACGCAACTTCGATTGATAGCGCAGGGTTAGATATTGACGCCATGCTTGAAGTCGGCGGCGAAGACTGGAAAGGCTTTAACCTAGCGCCAGAACAACAATCGAGCATGCATAATGATGTGCCTGATGACCAACAAGAGATTTGGGCATCGGCTGAACAGCAAGCTGAACCGAAAATCAAAGAAGAGAATTGGGCTGAACAAGACAATCTAACCGAATCAGGCAACAGTCGTGATAAGCAGTACATGACGATTGATGAGCTAATGGCTCAAGTCGAGCAAGAAGGTGAAGAAGTCATTAATCCAGACGATGAAGAGCTTAAACTGGATGTGGGTCTTAACGAATTCCCTGATGTTATCGGTGATATTGGCAATTATGATGTCGACAGCAATGCAGAAGCTGCGGGTAAGCTTGATTTGGCCAAAATCTACATCGAGATGAGTGACTCGCAAGGGGCAATTAAGCTTCTAGAAGAGGCAATCGTTGACGGCAGCGATGATATTCGTCGAGAGGCAAAAAATCTTATCGATACGTTAAACGGTCGATAAATTTACAAATCAGAAAGGGTAGCGTTGGCTACCCTTTATTTTAAGGCGATACAGAGCGCTATCGTTTCATTTGGTTTTTCAACAGCATCGTCTCGGTCGATGCTGATTGTTTATTGAAGTTTTAGCCCCATCCTATTTGGGCTAGCACTGATTTCCGTATATACTTCTCGCCCATTTTCAAAGAGAACAAGAACATGAAAATTGCTTTAGGTATTGAATATAACGGTACCCACTACTTTGGTTGGCAGCGCCAACGAGACGTGAAAAGTGTCCAAGAAGAATTGGAAAAGGCTCTTTCAGTTGTCGCGAATCACCCTGTAGAAGTTATGTGCGCAGGTCGTACAGATGCCGGTGTTCACGGTACGGGACAAGTCGTTCACTTTGAAACTAATGTCGATCGTAAAATGGTGGCATGGACAATGGGCGCGAATGCCAACATGCCAAAAGATATTGCGGTTCGTTGGGCGACAGAAGTGAATGAGGATTTCCATGCTCGTTTCTCGGCTACTGCCCGCCGTTATCGCTACATTATCTTTAACCATGCACTACGCCCAGGCATTTTGAATTCAGGTGTGAGCCATTATCATGGTCATCTTGATGAGAAAAAAATGCATGAAGCGGGTCAGTACTTACTTGGTGAGAATGACTTCACTTCGTTCAGGGCAACACACTGTCAATCTCGTAGCCCATGGAGAAACATGATTCACTTGAACGTGACTCGTCATGGACACTACATTGTGATCGATATTAAAGCGAATGCGTTTGTTCACCACATGGTGAGGAATATTACGGGTAGCCTTATTGCCGTAGGTAAAGGTGAGCAGAAACCAGAGTGGATCCAGTGGCTTTTAGAAGCTAAAGATCGAAAAGTAGCCGGCGCAACTGCAAAAGCGGAAGGTTTGTATCTGGTGGATGTTGATTATCCTGAACATTTTGAGCTACCACGAGAGCCAATTGGTCCTCTATTTTTACCGGATAATTTGAACTAAATGTGAGACTTAGGTTCAAAAATTATTACGGTTTAGTGCGTAAGATAGTCCCAGAAAATAGGTACAACCAGTTTTTTATCTACAGTCGCTGTTTTATGTGCTTTAATTCCCACGCATAATTCCCAAATTTATTTCTTTCGCAATCAAGCGGAAGAATCGAAACAAAAAGGTCTTCCATGAGTTGGCTTGAAAAGATTTTAGAAAAAAGCAACATCGTAACATCTCGTAAAGCGTCTATCCCTGAGGGTGTTTGGACGAAATGTACTTCTTGTGAGCAGGTTCTGTACCATGCTGAACTAGAGCGTAACCTAGAAGTATGTCCAAAATGTGACCATCACATGCGCATGAAAGCACGTCGTCGTCTGGATACATTCCTAGACAAAGGTGAGCGTGTTGAACTAGGTGCTGATCTTGAGCCACAAGACAAGCTGAAGTTTAAAGACTCTAAGCGTTACAAAGAACGTATCTCTGCTGCTCAAAAGAACAGTGGTGAAACAGACGCATTAGTTGCAATGAAAGGCGAACTATTGGGTTTACCTATCGTAGCGTGTGCTTTTGAATTCTCATTCATGGGCGGCTCAATGGGTTCTGTTGTTGGTGCTCGTTTCGTGAAAGCGGTAGATGCTGCTATCGAGAACAACTGTGGTTTAGTGTGTTTCTCTGCAAGTGGTGGTGCTCGTATGCAAGAGGCATTGATGTCTCTAATGCAAATGGCGAAAACCAGTGCTGCGCTTGAGCGTTTATCTGCGAAAGGCCTACCGTTTGTTTCAGTTATGACTGATCCAACAATGGGTGGTGTTTCTGCAAGTTTGGCAATGCTTGGCGATATCAATATTGGTGAACCAAAAGCACTGATCGGTTTTGCTGGACGTCGTGTAATCGAACAAACGGTACGTGAAGACCTTCCTGAAGGTTTCCAACGCAGTGAGTTCCTACTAGACCACGGTGCTATCGACATGATTGTTGACCGTCGTGAGATGCGTCAGCGCGTTGCAAGCCTTGTTGCTAAAATGACCAACCAGCCTTCACCATTAGTAGTTTCTGTGAACGATTCACCGAATGAAGCTACTTATGAAGTACCAGAAGCGCCAGAAAAAGGGTAAAGTACCTTCTAACAAACCAACTTAATTATGGTTATGAGTTAGATGAGTCAACAACCTATTCCTCAAGCCACATCCTCTTTGGAGATGTGGCTTGATTATTTATCAAACATCCACACAAGCGCTATTGATCTTGGATTAGACCGAGTTCAGGCCGTCGCCTCTAAGGCAAACCTCACCAAACCTGCTCAACATGTTATTACTGTTGCCGGAACCAATGGCAAAGGCTCAACATGTGCACTGATGGAAGCGATTCTATTGGACGCTGGTTACTCAGTTGGTGTCTACAGCTCTCCTCACTTAATTCGCTATAACGAACGTGTTCGTATCAACGGCCAAGATCTATCTGATGAAAAGATGGTTCAGTCTTTCGATTTCATTGAGAAAGAGCGTGGCGAAATCAGCCTGAGTTTTTTCGAATATGGCACTTTAGCGGCGTTACGTGCATTTCAAACTGAAGCGGTTGATGTTGTGCTTTTAGAAGTGGGTTTAGGCGGGCGTTTAGACGCGACCAATATCGTTGAGCATGATGTTTCTGTGATTACTAGTTTGGCTGTCGACCATGTTGACTGGCTAGGTGATGACATCAATGTGATTGGTTTTGAGAAAGCGGGCATTTATCGTAGCGGTAAACCCGCTATCTGTGGTCAACCCAAGCCACCGGCTACGGTTGCAGCGCACGCTGATGACATTAAGGCTGAGTTCTACCAAGTCGGTATTCAATACACTTATGATGTTGACGGTGATACGTGGAACTGGCGCAGTGGTGCATTCCAACTAGAATCGCTACCTATTCCAAGCCTGCCGTTACCTAACGCTGCAACAGCGTTGATGGCATTGGGCACATCAGAGCTTAGTATTAGCGACGTGAACGTGGTTAACGGCATGAAGAATGCGCAGCTTCCTGGGCGTATGCAGCAAATTAGCGAACAACCGGTGATTGTGCTTGATGTAGCACACAACCCGCATTCTGCTGAGTACTTTGCGCAGCAAGTCGCGAAGAAGTATGCAGGCAAAAATTTACACGTTGTAGTCGCCATGCTTCATGACAAAGATATCCCCGCGACATTGGAAGTATTAGCTCCAATAACAACACATTGGTACCCAGCTTCGCTGAACGGCCCACGAGCCGCAACAGCCGCTGAATTGTGTCAAAGCTTACCTGAAGGTGTAGAGCGGTATTCAAACCCTGTTGTAGCGTTTGAAGCGGCTTTAGCTTCTGTTAAAGGTGACGATGTTGTGTTGGTTGTCGGTTCTTTCCATACAGTGGGTGAAGTGTTGGAGCATTGGCAGAAAAAAGGAAACTAAATGGCAAGTAAATTCCAAAGCCGGTTAGTCGGCACCATCATTTTAGTGGCCATTGGCGTGATTGTATTGCCCGATGTACTAGATGGTAAGAAGCTCCACTACAAAGAAGAGTTTGCAAGCATTCCAATTAAGCCTGAGCTTGATAGTAATGTTGAAGTGTTTGAAGTACTCGATCCCGTTGAAGATCAGATAGCGCTACCGGATTCTCCGGTTGAGCAAGTGGTTGAAAGTGGTCGTACTGATAATTCAAACACGCAAACCGCGTCTTCTTCTAATGATAAAGAAGCAGACAAAGTGGCAGTTGTGGTTAAGCCGGTACCTGAAAAAAATGAATACCAAGACAGTGCTTGGATTATTCAATTGATGGCTTTGAAGAATGCTGACAACGCAAAAAACGTTGTTAAGGATCTGCAAAAGCGCGGTTATCAGGCTCACACCAAGCAAGAAAAAACTTTTACGCGAGTAATTATTGGCCCGGATGTCTCTAAATCCAAACTTGAGCGACAAATTAAGGAATTAGAAAAAATTACGGGTTCAAAAGGCCAGTTGCTCAAATTTAAACCGTTAAATCCATAAGAAAACGTTTGCGTCAGCATTTTTTCTGTTAAAATGCGCGCCAACTTAAGATGAAGAATTCATGAATTGGTTAGATTTTGTCATTTTAGGCGTGATCGGCTTCTCTGCCGTGATCAGTTTAGTTCGTGGTTTCGCTAAAGAAGCCTTGTCACTCGTTATTTGGTTTGGAGCATTTTTTATTGCTAGCCAGTACTACGCTAAATTAGCGATGTACTTCACCAATATCGAAGATGAGATGTTTCGAAACGGAACTGCGATAGCAGCATTGTTTGTTGCAACGTTAGTTGTGGGTGCCTTAGTTAACTATGTCATCGGTCAACTAGTTCAGAAAACAGGCCTGTCAGGTACAGACAGAATCCTCGGTGTCGTCTTTGGTGGCTTACGTGGTGTTTTGATTGTTTCTGCAGTGTTGTTTTTCATGGATGCGTTTACTGCATTCCCAAGTTCTGAGTGGTGGAAGAATTCGCAATTGGTTCCAGAATTTAGTCGAATCATTGCGCCGTTCTTCGAGCATTTACAAGCAACATCTAGTTTCTTATCTGGCGCGCTCTAGCGCCAGTTAATGTCGAAAAATCGAGGATTAGGACATGTGTGGTATTGTTGGAATCGTGGGTTCAACACCTGTAAACCAGTCTATTTATGACGCTTTAACGGTATTGCAGCATCGTGGCCAAGATGCCGCTGGTATTTGTACCATAGAAAGCAATCGTTTCCGTCTGCGTAAGGCGAACGGTTTAGTAAAAGATGTTTTTGAAGCAAAACACATGCAGCGCCTACAAGGTGAAGTTGGTATTGGCCATGTTCGTTATCCTACTGCGGGTAGTTCAAGTGCGTCTGAAGCTCAGCCTTTCTACGTAAACTCTCCTTTTGGCATTACGTTGGCGCACAACGGTAACCTGACGAACGCAAACGAAGTTCGTGAGAAGTTGTTCGAAAAAGACCGTCGTCATGTAAACACAACCTCTGACTCTGAAGTTCTACTGAACGTATTAGCTCATGAGATCGATACTGTTAAAGGTAACGTAACTTCAGATGACGTTTTCCGCGCTGTGGCAAATGTGCATCGTACAATTCGTGGTGCTTACGCCGTAACGGCGATGATCATCGGCCACGGTATGATCGCATTCCGTGACCCACATGGTATTCGTCCATTGTGTCTTGGTAAGCGTGAAGTTCAAGGTAAAACAGAGTACATGGTTGCGTCTGAATCGGTAGCACTCGATGCTGTTGGTTTCGACTTCATGCGCGACGTAGCACCAGGTGAAGCTATCTACGCAACGTTTGACGGTGAGCTTTTCACTAAGCAATGCGCAGACAACCCACAACTAAACCCATGTATCTTTGAGTTTGTATACTTTGCACGCCCAGATTCATTCATCGACAAAATCTCGGTTTACAGCGCACGCGTTGAGATGGGTGAGATGCTTGGTATGCGTATTAAAGAAGAGTACGCAGACTTAGACATTGATGTAGTTATTCCAATCCCTGAAACATCAAACGATATTGCGCTACGAATCGCTCAAGCGATCAATAAGCCATACCGTCAAGGTTTCGTGAAAAACCGCTATGTTGGCCGCACATTCATCATGCCAGGTCAGCAACAACGTAAGAAGTCGGTTCGCCGTAAGCTCAACGCAATTCGCTCTGAGTTTAAAGGTAAGAACGTTCTTCTGGTTGACGATTCTATCGTTCGCGGCACAACATCAGAGCAGATCATTGAGATGGCTCGTGATTCTGGCGCAAATAAGGTCTTCATGGTTTCAGCTGCTCCAGAGGTTCGCTTCCCTAACGTTTACGGCATTGATATGCCGAGCGCGACAGAGTTGATTGCTCATGGTCGTGATAACGAAACGATTTGTAAGCAGATTGGCGCAGACGCCTTGATTTTCCAAACGCTACCAGATCTGATTTCTGCAGTGGGCATGGGCAATCAAGACATCTCTCGTTTTGATACTTCTGTATTTAACGGCGAGTATGTAACGGGCGATATCGACCAAGTGTACCTAGATTTCCTAGACTCTTTGCGTAATGACGACTCAAAGGTTCAGCGTGAGATTCAACAAGATCTTGCTAACTTAGAGTTACACAACGAAGGCGCTTAACTAGCGTTTCGTTAGTCATACAGAGTTTCGCTAGCGATACAGAAAATAAAAAACCAGAGCATCGGCTCTGGTTTTTTTTTATAGAGAAGGGGATTGACCTTAATGAATGTGGTATGCGATCACAAAATCAATAAACAATCTCACTTTCTCTGGTATATGGTCTTTGTGGTTATAAAGCATGTAAATATCACGAGGGTTAGCGCTCCAGTCTTCTAAGACTTGCACTAAGCTGCCATCTTCAATGTATTCACGAATCATCACGTCAGGCATCAGGGTGATACCTAGGCCTTCTGAGCACGCTTGTCTTACGACATTAAGCGCATTGGCGTTGAAACGGCCTTTCTCGCTATTCACCACCGTCTCTTCATTCGAATTACTCAGCTGCCACTTAATCAGCGGGTAGCCTTTGAGTAGCGAATGGTTCGCTAGCTCTTCAGCATGGCTTGGAGCTGGGTTCTTCGCTAAGTACTCAGGGCTCGCGATAAGAATATCTTTGACTTCACTGATTTTTCGAGCGATTAGGCTTGAATCACGCTGAGGGCCGACTCGGAAAATTACGTCCCACTCCGTTGGATCCAGCTGATCCGCTTGGTTGTTCATCATCAGCTCAATATTGATATCAGGGTATTGAATCATGAATTCACTGAACATTGGCATCATCATGCGCTTGGTCAGGTTTGAGGGTGCCGTAATACGAATCTTACCGGAAGCGCCTTTGCACACGTCAGTTAACTCTTCTGCAGTAGAAGAGAGACGTTGCAACAGCGGAGAGCATTCATTGAAGAAACGTTCGCCTGCCTCTGTTAAAGAAAGTTTACGCGCGTGTCTATTGAGAAGCCTAAGGTTCAAAGAATCTTCTAAGGCTTGGATGCGTCGTGTGATGGTCGCAACCGGAATCATAGTCTTGCGCGATGTTGCGGTGTAGCTCCCATTTTCAACGACGAGTCGAAAGAGGTTTAAATCATCTAATTTCATAAATCCAGACACATTTGTTTACAATCTCATCTCATCTAATTTATACGTAACAGTGAGATCAATGTTTGCGTTACGTCAACTCGTTGCACTATTTACAAGTATTCCAACCCTCGTCACGAATTACCAGTAAAGAGTGCAAATTTGTGTATTTAGCATTTTATTACTAAGTTTTATATTAGTTCTTAGAACAGATAACAATAATAATTCGACTTAGTTTTGTGAGGTTATAGATTATGTACAAAACTCACAGTCAGCCAGTAATGACCTCGGCTCAGGAAGTAATTAACCAAAAATGCGTGATGTTGGTTGATGATGATCCTATTTTTCGCCGTATAACCAGCGCGTACCTAGACAAGGTCGGTTATAAAGTGGTTGAGGCTGAAAATGGACTGGACGCTTTGCAGAAACTTAGAGACTCAGCGCCAGATTTAATTGTGTGTGACTTATCAATGCCAATACTTGATGGCATAGAGCTTGTGGAAGAGCTTAGTTTAGAGTACCCGTCACTGCCTATGATCGTTGTGTCTGGCACTGATGATATGTCTGACGTGGCGAAAGCCTTGCGATTTGGTATTAAAGACTTCTTGGCGAAGCCGTTAGAGGATCACCGTCACCTAGGAAGTGCGATTGCGAATACATTGACAGATTCGTTCGATAACATTTCAGACCAACGAGATTTTTCGAGCCAATGGTTCTGTGTGGATGATGGGGGAGAGATCCCTGAAGACCAAGAACTGCATTGGCACCTGAATTACCTTCAAGATAACCCAAGCGCAGCAAAAGACTTACTGCATGCGCTGCTTCCAGAGAAAGATACGCGACAAGGCTCATGGCGTTGCAGTTACCGGTTACTGCAATCAACAGAGATGATGCCACTTGTGTTTGACTATGCGTGGATGATGAACGGGCAGTTTGCTTTTTACCTCGTCGATTCATCGTCGTCTGATAATGGCGGCTCCGCGACAACATTGTTAGTGAGAGCGCTGTTCCACGATTACATAAGAAACAGAAAAGATTTTAATGTTGATCTCAAAGATATTGCTGAAATCTTAGAGAAGGGGATTCGTTGCTCTAAATGCTCCACCCCAGTGAATGCCTTGTTTGGTGTTGCTGACCTTGCCGAGGGAACCATCTCCATTTTGCCTGCGGGTCTAGACGGGCAATGGTCGAATGGTGAATTGAATCAATATATTGCAGCAGGTGAGCGCTTGGGTGAGAACTGCAAGAAGAACTTTATTACGCGGGACCTTCCGATCGAACAGGGCTGCCAACTGTCGTTGAGCCTACTTGGAGCGGCAAGTTTTAGTTTAGACATACACCAAGGGTCTACTGATTAACCCTATATTTCCTCGGTTTTTGTGAATAATTGATTAAGGTATAGTTGCGCAAATGGTGTGGCTATGCCTTTTTTGTTAAATGTCGATTTAGCAAAGCGGGTTTGGTTCGCCGGATACTTACCTTCACTAACAAAAACAAGAAGCAATCATGGCAGATAACAAAGACTTTCAAGACCCGTTTAATGTATTCTACTTTTTAGGATTTTTAGCCGCATTTTTAATGATTCCATTGCTACCAGCAACACTTACGTTGATCCGTGTATTCAATGGTTACGCAACATTCTAGTTAAGCTGTCGTCGCCGATTGGTGATAGCTAACTCAAGGAGGCCACAATTAGCGTTCGAGTTTTAAGCCTCAATATTGCTGGTGGCCTTTGTATATTTCTCGCAGTTCTAGGGATAGTTTTGCCCGTTCTGCCAACCACTCCTTTTCTCCTTCTTGCCAGCGCATGCTTCATGCGAAGCAATCCGAAAGTTCATAAATGGATGCATGAGCACAAAACGCTGGGTCCTTTGCTGAACAATTGGTATCAACACGGTGCCGTCACCAAACAAGTTAAAACGCGTGGCGTATTCTTTATCTTGTTGAGTTTTGCGTTATCCATCTACTTTGCCCCTATCATTTGGGTCAAGGCTTTCCTAATTTGTGTACTTGTTATTCTTCTCACATGGTTTATGCGACTTCCAACCCATGAGTTGGTTGCTGACAGCAAAGAAAATCACTACCATTAAGCCAGTGTGCCTGCTTGTATAGCGGGCGTTTATTATTTCAGCAATCAGAGTTATGACTCTCGTTGCAATGAATACCAATCGTACCTTTCCTTAATTCCGAGCGTTGATGTTTGATTCGTTAACGAGAGTTTGGAAAGCGGCCTAATGAAGTGCATAAGATTATGAACACAGAAAAAATCTCTCTGATCAAAGCAAGCATCAAAAGCATTCCTGATTACCCTAAAGCGGGTATTTTGTTCCGTGACGTAACAAGCTTGATGGAAGATCCAGTAGCTTACAAAGCGACTATCGACCTGCTAGCGGAAACATACAAGGACATGGGCTTTACTAAGATCGTTGGTACTGAAGCTCGTGGTTTCCTATTTGGTGCGCCTTTGGCACTTGAGCTAGGTGTTGGCTTCATTCCTGTTCGTAAGCCGGGCAAGCTGCCTCGTCAAACTGTGGCACAATCTTATGAGCTTGAGTACGGCACCGACACTCTAGAAATCCATACTGATGCTATCGTTGAAGGCGATAAAGTGCTTATGGTTGATGACTTGCTAGCAACGGGCGGTACGATTGAAGCAACAACAAAGTTGATTCGTCAGCTTGGTGGTGTGGTAGAACACGCTGCATTTGTTATTAACCTTCCAGAAATCGGTGGTGACAAGCGCTTACAAGGCTTAGGTCTAGAAGTGTTTAGCATCTGCGAATTCGACGGTCATTAATCCTTTTCGGAATTATTCATGAGCTATCTTGCGTTAGCGCGAAAATGGCGACCAACCAAATTCAAAGAAGTGGTTGGTCAAGCCCATGTTTTAACAGCATTAGAGAATGCCCTTAGCCAGAATAGGTTGCACCACGCATACCTGTTCAGCGGTACACGAGGTGTTGGTAAAACAACCATCGGTCGTTTGTTTGCTAAGGGACTCAACTGTGAAACAGGCATTACCTCAACACCTTGTGGTGAATGTGCAACCTGTAAAGAAATCGATGAAGGTCGCTTTGTTGACCTGCTCGAGATCGATGCGGCATCACGAACTAAGGTAGAAGATACCCGCGAGCTTCTGGACAATGTTCAGTACAAGCCTGCACGTGGTCGCTTCAAGGTTTACCTAATCGATGAAGTCCACATGCTTTCTAGGCACAGCTTTAATGCGCTTCTAAAGACCTTAGAAGAGCCGCCTGAGTATGTGAAATTCTTGCTCGCAACAACGGATCCACAGAAGCTTCCAGTAACGATCTTGTCGCGTTGTTTGCAGTTCCATCTTAAGCCGATCAGCGTTGATAATATTCACGAGCAGCTCGATCATATTCTTGAACAAGAAGATGTGACGTCTGAATCTCGTGCGCTTGGAATGATTGCTCATGCTGCTGATGGCAGTATGCGTGATGCGCTAAGCCTTACAGACCAAGCTATCGCATTGGGTAATGGCAATGTCGTAACAGATACTGTTGCTCACATGCTCGGAACACTGGATACCGACCAAGCTATCCACTTGCTTGAAGCGATTAGCAGTAAGCAGCCACAGCAAGCGATGGCGTGTATCCAAAGCCTTGCTGAGAACGGTGTCGAGTGGGATGGTTTGCTGAATCAGCTTGCGACTCAACTGCATCGTCTTGCGATGTTCCAAGCTTTGCCATCCACACTAGATAAGGCACAGCCTGACGCTGAGAAGCTTGAACTACTGAGCAAAGCGCTTAGCCCACAAGACATTCAACTCTACTACCAGATCGTGTTGAAAGGTCGTGAAGACTTACCATTGTCGCCAACCGCTCGCGTTGGTATTGAGATGGTGGTTTTACGCATGTTGGCATTTAGACCAGCTGAACAAGCGGTTGCTACGGCAATCTCGACTCAGTCGGCAAGCCCAGCGCCAGTTCCAGCAGCTCAAGCTCAGAACGTTACTCAGTCAGTGAGTCAACCTGCGCCAATGGCAGCTCCGAGACAGCCTCAGATGCAACAACAGGCGCCTCAACAGCAAGCTATGCAGCAGCCACCCGTGCAGCAGAATCCAGCACAGTATTCAGATTCGCAAGGTTACGCTGAACATTCAGGCAACCAAGGTTATCCTGAGCAGGATTACCCGCATAGCCAGTATGACGCGCCTCCTGCTTATGATGAGCGTCCAAGCTACGGTGCAGAGCAGCCTCAGCAGCAACAAACGAATTATCAAAACCAGAGTCCGGTTCAACAGCCAAGCGCTGCACCTTCTGCTCCGCAAGAGCAGCCAGCGCGTGCAACTTCGCCTATGAGTGGTTTACGCCACCAATTACGTTCTCAACGTAGAGGCAGTTCGGCAACAGAAAACAAAGGCTCGGCGCCAAAAAAGGCTAAAGCGACACCAGCTAAAACTTCAGTTCTTGATCGAGTTGCTCAGCAACACGGTGGTTCTGAGCGGGTGTCGCCAGCTTCTTTATCATCCTCTTCGACAGAAAATGTGACCAACGATAATGAACCTTATCGCTGGAAACCGTCTAAACCTGTAGTGAAAGAGGTAAGCAAAGAGCTTACACCTACTCAAATAAAGCGTGCGTTGGAGCATATTAAGACACCAGAAATGGTCGATAAATTGCTTCAAGAGTCGATTGCTCAAGATGAATGGTCCGCCACGATTCAAAAGCTAGAGACAGCCAAGCTTGTTGAACAGTTAGCATTGAACTCAGTGTTTGCTAAAAACGACACATCAATCACTTTAACGTTAAGAGCGAGCCAAGCTCACTTGAATACGGACCGTGCACAGAGTGAATTATTGCAGTCTCTCAATACTGTGCTTGGAGAAGAGTGTCATTTGAGTGTTGAAATCGGTGATGGTGGAGAAACGCCGCTAGAATTACGAGAAAGGTTGTACCAAGGTAAGTTGAAAGACGCGTTTACCGCTTTAGAAAACGATGCCAACGTACAGTTCATTGAAAGACGTTTTGCCGCTGAACTCGACAGAGACAGCGTTCGTCCTATCTAGAACGTTTTCTTGTTTAGTGACCGGCATATCATCCCAGATAAGCAAATCTGAGAACTGAACATCGAGGGGTTGAATCACACTGTTTTAACCCCCATTTAAGCTCGTATAGCTTAATTAATTTTAATAAACCAATTAGACCAGAGAGTATTAACATGTTTGGTAAAGGCGGTATGGGCAACATGATGAAGCAAGCCCAGCAAATGCAAGAGCGCATGCAAAAGCTTCAAGAAGAAATCGCAAATATGGAAGTTACAGGTGAGTCAGGTGCTGGCCTTGTAAAAGTAACGATCACTGGTAGCCACAGCGTTCGCCGTGTTGATATCGATGAAAGCCTAATGGAAGACGATAAAGAGATGCTTGAAGATCTTATCGCTGCTGCTTTCAACGATGCGGCTCGTCGCGTTGAAGAAACTCAAAAAGAGAAAATGGCTAGCGTAACTGGCGGAATGCAACTTCCACCAGGTATGAAGATGCCTTTCTAAGTAACTTATTCTTAAAGGTTAATTCAGGTGGTGGTTTGTGTTGAACAGGCTATTACTTGAACATTAGAACGGTTAAATATGCGTACCAGTCATATGCTGGAGCATTTGATGGAGGCCTTACGTTGTCTACCTGGGGTTGGCCCCAAGTCGGCGCAGCGTATGGCCTTTCATTTGTTACAGCGCGATAGAAAAGGCGGCCTACAATTGGCTGAAGCTCTTAGCCAAGCAATGACCGAAATTGGTCACTGTAATGAGTGCCGTACTTTTACTGAAGAAGATACTTGCCACATTTGTACCAATCCTAAACGTCAGGAAAATGGTCAAATCTGTGTAGTAGAAAGCCCTGCAGACATTGCAGCAATAGAAGCGACTGGCCAATATTCAGGCCGTTACTTTGTATTGATGGGCCACCTTTCACCACTTGATGGTATTGGTCCAAGTGACATCGGTCTCGATGTCTTGGACTACCGCCTGCGTCGTGGTGATATCTCTGAAGTAATCCTAGCGACTAACCCAACAGTTGAAGGGGAAGCGACAGCGCATTACATTGCTGAGCTATGTAATGCCCATGAAGTGAACGCAAGCCGTATCGCTCATGGTGTTCCCGTTGGTGGTGAGCTAGAGCTGGTGGATGGCACCACGCTTTCGCACTCCTTACTCGGTCGTCATAAGATCTAAAAAAGCCGCTTGGTGAAGCATCACTAAGCGGCTTTTTCTTGGTTCATCGCGGATTAGCG
>NZ_JBFROW010000024.1:0-1412 GCF_041471665.1 Vibrio sp. 10N.261.51.F11 | reverse complement strand
TAATGCCGATCAGTTAAAGCCAAAGCGATCGGTTGAAGGATCCTTCAGAGCTGTCAAAATCCAAGTGTATTTAATGCACTTGGATTTTTTTATGGATGTTTCTCAAGCTCTAAACATAATTAATGATTGGAAACCTAGCAGCGTTGAGACTTTGTCTGACTTGCTTCCAATTGAACTCATCGACGAAGCCTATTCTCTTACTGATACTGTCACGATGAGAAAGAGGAAATTAACTTTAGAATCCATGGTGTGGCTGCTTGTTGGAATGGCTATCTATAACAGTAAATCCATGAAAGATTTAGTGAACCAACTTGATATTGTCGACCGTACAGGTAAAGCTTTTGTCGCACCGAGTGCGTTAACTCAACGTCGAAAGACGTTGGGTGAAGACGCAATTAAAGCGGTCTTTGAGCGAATGACTACGTCATGGTTAAACAGTGCAAAGTTACCCCAATGGAATGGATTAACGCTGCTTGGCGTCGATGGCGTTGTTTGGCGAACGCCCGATAACCCGCAAAATGAAAAGGCATTTTCTCGACAAAAAGGGACGCAATATCCGCAAGTGAGAATGGTCTGCCAAATGGAACTAAGCAGTCACATTATTACGGCCAGTGCATTTGATAATTACAATACAAACGAAATGATATTAGCTGAAAAACTGATAGAAACAACACCAAACCATAGCGTAACAATGTTCGATAAGGGGTTCTATTCTTTAGGTTTATTACATAAATGGCAAGACTCTGGCTCAGAGCGCCATTGGCTTATCCCCCTCAAGAAAAATACACAATATGACATTGTTCAATCTTTAGGGCGAAATGACAAACTTGTTCAATTACACAGTAATCCAAGAGCTAGAAAGCTATGGCCTGATTTACCAAAGTCGATAACCGCTCGACTTGTCACTCGTAAAATTAAAGGAAAAGACTACCAAGTATTAACCTCCATGACGGACTCCCTGCGTTACCCATCAAAAGATATTGCAGGCCTTTATGAGCATCGTTGGGAAATAGAGCTGGGCTACCGAGAGCAAAAACAATACATGCTTGGAAACCGTCTTACGCTGCGAAGTCGTTTACCAGAGCTGGTCAAGCAGGAGTTATGGGGCATCTTGCTTACTTACAATTTAATCCGATATCAGATGGTCGAGCTCTGCTTCAATTTAAAGGGAAATTACCTTCCTTATCAACTGAGTTTTAACGGCACGTTAGCTCATGTATCAGCGTTACTTGTAGGCTTACCTTATTCAACACCAGGCGCAATACCTCGTCAGCTAAAGGGGTTCCACAACATGGCTGAAAGCTTAATACTTGAAGGGCGAAGGGAAAGGACATTCCCTAGAAGAGTTAAACCCAGACCACAACGGTATGCTAAGAACAAAAATGCCGTTCACTCTTAAGTGAACGGCATTA
>NZ_JBFROW010000023.1:0-11647 GCF_041471665.1 Vibrio sp. 10N.261.51.F11 | reverse complement strand
GTGTCCATATCATTAACAACGCCTGGTAAGTATTGTTCGATTGCTTATGTAATTCAATCTTCTTTTATTAGAATTTAAACTATAGCTTATCGGGCAGGTTTTTATTATAGATGTAGATAAAACGAAGGTAGGTATTACTAGCTTTACTGTTGATGGTTTTATCGAATCGGCATTTTCGGCAAATGGAATTTTCAAATGCCCAATATTTCTTTTCCAGTGTTCCGCATAATTTATTTCGTCCTGTCACCGATGAGCGTTAACAAATTTAAACGCAGGAGCGGGATTACTAATTTATGAAATATTTAATCTTTAAAGGAAAGTAAAATGTTTAACTTCAAAAAAAGCGCACTAGCATCAGTTCTTCTTATGGGTATGGCAGTAAGTGCAGGTGCTAACGCATCTTCAAATGCTACTGTTATATGGAACGGCGTTGTTCCAACAACTAGCGCATCAGATGCACTTATCATCACTGGCCTAGGAGGTGATACAACAGCGCTTAACGGTACTATCACTCCAAGCTCAGACGGTGTGTTTGAATCAGATACTATCGTACTTGAGTCTCACTTAAATGATGGTGATGCTGTTACTCCTGTTGTTGGTGCATTAGCTTCAGCTAACTGGACTCTAGTTGATGCATCAGTAGCTTTTGACGGTGTGGCAAACCCATCTCAAGCTGTTGAGATTAATGTAAATGGTGCACCAGTAGCCGTTGGTGATGTTGTTTCTGGTGAAGAAACTATTTCAACTAAAGTTAAGCAGACTGCTGTATTACCTGAATCTGAAGTAGGTGGAACTACTGTTCAAGCATCAGTAACGGTTATGGCTGACCTTGTTTAATTTGTAGAAAATTCCCGATTCAAAGGCTCGTAGTAATTACGAGCCTTATTTCTCTACGATGGTAGTCAATATGAAAAAAGTTTTAATACTATTGGCTTTCATGAGTATGAATGCCAACGCCGATTTCAAAGTGCTTTACATTACTACGAGCCTCGATGTAGGCAAACTTTATACAAATTCAATTAATTCTGTTGAATTTATTCCGGCAGTTCTGGAGTTGACGTCAAATCAAGACAAAACAAAATTTGATGATGTTAATACCACATTAAGAATTGAAACAGATATACCTTTTGAGTCTTCGGATATTCCTTATATTTCAACGTTAACAAAAAATACGTCAATTTGTACGGACTACTCTGGAGTGAGCAATGTTCAGGATGATTTCGTTACATTAACGATTGACGGGAAAAGTTTGTCAGAGGGTGAATCCGTCTCTTTTTCAAATTTCAATTTAAATGATGGAGACAATAAGTATAGTGAGCATGACATTATATTAAGTTTTCAGTCATTTAAAGATATCATCACAGCGGGCCAAGCGGAGAGGTGTAATGGTGAGATAGAGTTCAATATAGAGGTAGATATATAATGTTCAGGTTCAAACTCATAACAATGGCAATTTTAGTGTTATTGCCTGTGTATTCGTATTCAAGTTATAGTCAAAATGTTCTTGAAGGTTTTGAAGAACTGTTTGAATTGAAAGAGTCAACAGTCCGTATACGTAACTTAGATGGTTCCCTTACTTCACCGATCCCATTTTTAACGTCGTTTAACACGTTAAAATTAGACTCGAATAATAAAAAAGCGATCGCACAGGTATCTGACTATTTAAATGATAATACAGTGTCGGCTGAGTACCAGCAGAAGATCATAGATCAATTAATGGTTGGCATACAAGATCAGTCTGAGTGTTTAGGTAAGCTCGATGAGTGTGAGTTGTACCCAGAAACGTTTGAGATCGTTCATAACTATAACGATCAAGAAGTCTATCTTTTTGTATCTCCACAGGTGTTGTCATACTCGAATCTCGATGAAGAACTGGTATACCACTCGTCTCTGAGTCAACACAATGGGTTAATCAATTCATTTGATCTGTACGTGAGTGAATATCAAGATCAAGACTCAATCGTTTCTTTAAATAATGAAACGACACTGGGGCTACCTTACGGATACCTCAAAACTGATTTCAATGCCAACAACAGTGATAACGGTTCTGAATTGTATGAAGCGGCATATCATTTAGATATCGATTCTTACTCAATAAAAGCGGGTCATTTTGAATTTGAGCCAGAGGTTAACTCAACTGACTTCCTGAATAACACCGCTCGAGTTGCTCAAAACTCGCTCACGGTAGGTACCTCTAAAAAGTTGCTCGTAGGCGGACATAATAACGACAAAGTATTGAGCTTTTATGCGCCAACAAGTGGCGGTGTACAAGTTCTTCGTGATGGTCGATTGATTTTTCAAGATAACGTACCAGAAGGGCAGAACTCAATTCCTTACAGCAAGTTACCATCTGGTCGCTATGAAGCTGTACTTGAGGTGACAAGTGGTGGGCAAGTTGTTAATACCCAGACTTATCAAGTATATAACACCAAAGGTGACTCTCTGACTCAGGGGGAAGTGGATTTCGTTGCCACTGCGGGTATGTTTTCAGGAAGCCATTACGACTACACGGAACATGGCATTCAAAATATTGAAGACGATGTTTATGGCAAGGCATTAGCTAACTACCAACTCACCCGTTCGTTGCAAGTAGGCTTGGGCGGCTTGGTCACGGACAGTGGCACTATGTACACCGTTGGTGGTGCATACAATCTGATTGATTGGGATTTGAGTACTGAAGCTGTGTACAGCCAATTCGAAGACGCATCTCACTTTAATGCTAATATCGGTATCCCTTATTTAAGTCTATCTTATGAGTCTCTCGATAATGAACTTGGTGATCCAGTTGCTTCTTATATGTACGGATATGCCGATTATTCACGTCTATCGTTGAATTCTTCGTACAGCTTCCGCGGTGGACAATCTATGTATGCGGTTTACTCGCTTAATAACGACAAGCAGTTAGACAATTTAGGTAACTCGGATGAACAGGAACAGCAGTTTATTTCCGTTGGTTACAGCACGCCCACAGTTTTAGATTCGCGAGTTAATATTAACGTCGATTACTCTGAGGCGACGGACGACATATCAGTTAATTTGTTATGGAGTGTCCCGTTGTCAGACACAGTAGAAACTATCATGGGCCTGACGAGTGATAGTGATGACATTAATCAATTTAAAACAACAGTAAGACGAAATCAGTTAATTGACTCAGACTCCTTTAATACGTCGCTTGAGGTGAGTAACACCTACGATCGACAACAGGATGATATGTATCAAGATGCGTTATTGGCGACCAGTGGCACGACTAAATACGCTCGAATGAATGCCTCCGCCCATACGTCCACCAATGGCACGAGTGGTATCAATGCTGGCTTGTCTAGCACTCAAATCGTGACGACAGACGGCGTTTATATTACCGATAAAGCGGCAATGTCTTATACGCTTGTCGATATTCATCAGTCGCAGAATACAGAGCAGACGTTTGATGAAAAAGGTTACTTCTCTCTTAAAAAAGAAGGGCGAAACAACAGTAAGTTCATCGTATATAACGATGAAACAATTGTGCCTTTGGAAGACTATAGTCAATATCGTGCGAAATTTGATTCAGAGAGCGTTGATCTTTACAACTCTGGTGATAGTAACGTAACCGTGTTTACACACCCAGGTACGGTTGCTTCTATTGAGCCAAGAGTTAGTCGCGTCGTTTCGTTTGTCAGCGCCTTTAATGACATATCAGAACAGCCGATTACAGAAGTGGAGTGTCATGGAGAAGGTTGTATTGAAGTCAATGAAATGGCCGACGGTGTTTATAGAGTAACCGTATTGGAAGGCATGAACTTTGAATTGTCAGCGAAAGAAAGCCAATGCTTACTGCCTTATGAATTTACTTCAACAAATCAGATGAACTTTGGTCAAAACTATTGTTTGCCAATAGCTCAAGAAAAGCAGATAGATTTGATTGATGCAGATGAACGACTACAAGCGATGTATTTAGGTGCATACGAAAGCTCGATTGAACTGAATAAAGCGCTTAAAAAGCTCGAGTCACACGGTTATCGAATTATTCAGAAAGAAGTGGGTTCGTTTAAGGCAATTTATATAGCGCATGAATCTATAAACATGGCGGAAACAATAGCGCTTCATAAAAGAGATATCGATCAGTTAAAACTGTTGGCAAAGCGACTTTATCGCACCAACGCCATTACATACCCAGTCGCACAAGTTAATTAAGGAGTGGGAAATGAAATCCAATAAAGTTCTACTAAATTTAGTATCACTCACTGCTATATTGTTATCTATAAGTGTACAAGCTTTTACGGTAGATAAAATGGTTATTGTCTCTGATGATAAAGGGAACGGTATCGTTACGTTAACCAACGACGAGTCTCACCCAATTTTTATCCAAGCAAAGGTGGATGAAATAAATATTATTGATGGAGAACAGGTAGAAAAAAAACAATATACAAGAGACAACTTAAACGATTGGAAGGTGTCATTAACGCACCAGAAGGTAGTTTTGAACCCTGGTGAAGAGAAAGACATTGGCATACGTAGTTTATGCCACAACGCTGCATGCGATAATTCAAAAGATTTGATGTTTATGCTGTCTTTTTCTCCAAGTAAATACAGACCTGGTGAAGTAGTGAGTGGTGTGGAAATTAATTACGGATTCGCACCTGTTTATATTATTCCTACAACACAACCGAATTATTCTTACGAATTAACCAACAACGGTGATAGCCTTAGAGTCGAAAATAAAAGTAATACCATGCTCAATTTTTTTGTAGATGCATGTGTTGCTGAAAACAAAGCCCAATGCAAACAAAAATTTACGGTTGTATCGGGAAGGAATAAGACGTTCCCTTTAACCGAAACTATGCGAAATAACGAGTTGACCATTACCGTGACATCTCACGACAGAAGCTATTCAAAGAAAGAAATGGTGACGAGAGGTAAAATATAATGCCTAGACCTATCCTATATATTGTAGCGTTTATTGCATTAATGACGACAAGCATGGCTCAAGCTGCGTTTGAAGTTCGCGCGGAAGTGAAGGCTGGTGGTGTTCGTTGGGACAATGTGACACGTTACAATGGTAAAATGCTGCCAAGTACGTGGGAAACTCCTCCTATGTTGCAGGCTTCAGAAGCTTGGGCGGCCGCGACATTTTCGGGTACACCTCCAACAGAGATGACTTTAATTGGGGGAAATGGGAATACTTCACCGTCAATATCGATCGATATATCGGGCGTTCAATACAATACTACTGGAATTGAATTTGCCCAGTCAGCGAATACGGTAGGTGGTGGGTGCTCATTTGATGAAGTGTCACTACCGATTGTGACTGTTGAAGGTCCAAACTGTGTTTCGTCTGTTCGATTAATTAATAAACAAAAATCGAGCCCATTTATTTTCCTGAGACCTATTTTCGATATTAACGAAAGTGAAATAGTGTCGGCATTAAGTGGGCTACCAGAGGGGCAATATTCAGCTTCAGTGCCGGTAAATATTCGTTACTACTATGAAAATGACGGCATTATGACTTATCGCAACATCAATGAAGTGATGTTGTTTTCATTTGATTATCAGCCTGTTCAACTCGACAGTGTTTTTGTAAGTGGAGATGGTGTCATGACGCCAGTCTACGACACAATTGGCAAAAGAATAACATCGACAACGTCATTTGATATTACAGCGAACGGCTATTTTAATGACGGAATTGTTTTAACAATGCCCTTACAGTCATACGAATTGGTTAATTCAAGTAACCCTGGTGTGGTTATTCCTTACAGCATTCATTGCGATCAGTGCAGCTCTGGTAACTTAGTTGATGAAGGACAATTAATGTATCAAACAACGGCTATTTCAGAAGGAGCTGGAGTGCAAACAAGTATTAACTTTACTTTAGACTTTGATTACGATATTGAGGGCAGTTCTGCTGTTTCCGGAGATTATTTTGATGAAGTAACGATCATGTTGGAGCCTGGTATTTAAGATGAAAAAAATGAACTTAATGTCATCGATTATCGCTGTGTTCTTATCCATAAGTGTATCAGCAGAGGAGCTGCCTATCCAGATGAGTGGTGGCATGACGTTTTCTGCATTTGATGACAACATGGGACAGACTGAAGCACTTGGTTATAAGGCGGCGGTTGGATATAACATTAGTGAAAACGTACTATTTGAACTTGGCTATGCTGATTATTCTGCTTTTTCTGATTCGGAAATAGATAGTTTACGTGCGGTAATGGTTGAAACCGACTTATTGCTACCCGTCAGTGAATTTGCCTCCTTGTATGCAGGAGTCGGGGGCGCGTTTTCTAGTGACGACACCAATTTTACGGCATCGCTTGGTCTTAAATACCAATTGAGTAAAAATTGGAGCGCCGACCTTGGTTACCAAGGCGTCTTTGATTTAGCTCGTCAACAAGACGATCTATACGCATTTAATGCACTGTTGGTTTATCGTTTTTCAAGCAATGAAGCCGCAGAAGGCCTTTCAGATATTAACCCAAGGCCCAATGTTGACCAGCTTGTTGAAGAGTCGACCCAAGTATCAAGGCCGAAAACCCAATTGGCGTCTATTGTCCCAATTAAGAAGGCGCCATCGTGTCAGCAGCGTTTAGTTGAATACCGAGTGGTTCCTGGCGACTATTTGCACCGAATTGCAAGAGCATTTGATAGCTCACTTGATGAATTAGTCGAAGCAAATCCAAATCTTAATAATCGTGATTTGAATTTGATTTACCCTGAAGAGAAAATACTTTACCCGAAAGTTAGCTGTTTAGATTAAGTTGCCTTCCTTGAAACAGAAACACTGCCAATTTTTTGGCAGTGTTTCTTTGTTTGTAGCAGAGAGTATCTCGCCAATGTAAATGATATCTACACTTGTTTAGCTATCTCGCATCTTGCGTTTTTGAAATTCAAGAGTGCCCAATACCTTTAAATCCGAATGCGCGATACTGCTCACCAATCGAGCTACTCACCTTTTATCGTTTGGGCTCGCAAATATGCTAATTAATACCTCAATTATATGCATGAAGGTCAAATATAAGAGAGCGGAGTAATGATCGGACCAAATATTTTAAACATGTATGTACTCATTCTTTTCGCGCTTGGTGTTATATACGCGCTGAGCAAAATAGACGAGTAGTATCCTAAAATTTATTATTTTTAGTAGAGAGAAATATGAAAATTAAATATAATCTATTAACAGTATTCGCAATTTGTTCAGCAATGACTTCTACTGCTGCCAATGCTTTTAATGTCGACAAGATGATTGTCGTCGCGGATAAAAAGGGCAATGGTGTCGTGACACTTATTAATGATGAGTCTCACCCGATTTTTGTTAATGGGAAAGTACAAGAAATTCAGTTTATTGATGGCGACAAAATCGTTCGTAATAGTTATACAAGAAACAATCTAGATGATTGGAAAATATCTCTTACGCACCCAAGATTAGTTTTAAGACCTGGTGAAGAGAAAGACGTGGGTGTTCGTAGCTTATGTCACAACACGTCTTGCGATAACAGCAAAGATTTGATGTTTATGCTGCCATTTACTCCTAGTCGTTATAAAGAAGAGGGAGAGAAAATTCACGGTGTCGAGATAAACTATGGTTTTTCACCGGTTTATATTCTGCCTACGACAAAGCCAAGTTTTGATTATAAGATTTACAATCAGGGCGAGAATTTACGCATCGATAATAATAGTAATACGCTAATTGATGTTTATGTTAACTCATGTACAACAGAAAATAATACGCAATGCAAACAAAAGTTCACTGTTGTATCTGGTCGGGATAAAACGTTTTCTCTTGCGGAATATACGCAAAGTGAACAACTTAATGTAACCGTAACATCTTACGATAAAAAATACTCTAAAGAGATGCAACTGCCTATTCAGTAATAGGAACGCTGAAAATAGACATAATTATAGGCCTTCAATGATTAATGCTAATCAAGGACGATCAGCATTCATTACCCATGTTCAGTGCTAATTTTAGCCTACATGGCATCACTGTTATCAGCAAAGTGTAAATGCCCAATACAACATTAAATACAAATCATAAAATCAATTTTGAAATCAATAAAAAGTAAAGAGAAGTAATATGAACCTTTTAAGCAATAAGCCAGGAGGAAGCATTCCCCTGGGTTTTGTCGTCGCTACTACGCTTACCCTTTTTGGGTGTGGTGGAGAGGGCAGTGAAGGAAGTGCCGGAAGCTCAGCAAGTGTTTCCCCTAATACTCAAAGCGCGACGCTTTCCGCTCAAAATGCTACCTACTCGACTGGCTATGCTGAATCGTTCGAGGTTGACCTGTCGTCAAAGGTATTTTCATCAACGGGTGGTGGCTTTGCGCTGAGTGAAGTCGAGGTCTTGTCTAATGATGATAGCTGCCAAGTAGAAAGTATGACGGAAACAGGGTTTGTAATTCAGGCCTTTGATACCAAGGTGTGTGACTATCGATATCATGTGACTCCTAAAACATTGTCGCCAATGAGCCGTATGGCTGAAGCGCCAATGAGTGATAGTAGTAGCTCAGAAGGTTCGAGTTCTGCGGTTACGCGCATTGCGGTAAGTAGTAATCCTAGCTCAACCGAACTGGTTCCAGTAAGTGCAACAACACTGATTAATGAAGATGTGAGTGTTTTACTGAAGGACGAATTGGAGAAAGTCGGCTTTACGTTAGGTGACGAGTTTGTATTAACGGAGCTTACACTACCGTACGGTCGCTCGAGCTCAGTTCAAATAAATAGTACAGATGACCAGACTATGGATTATACCCCGCCGTCAGGTTTTACCGGCATTGACCGTGTTCTTTATACGTTAGAAGACTCGGTTAATGGCCTTGTGCTGATGGGGGTTTTAGATGTTGCGGTGGGCTACGAAGCTAACCAAGGTTTTACGATTGACGATAATATTGTATATCCAGTTGTTGTCAACGTATTGACCGATGAAGAAATCGACATCAGCGGCTTTGTTTCCTCGGACGATAGTGATGATTATCAATTGGTGTATGTTGAATCGTTTAACGCAAAAGCGGTACCTAAAGATCCACTGGACACTCAGAATAAAACGATCGTCTTTCAAGCGTCACAACCAGGTTACCACTATATTAGTTTTGCGGTTAGTGATCATAATGGAGTGTATGACATGGGTTTGATTCGTGTTGAAGTGACCGATCCTAATCAGTCATCAAAATGGGACGACATTTCTCATTTGTTGGATCTCTATATTGGACCACCCACCGCACTTGATGCAGCCGGGCAAGGCTCGCCTTATGATATAAAACTGAACGATGATGGCTACAGCCCAGCGATTGATATGGCTGGTTTTCGTTATCCGTCGGCCGTAGCATACTGCGACACCATCGGTGGTTCAGTGCCGACGTTTGATCAACTTAAGCTGATGGCCACTGATACCGATGTTCAGGCGTTACATAACTGGCCTGTTAAAGCGCAATACCTCGCTTATGATGACGGAGCAGATCTGGTTAAGTGGGTGGATCTTAAAGATGGCAGCACCCTTACAGGCGATGTCGATCCAACATCGGCTTATTATGTGACATGTGTTAAGCAAGGTTTAATTACTGTATTGCCTACCTCAAGCACGGAAGTTGTCGCGGATGGAGTTGATGTTGGTTCTGTATTTGTTGAGTTAAAACTCGGTCAAGAAGTAAGACCAGATACCCTTGTGACGGCTTCTGTCTCTAGCCCAAATGTGACATTGGACAGCGATAACGTTACCACAGACAGCTATGGTATTGCCGAGTTTCGCTTAACCAGTTTAAAAGCGGAAACCGTCACATTAACCCTTGATGTGGGTGGCATTACTCAAGACTATGAAGTTAAGTTTATTGGTGATGAAAAGACGGCTGCAGTGTCATCAGAAGCAACGATTGACACGGTACCTTATACGTCAGTGGAAGGTGGCCAGGTTACTGCGACCTTGACCGATCAAAATAGCAACCCAGTAGAAGGTTACTCAGTCATTTCAGTGGTAAGTACAGAACAGCACCCAGACACCGCAGAAATGGTTACTCCTATCCTTGAAGCGGAAACGACTCAAACCGATGAATCAGGTGAGCAAAAAGTGCGGGTAAAGTGGGATACAAACTATCAAACCCCAACAACGACCATGACCTTTGATGTGGCGTCATCTTACACCACAACAACCAATACACAGACTAATGCGATTAGCCAAGTTACCTTTCATGCCTATTTGTGTGGTGGCCAAGTTGGGGATGATGATCAACAAAACGCCGCGGGTGCCTGTGTTAAAATTGCGGAAAGCGATGGAAAGTTGTTTACCGGTACTCCAAGTGAGAGCTTTTTAAACGCTGTTGGCTATAGTGGTAATTACTACGGTAGTCATGTTGACAATATCCCTTATGGTCCTTCAGGATCGTTTGCAATTTTTAGTGTTACTGAAGCACATAGCCTTTGTGAACATTATAATACACTTGAGCTTAACGGGAGAGATGATTGGGCTTTAGCAAATATAGATGAGTTGACGAGTCTTTTTAATAACTTTGGTCACATGTACACCGCGAAGGGTTGGGCGACCGGCTACTTCTACTGGTCGTCGACGGCTAATGGTTCCGGCTACTACTACAGCGTGGGCCTCACCTATGGCGGCGTCGGCAGCAGCTACCCATCCCGTCAGTACTACGTCTCGTGCGTATCAGGTTCTTAGGGTTCAACGTTCAGAGTTTGCGGCCCGCAGGGCCGTTTTTTCTTTTTATAGAGGGTAGCGGTTTATTTTCTAAACTCAGTAAGGATTAATATGGATATTGAAACAAAACTCAAGCTTAGTCAGCAACAAGGTAAAATTATCGGCATACATGAAGGCATGTTTGTTCGTTTTTATGATCAAGCGCTGTTCGCATGGCAGCAGTGGGTGGTCACTCCCCCCTCTTTGCCTGTTTTAAAAGTGTCAGCTAAAGTGGTTAAAAAACTCGGGTCACAATGTGTTCTATCGGGCGGGTTACCTGTAAGCAGCCTTGCAAAAGTAGGGGTGTTTCCTGACGAAAAGGTATCATCAGCATTGGTTTTTATGCCGATATGTCTAATTGGGAAGAGTGGTATCTATCGCACAAAAACGACTTACCTGTACATGAACGGTCTGACTTAAATCCTAGACTAAAAATAGATAACAGCTTCGCTAAAGTTTGGATGCCACAGTGGTTAGTACACCAGCTAGACGAATGCACACCGGACACATCTAACCCAGAGGGTAGGTTGCTGTTTGATGTTATTCGTTGGACTGAACGGTAGCCTTAGTAATGTTTTTGATAAGGCGATACGCTAAAAACAGGGAACATAGCAGCGTTGCTGCGCCTAGAGAACACCTTTGTTACGGCATTGGTGAGCGGGCCCTGGTATGTTATCGGCACTTATGGCCTTATTAGAGGTAATAAAGGGGGGCAAGTCGAAAGGCAACACTCCGTATAAACAATAAGTGCAAACGTGAAGGGTTGGGCGACCAACAACAACTACTGGTCGTCGACGGCTAATGGTTCCAACTACTACAACGTGAACCTCAACTATGGCAACGTCAACAGCAACAACCCATCCAATCAGAACTACGTCTCGTGCGTATCAGGCTGACATATACTCAGTGTTGTCGCCTTATCAAAAATGACAAGAACGGAGCTTAACGCTCGTATAGTATGCATTGGCAGGGGCTTTGTTGCGTAATTCA
>NZ_JBFROW010000022.1:0-82802 GCF_041471665.1 Vibrio sp. 10N.261.51.F11 | reverse complement strand
GAATCGTTTGGTGATCACAAATGTTAGAGACTCTTCACTAACACGTTTATGCCCCACTTTCACTTAGTGCTTATACTCATTCACACCCTGTTCATAGGCTTTTCCCCTACTAAAAGTTGTCCATTCTTCTAATGCTGTTCGTTGTGAGCCTTCGTTTTGTATCAAGGGGGTAAATTCGACAGAACTATCAGTGACGAGTTAACCTCACTATATGTGACATATCAACTTATATTGTGAGCTAAATCGATAAAATCCTTTATGCCACCTGTTGCTAATAGATCACCTAAACATCATACTGTTTAGGTGTGAATTTAGAAAGGAATACGATGAAAGTTACACCTATTTGTTACGCTGTTCGTTGCTATTTAACTCTCTACGAAGTAACCAAGAGACGCCCGCCTCCCGGTTGTCTATGTGATGTCTTGACCCACTATTTAAACAAGGTCGAAGTTATCCACTTTGTTGAGTCACTATTAAGAAGAACGCAATCAAAAGGCATAGTTTCAAGAAGCAGTACTATTAGTATCAAAGATTGCCAAATAACAAACTGTGGTACAGCAGTAGATATGGACTCTGCTTCCTCTATTGATATCGATCATCTTGCTGTCACGAATTGTAATATGGGAATTAACGTAAAAAGTAATGCTAACGAGGAAATAGAAATGCCGCTAAACATAAAAAATAGCAATTTTAAACGAGTTGATACTGCCGTTAGAGCACCCGAAAAAATGATGGTTGATGTAGATAATTGTGATTTTGAGGATATAAAAATTGGTTTCGATTTTTACATTTCTGAGTCGGACTTATCAAAGCTTGGATTACCAAAAGACACACCTCAAGAGTTGCTTCTTGAAGTTGCTAAAATCGTTCGCGATGACAGCACTAAAGATAGCCAAACTGTAATCGACCAAATATCCCAATCAGCTTTAGTAAAATGGCTCAATGTTACTTCTGGCATTGTTACTGTAGGAACTCCGATCATTAGCAATTTGGCGACCTATTTTTCATAATTTGGATAGGTAATTCGAAGAGAAAAACAGGCTCTACTCGGAGTCTATCTAAGGCTTTACTTGCATATGTATAATGATAATAAATTTGTTTTTTATGAGAAGCAGTACTATCACGAATTGGACATGAAACAAAAAATAGACCTTAAACTACAAGCATTAATTGTCTTTGCGTTTGCTTGGTTAAACTTAACCTCATACATGGTTCAAGTAGTCGATGATAGTGGTGATCTTCTCGTTTCATACTCTTATTATTTTTTTGTTGCTATTTACCTTTTTCTTCTTGGTATGAGCCTCAGGTATTCAGTTTTTAGCTTTTATGGGAACGTATATCAATACATAGAAACCCCAAAGGTTTTTGATGATTACTATCAGGAAATGCATACCTACTATGAGAAGTATCATGACGGTGATAATCCAGCTGAACTTGAACTTAATAAATTCATTAAAGAAAACCTGATAAATTCTACGCACCATAATGCATTGTTAAATGATGCTCGCTCACAGAAGTCTTTCGAATCAACGAAATGGATGGTTATTTCATTCGTTCCATTCGTTATAGCTTTTATCATTTTTGTGTATTTCAAGCTGGATCTAACACACCCTACAAAACCTATTTTAATCGAAGAGAAAAATCTCACTGGAGCCTATAATTATGTCGAGCGACTCAACGCCACAAACACAGAAACCATCTCCGCCCCCAAAACCGTCAGGTATTAGGAGTGTAAAAAGTAATGTAGAAAAGCCGTTTTCTGCAAAGAATCCGCCACAATCCCCTAAAGGAAAGTAAAGGAATGACTGAAAAAAAACCCGCTTCTCCACCTCCTCCACCGAAGCCACCTTCGGGAGTTAGATTCGTGAAAGATGGAATACCATCAGCGCCGAAAAAGACCAAATAAAATTAGAAAGGCTCCTTCACGGAGCTTTTTTGTTACTTGATTTTTGCTATTGCCCTAGCGAGACCAAGTAAATGTGTGGAAGTCTTAATCTCTAACTCAAGCTGAATAGGATTTTCCTCACCCCAACTCATTTCGTTGGCTTGCTAGCATAAAAATTACAATTATTAATTTCTCGTTTAGCTTACTAAACACGCCACAACCCCTTCCCGCAAAGCCTTTAGGTGCTTTCACCGATCTTCCAGCCACGGAAACGTTTGTCTCCATTAAGTTCTAACGTATAACGATTAATTACACTTCTGCCCTTGTTTAACCTTTTATTGCCTCCATATTTTCCATACAATCCTAAGCGATTATAAATTAAAACAAATTCAATTTCGGAGTCCTCATGAGCGACGTAAAGCACTGTAATTTATTGATTCTTGGTTCTGGCCCTGCTGGCTATACAGCTGCAGTTTACGCTGCTCGTGCAAACCTAAACCCAGTACTTGTTACGGGTATGCAGCAAGGTGGTCAGCTTACAACCACAACAGAAGTGGAAAACTGGCCGGGAGATGCTGAAGGTTTAACGGGTCCAGCACTGATGGATCGCATGAAAGAGCACGCAGAGCGCTTTGAAACAGAGATCCTGTTCGACCACATTAACGAAGTAGACCTTTCAAACCGCCCTTTCCGTCTTAAAGGCGATTCTGGCGAGTACACGTGTGATGCGTTGATCATCTCAACGGGCGCATCGGCTAAGTACTTAGGTTTAGAGTCTGAAGAAGCATTCAAAGGCCGTGGCGTTTCTGCTTGTGCTACATGTGATGGTTTCTTCTATCGCAACCAGAAAGTCGCGGTTGTGGGTGGTGGTAACACGGCTGTTGAAGAAGCACTTTACCTGTCTAACATCGCGTCTGAAGTTCACCTAGTTCACCGCCGTGACACGTTCCGCGCTGAAAAGATTCTAGTGAAGCGTTTAATGGACAAAGTAGAGAACGGCAACATTGTTCTTCACACTGATCGCACGCTAGACGAGGTTCTGGGCGACGACATGGGCGTAACTGGCGTTCGTATTAAAGATACTCAGTCTGATAAGACAGAAGACATCGAAGTAATGGGCGCATTCATTGCTATCGGTCACCAACCAAACACTGAAATCTTCAAGGGCCAAGTGGATATGAAAGATGACTACATCATCGTTCAGTCAGGTCTTGAAGGTAACGCGACACAAACCAGCATCCCAGGCGTGTTCGCTGCAGGTGATGTAATGGACCACAACTACCGCCAAGCAATTACTTCTGCAGGCACAGGTTGTATGGCTGCATTGGATGCTGAACGCTTCCTAGATGGTCTTAACGATAAGTAAATCTGAGATTGCAGATTTGATTATCTGAACTCTCGCCTCAGTAGATGCAGGGCATCATCACAATTTGTTGTAAATCCCTAGAGCCCAGCGGTATATCCACTGGGCTTTCTTTTGTATACTACCCGCCCTCAACAAATAATAATTATCATTAAGCCTTCATAATGGATAAGAAAAAACAACGCAGCTTGAATAAGTGGCTTAAGCAACAGAGTAAGTTAGCGAAACGCTGGCTTATGATTGCGATTAGCCTTGGCGTACTTTCAAGCGTGTTTTTAATTGCTCAAGCAGCTCTTCTCGCCTCTATTCTTCACCAGCTGATCATCGAGAATGTCGATAAATCTGAACTGGTTGGTCATTTCGCAGGCTTGGCATTATCGGTCGTTGGCCGTGCTGGCTGTACATGGGGACGTGAGATCGCAGGTTATCGCTGTGGTGAACAGATCCGTGTTTACATCAGGCAACTCATCCTTGATAAGTTACGTGAGTTAGGCCCTGCTTATATCAAAGGCAAACCTGCCGGTACGTGGGCAACCCTGTTGCTAGAACAAGTAGAAGACATGCAGGACTTCTTCTCTCGTTACTTACCTCAAATGTCTTTATCGGTAATGATTCCATTCATTATTTTGGTCGTGGTATTCCCTGTAAACTGGGCAGCTGGCCTTATCTTCTTGCTGACTGCGCCACTGGTGCCGATGTTCATGGCATTGGTTGGCATGAAAGCAGCCGATGCAAACCGTAAAAACTTCAAAGCACTGCAACGTCTTTCTGGTCACTTTTACGACCGTTTGCAGTCAATGACAACCATCCGTCTATTTGACCGCACAAACGCTGAAACAGAAGTATTGAAAGGTGCATCTGAGGTGTTCAGAACGCGCACCATGGATGTATTGAAGATCGCTTTCTTGTCGTCTGCAGTACTTGAGTTCTTCACGTCTATCTCGATTGCGATGACGGCGGTTTACTTTGGTTTCACTTACATCGGCGAGCTTAACTTCGGCCACTACGGCGTTGGCATTACGCTATTCGCAGGTTTGTTTATCCTTATCTTGGCGCCAGAGTTTTACCAACCTCTGCGTGATTTAGGTACTTTCTACCACGCGAAGCAACAAGCGGTTGGCGCAGCTGAAAGTATTGTCGAGTTCCTAGAAACCGACATCACTAAGGTTAAATCAGGCGACACTCAGCTTGATCCGGCTCAAGGCATCAATATTGAAGCTCAAGATCTCAAAGTGTTAAGCCCTGAAGGTGTTCAACTGGTTGGCCCTATCTCGTTTGCACTGAATACTCGCCAATCGACTGCGTTAGTTGGTCCAAGTGGTGCGGGTAAAACAAGTTTGATCAACGCCATTCTTGGTTTCATGCCTTATGAAGGAAGCTTGAAAATCAATGGCATTGAACTGCGTGACCTAGACTTAGCCTCTTGGCGTAAAACGATTAGTTGGGTTGGTCAAAACCCGTTGCTACTGCACGGCACAATTCGTGACAACGTCACTCTAGGTAAGCACGATATCAATGACCAAGTTGTCGAGAATGCACTTGAGCAATCTTTTGCTAACGAATTCGTAAATGAGCACGGCTTGGATTACATGATTTCTGATCGCTCTGGCGGTCTGTCTGTGGGTCAATCTCAGCGTTTGGCTCTAGCTCGCGCAATGATTCAAGACGGTCAGTTCTGGTTGCTCGATGAACCCACTGCCAGCCTAGATACTCGTAGCGAACAGTTGGTAATGAAAGGCATCAATAGCAACATCGAAAGCCGCACTGCCTTACTTGTGACGCACCAACTTGCCCCGCTTCAATCGGTCGATAACATTCTGGTTATGCGCGATGGTGGTCTTGTTGAACAAGGTCATTACTCTCAGCTTTCGACTGCGGGTGGTTTATTCGAAGAGATGCTTAACGCGAACTTAGCTCAACAAGATAATAAGGGTAATTTAGATGCGTGATTTACTGCCTTACCTGAAACTCTATAAAAAGCATTGGTTTGGCCTATCGCTAGGCATGCTATTGGCTTTTGCTACTCTATCGGCTTCTATCGGCTTGTTAACGCTATCAGGCTGGTTTATTTCAGCTTCTGCGGTTGCTGGCCTTACGATTGCACGTGAAACCTTCAACTACATGCTACCAGGTGGTGGTGTACGTGGTTTAGCAATGAGCCGAACAGCGGGTCGTTGGGGTGAGCGTGTTGTGAGCCACAATGCGACATTCAAACTACTGACTGATCTGCGTATCTTCTTCTTTAAGAAGCTGGCTCCGCTGATCCCAGGTCGTATTTCAAACCTTCGTGATGCTGACCTACTGAACCGTTTGGTTGCTGATGTCGATGCAATGGACCACGTTTACTTGCGCTTAGTAAGCCCAGTGACGGTGGGTGTATTTGGGATCTTCTTCCTGACTCTGTTCTTGATGTGGTTTGATAGCTCACTAGGTTTAATCCTAGGTTCTATCCTTCTTATCATGCTGTTGGTTTGGCCAATCTTGTTCTACAAATTGGGTAAACGTAACGGTGGTGAACTGACACAGAACAAAGCTGATCTTCGTGTGACTACGTTAGATTGGATTGAAGGCTACAGCGAACTGACTCTGTTTGGTGCGGAAGAACGTTACCGTAATGCGATTCTAGAGACACAACAGAAGCTGATGGCGAATCAGTTTGTGAATGCCAACCTAACCGGTATGGCGTCAGCAGCACTGATGCTGTTCAACGGTTTGACACTTGTTCTTATGCTTTGGCTTGCGGCTGACGGTGTGGGTGGTAATGCACCAGACCCGTTCATCGCGCTAATGGCATTCGCAACCATGGCAAGCTTCGAGCTATTAATGCCAATTGCAGGTGCGTTCCAGCATTTAGGTCAAACTCTGTCTTCAGCACGTCGCTTGAACGAAGTTATTTTGTCGGAGCCTGAAGTTCAGTTTGCTGAAGAGAAACTCGACATCAACAAGCCGCTTGATATTACGTTCTCAAACGTGACGTTCAACTACCCTGACTCTGAGCGCAGTGTTCTGAACGCTGTTGACCTAACGATCCCTGCCACGCACAAGGTTGCGATTGTTGGTCAAACGGGTTCTGGTAAATCGACACTGATTCAGCTTCTAACTCGCTACTGGGACCCGAAAAAGGGTTATATCTCTATCGCGGGGATTGAGCTGACACAATGGAACGAGTCACAGCTTCGTGAATCAATCAGTGTGGTAAGCCAACGTGTCGACATTCTAAATGGTACTTTGCGTGACAACTTGTTGATTGCAAGACCAGAAGCGACCGATGATCACTTAGCGAATATCCTAAAAGACGTTGGTCTAGAAAAGCTGCTTGAGAATAACGCACTTGATAGCTGGTTAGGTGACGGTGGTCGTCAACTATCTGGTGGTGAGAAGCGCCGTATTGGCATCGCACGTGCGATTCTTCATGATGCCCCTATCCTGCTTCTCGATGAGCCAACAGAAGGCTTAGATAAGCAAACAGAACACAGCATCATGACGCTGTTCGAGAAGCACTTTGAAGGCAAGACGGTTATCTTCATTACGCACCGTTTGATTGGTCTAGAGTCGATGGATTCTATCGTTCTGATTGAACAAGGCGAGATTGTTGAAAACGGCTCTCACGAGAAGCTGTTAAACGAAGAAGGACGTTATTTCCAACTTCGTCAGGCAATCTAGCTTCCCCTTAAGCTATAAAGAAAACTATTCAAGGCCCGAGTTTATGCTCGGGCTTTTTGTTGTCTGTAATTCTCCTGAACTACACCCTTCTCCAATCAAACTTGGCCAGTCACTTACAATAAGTACTGACCTTGATGCCAATACCCAAACAGCTTAAAAACGACAAGCGAACGACCCTGCGATGGTTAAATTTATGGAGCAGTACTTCCCTACTCGTGCCAACCTTAAAGCGAAATTCCCTGGCTATCCGAATAACTAGTTAGGGATTCATAACTCTAACTAGCACGCACAAAAAAGCCGAATGTGATAATCACATTCGGCTTTTAAATTACGAGTTAGTGCTTAAAGCTTGAAGCGGCTGATTTCGCTTTCTAGCTCGTGAGACAGCTCAGAAAGTTGAGCGGCTTGCTCTGCAGCTTGGTGCGCTTCGTCTGCTAGCTCGTTAGATACGTCACGGATTCCTTCAGTATTACGAGTAATCTCAGACGTTACTGACGCTTGCTCTTCTGCAGCAGAAGCAATCTGTGTTGCCATGTCGCTGATGCGTTCAACAGCAGCATGGATTTGCGTTAGGCTTGCAGCCGCTGAGTTCGCGTCATCAACACTGGTTTCAGCAAGTGTACGGCTATCGTTCATGATGTTAACCGCTTTGCCTGTTGTACCTTGCAGCAACTCAATCGTTTGTTGAATTTCTTGCGTTGAACCGTGTGTACGTTGGCTCAGAACTCGAACTTCATCCGCTACTACTGCGAAACCACGACCTTGCTCACCGGCACGTGCTGCTTCAATAGCGGCGTTAAGTGCAAGTAGGTTCGTTTGTTCTGCAATACCTTGAATGTTAGACAAGATAGCGTTGATGCTGTTGCCGTGCTCTTCAAGCTCGAGAATCACGTTAGTTGCGATTTGAACTTCTTGAGCAAGGTTTTGGATAGAGCTTTGAGTCTGTGTTACTTGACCAGTACCGTGCTCACACGCGCCAACCGCTTCAGATGAGTTCTGTGCAGTATGGTCTGCGTTACCTGCGATCTCTTGTGTTGCTGCAGCCATTTCGTTAACGGCTGTTGCTACCATGTTGATCTCGTCTTGTTGCATTTGGATACGAGCACTACGTTCTTCAGCTTGAGAAGCCGTTTGACGTGCTTGGTTGCCTAGCGCAGCAGATACTTCGCTTAGCTTGATCACCATGGTGTGCATGTTACCCACAAAGCGGTTGAAGTTTGCTGCAAGCTGACCAATTTCGTCGTCGCTCTTAGGCTCAAGGCGTTGAGTAAGATCGCCCTCACCTGAAGCAATTTCTTCAAGTGCTGCTGAAACGCGGTTTAGGTCGCGGAATAGGAAGCTTACTAACCAAGACACGAGTACGATTACGATGAGCGTAATAACGACAGCAGTGATGATCAGCTGAGTAAGTAGCGTTGAGTGGTTCGCTTCTTCTGTTGCTTTGTCCATCTGAACCGCGAAGATCCAGTTAGTGTTAGGCACCTTCGTGAAGTAAAGCAGCTTGTCTGCGCCGCGCTCTTTGATGATCTCGATGCTACCCGTACGCACTGCGTTTTCGATGATAGGCATAGAGATATCGTTTGAAAGCTGGCTTACCGGCTTCAAGCTTAGTGCTGAATCTGGGTGTGCTAGGAATGTGCCGTCAGAGGCATCAATTAGCATTGCGTAAGCGTTGTCACCAACATCAAGGCTGATTACATCGTTAACCAACTGGTCGATCAGTACGTCTGCACCAACAACACCAACAAGTTGGCCGTTGTGGCGAACAGGTTCTGCGATCGTTACTAGAAGTGCTTTGGTGATTGCATCTTGGTAAGCCGTAGTAATGATTTGCTTACCTGCAGCGTTTGCTTCTTGGTACCAAGGACGTTGACGAGGATCGTAATCTGCACGATTACGTTCAGGATGTGAACGGTACATTCCACCTTCTGGAGTACCTAAAAAGATATCGTCAAAGCCACCCGCTACACGAGCTTGTCTAAGGAAAGGAACAACATCATCCTCTCGTGAAAAGTCATTAAATGCTGATGCGATATCAGTACGGATATCAATCCAGTTTTTAATACCTTCAGATGCTGCTTCAGATACGCTTTCAGCTCGTAGGTATACGCCATTACGAGTCTGTTCAAATAATTGGTTTGCTGACAACCAAGTCAACGCTGTAGCCATAACGACAACAGCAGATAGGCTAGCGCCTATCAACTTCTGCTTTAGTGTTAGTTTCATGTCAAAGTTTCACGAGTGGTGGGAAATCTCGCGCATACTACCCAATATTAGTATTAAATTCGAGCGATTTCACAATTTAATATTGGAATATAATTTTAAGCAAACCATAAGCTTACCTAATGTCAATTCCTTGGCTTGTCGCCAAATTTAAGGCGGCATTATCTCTACGGTTATTAGTATTTTTATCGCACTTCACATGTTAAAAAGAGACAAGAAAACACGGTAAAGAAGAAACAAAAAAGGCAGAAGAGTTTCCTCTTCTGCCTTCATATTATTTACCACTCTACTGTGTATAAATTGCAGTAGATTTCAGCTTAAAAGCCTAGCGCTTTTCTGTACGCATACCCATTAGCAAGCTCACACACATCAGTAATAGAATGATGGTGAATGGCAATGCTGTAGAGATTGCACCCGCTTGTAGAGCTTGTACTGCTTCAGTACCACCAACCCACAATAGAGCAACAGCAATAGCACCTTCTAGGAACGCCCAGAACACACGTTGAGGCACAGGCGTATCAACTTTACCACCCGCGGTGATGCTGTCGATTACTAGAGAGCCTGAGTCAGACGATGTAATGAAGAAGACTAGAACCAATACAACCGCAATGATTGAAAGCAGAGTCCCGAACGGCAGTGCATCAAACATTTGGAACATTGCTAGTGATACATCTGTTAGGCCGTCTTGACCAAGAATACCAACGTTATTCACGATTTGGTCAATCGCCATGCCACCGAATACTGACATCCAAATGATAGTCACTGTAGTCGGTACAATCAGTACTGCTGTGATGAACTCACGAACGGTACGACCTTTAGAAACACGTGCGATAAACATACCTACGAATGGAGACCATGAGATCCACCAAGCCCAGTAGAATACAGTCCAACCGTGCATCCACGTTTCATCTTCACGACCGTGAGGGTTACTCAACGGAATGATGTTTTCAATGTATGCCATCAATGTCGTTGGGATAGAACCTAAAGTCACCGCGTAGCCGATTAGAGCCACTAAGATAAGCAGTAGGAAAGCCACCAACATGTTGATGTTACTGATAACTTTAACGCCACCATCAATACCACGAAGTACTGATACTACCGCCAATAAAGTCACCGCTGTAATCACAATAACTTGCAGACCTAAGCCCGCTTCAATGCCGAATACATGCTGAATACCACTTGCCGCTTGTTGTGCACCAAGACCTAACGATGTCGCCAGACCAAATAGCGTTGCAAGTACAGCAAGAATATCAACAATGTGACCTGCCCAGCCCCAAGCTCTATCACCTAAAATTGGGTAAAAGATAGAACGGATAGAAAGAGGCAATCCCTTGTTGTAAGAGAAAAACGCAAGTGACAGTGCTACTACGCCATAAATCGCCCAAGGGTGTAGACCCCAGTGATACATGGTTGCGCCCAATGCCAGTTTTGCAGCTTCTGGTGTGTTTGGTTCAACACCTAACGGAGTTTCAAACCAACCCGTGAAGTAAGCCGCTGGCTCTGCCACACTCCAGAACATCAAGCCGATACCCATACCTGCGGCAAACAGCATCGATAGCCAAGAGAAGAATGAGTAATCTGCCGTCGCATCAACACCACCAAGGCGGATTTTGCCGTACGGAGAAACAATCAAACCTAAGCAGAAAATTACGAAAATATTACCCGACCAGATGAAAAGCCAATCAAACGAATTGATAATCTGGCCTTTAACGCCATCTAGCGCAGCCTTTGCTGAAGCGGTATCTGTAATAAGAACACCGATCAGGAACAAAGCGATAAGTCCCGCACTAATACCAAATACTGGGTTATGAACATCAAAACCCCATTTTTGGACGTTATCTTGACCGACAGTGTAATCCGTACTGTCGATACTGTATTTATCTATACCTTTAGTCATTATCCCTCTCTACGGAATTCTATTAGGGTCTATTGACCTCGTATTCCTTACTTACCTGCGACTTAATTACAAACTCGAACCTACGATCCAAGTAGTACAAGCTGTTGTCACAATAATTCAAATACTTGGATGTCTGAAGTTTAGCAGGTTAACTTGTTGTTTTCAGTAAACTAGAATCGGCTCGATGGAATTTCAAACAATATTCACGTAATTACTCAAGTTTATGACGAAAAAAAGGTCGACCCTGTCGACCTTTTTATCAAAAATACTTTTAACTCAAAGCATTTTGGTGCTTAACCAATTGATTTTCAGTTCGTAAACCTAGCAATAAGCTTAGGCACATAAGCAATAATATGAAGGCAAATGGTAGCGCCATCGATACCGTTCCAGCTTGCAGTGCTTGAATAGATTCCGTACCACCAATCCATAGTAGAACCGCTGCAATCGCGCCGCCCATCAACGCCCAAAATACACGTTGTGGAACCGGTGCATCCACTTTACCGCCAGAGGTAATGCTATCGATAACCAATGAGCCTGAATCAGAAGAGGTGATAAAGAACACCATAATCAAACCAATCGATACCACTGAAAGCACAGAGCTCATTGGCAGAGCATCGTAAGTATGGAAAAGAGAAAGTGTAATATCTTGCAGACCATTCACACCAATCTCGCCCACCTTGTTCGCCACTTGATCAATCGCGATGCCACCGAAAATAGCCATCCAGATGATGATTACTGTCGTTGGGATGAACAATACAGCAACGATGAATTCACGAATCGTTCGACCTTTAGAGATACGAGCGATGAACATGCCTACGAATGGTGACCAAGACATCCACCATGCCCAGTAGAATACCGTCCAACCTTGCATCCACGTTTCGTCATCACGACCGTGAGGATTGCTTAAGGGAATGAAGTTTTCAATGTAGCCCATTAGCGCGGTTGGGATTGCTTTAATACCCGCCATGCCACCAGCGATGGTAACGAAGATAAGTAAGCCCAAAGCAACCAGCATGTTCACATTACTCAGAAGCTTTACACCACCGTTGATGCCACGAACCACGGACATTGTCGCTAAGAAAGTAACCACAGCGATAACAATCAGCTGCATGCCAATACCGCCATCGGTACCAAATACATGGTTAATACCACTTGTTGCTTGTTGAGCACCTAAGCCCAATGAAGTTGCAAGGCCAAATAGCGTTGCAAGCACAGCGACGATATCAACAATATGACCAAACCAACCCCAAGTTCTATCACCCAAGATAGGGTAGAAAATAGAGCGGATTGATAGAGGTAAACCTTTATTGAAGGTGAAGAAGGCAAGCGCTAGAGCAACAACCGCGTAAATCGCCCAACCGTGCAGACCCCAGTTGTAGATGGTTGCACCAAGAGCCAACTTCGCCGCTTCAGGAGAGTAAGCTTCAACACCTAGTGGTGTTTCATACCAGCCAGTGAAGTAAGCTACTGGCTCAGCAACACCCCAGAACATTAAGCCAATACCCATTCCTGCGGCGAATAACATCGACATCCAAGATAGGTTTGAGTGCTCTGCTTTGGCATCATTGCCACCAATACGTATCTTGCCATACGGGGAGACAATGAGGGCAAAACAGAAAATTACGAAGATGTTTGCTGCCCACATGAAGAAACCATCGAAGTTACCAATGACTTTCCATTTGATTCCATCAAGCGCCGCTTTTGCGGTTTCAGGGTCTGCGACTAGAAGTGCCAACAGGAAGATAATGATCGCCCCTGCACTGATTCCAAATACTGGGTTATGAACATCAAAACCCCATTTCTGAACGTTATCTTGTCCTACTGTATAATCGGTATTTTCAATACTATACCTATCTTTTACAGGCTCCATGCTTCCTCTCTAATTTGCAGCGCACAGTTTGCAACATTGCATTCGGCGCTTAAATTTCGAAAAGAAGAATATCAACCTGTCGCAAAAATACTAAAAAACCTCCATAAAGGAGGCGTAAATTACACATTTAACGTTATTTAGCGTAAGATCAGTCCACAAGCCCGGAGCTGACCGCATATTTAGCAAGCTCTGCCGTAGAGTGAATATCGAGCTTATGCTTAATATTTTGCCTATGGGTTTCTACCGTTCGATAGCTGATATTCAGCGCCTTTGCGACCTCTTTACTGCTCTCCCCTTTTGCGACTAATTTCAGCACAGCCTCTTCACGTCTGCTCAATGGATTCTTGACAGATGGCGTGGGAGTAATCGGCTGAGTAAACAAATTCTGCGTGACTTTTTCACAGAAATAGGTCGATCCTTGATTGACCGTTTTGATTGCCTGTACCATTTTTTCAGCCGAAATCTCTTTCAACATGTAACCGACAGCACCCGACTGCATCACCTTCATGATGTATTCACGGTTGTTATGCATGGTCAGCATCAGGACCTTGGCTTCTGGGTCTTCTTCTTTAATCAGATGGGTGGCATCAATGCCATTCATGATAGGCATGCTGATATCCATCAACACCACATCAGGGCGCAGAGACTTAACGACCTCTACCGCTTCTAGTCCATTGCTGGCCGTACCTATCACGCTAATATCTGGCTCGAGTTCCAATCTCGCCATAAAGCCATCCAGTACCACTTGGTGATCATCAGCAATCACAACTCGAATAACTTCACTCATTCATTAATCCCTCTAGTGTCAGTAACACTGTAATTTCCGTTCCGAGGCCAATCTCACTCATCAATTCAAAGTCACCACCGATGAACTCCACTCGCTCTCTCATGTTACGCAGCCCGATCCCTCGTTTTTCCATCGCTTTATAGGTGTTGAAACCGACACCGTTATCTTGAATCAGTAGTTGCAACACATTACCAATTTGCTGAGCGATAACCGTTACTTTGGTCGCTTGCGCGTGTTTCTCGATATTATTCAGCGACTCTTGCACCACTCGATACAAGGTTGTCGCAGCCTCAGATTTCAACTTACCCTGTTGAGTGCTAAACAAGGTTTCTACTTCAATACCCGAATGCGCCTGAAAATCTAACAGTAATGAAGACAATGCCGCTTCTAAGCCTATGTCATCCAATGAACTTGGACGAAGTTGATGCGAGATGTGCCTCACTTCTTCGATCGCTCGCATCAGTGAATGCTGCGACTTATTCAAATGTGCTTTAAGGTCTTCATTTTGTAGCTTATTACCGAGCAGTTCCAAATGGCAACGACTCGACACTAATAATTGGTTAATACCATCATGCAACTCACGCGCTAGATGCTTCTTCTCGTCTTCTTGGAACATCACCGTCTTATGCGCCAGCTCCTTTAAGTTGTTATCAGCAATCCGATGTTCATGCATGTTAATAGCCAAGGTCAGCACGATGATGACCGCGACCGTTACGCTCAAAATCACCACAATCGAAAAGAACGTGGTTTCAATATTCTTATTTATCGCAGCCTGCATCGAAGCCACTTCTTGGTGTACGTCTTCAATATACAAGCCGGTGCCAATCATCCAGTCCCAACGCTCTAACCAAGCGGCGTAGCTCAGCTTAGACACCACCTCACCCGTCGAAGGCTTTTGCCACAAATACTGGTGAAACCCGCCTCCGGTTTGCGCTTCTCTTAACAGAGCCTCTATCAGAAAATCGCCATCTTCATCTTGCAGTTGGAGTAGGTTTTGGCCTATCAATTCTGGCTGAATTGGATGAACCAAGTTGGTCCCGTGGCGATCGTATGCGAAGAAGTACCCATCAGAGCCATATCTAAGTTTAGACAATATGGTTCGAACTTTTTTTTTGGCTTGGGCTTCTTGGATATTTGGATCGTTATAGACGTGTTCTATGGCGTCGAACGCGAGATCAACCGTGTCTTTGAGGGCGTTTTCACGCGACTTGATTAGGCTGTCTCTAAAGATCTCGACTTCTTTAGCGCCTAACGTCTTAGTCTGGTGCAGCGAGATCCAACTAATACTCGCCGTTACCAGCAGCAACGGGAGCAACGTCAGCAAAATCAGCTTGGCTTTTAGAGGCATTCCTTTCCCTCACAAAAAACGGCTTACTGAACATCAATAAGCCGTTTTACTTTAGCAATTTATAGATAGCCGTTGAAACATATCATTCACATTCTTGGCTTCACTCACATTCCATAGAAAGATGGGAAAGCGAGAAGTGATCCAAGTACGAGGATTTGAATCAGAATGAACGGCATCACACCTCGGTAGATGTCCTTAGTCGTCACGCCTTTAGGTGCTACGCCTTTTAAATAGAACAAACTAAAACCAAATGGCGGCGTTAAGAAGGAAGTTTGTAGGTTCATCGCAATAAGGATAGCGAACCATGTCATGTTGATGCCCATCAGTTCAGCAACTGGCGCAATGATCGGCACGATGATGAAACAGATCTCTACGAAGTCGATGAAGAAACCCAGAATCAGAATCACCAGCATGGTAATGATCAGGAAGCCCCATTTTTCACCTGGCAGTTGTAGCATCCACTCTTCAACCAGATAGTCGCCACCAGTGTAGGTAAACGCCATTGAGAATGCCGTTGCACCCAACAAGATAGCAAATACCATCGCCGTTACTTTCACCGTCTCTTTCGACGCCTCGTACACCATCGACCAACTAAATTGACCGTAAAGCAGTGCAAGTATCATCGCACCCGCGCCACCTAATGCGGCTGACTCTGTTGGCGTAGCAACACCTGCGAAGATAGAGCCCAGTACAACAATGATTAACGCTAGAGGCGGAAGAATCGCTTTCAGTGCATTAAACACTTCCTGCTTACGGCTGATGGAGTCATCACGTTCAATAGGTTGAGCCGCTTCAGGGTGTAGCTTTGCGTATATCAAGATATAAACGATGTACGCGCCGACCAGCATCACGCCCGGCCAAATCGCCGCTTGGAACAAGTCGCCTACAGGAACACCTAGAACATCACCCAATAGAATCAATACGATGGAGGGTGGAATGATCTGCCCTAGCGTACCAGACGCACAAATAGTGCCGCAGGCTAAGCCTTTGTCGTAATCGTACTTGAGCATTACAGGTAGGGAGATAAGTCCCATAGCAACAACAGAAGCACCAACCACGCCAGTAGAAGCCGCAAGTAGTGAACCTACTAATACGGTTGAAATCGCGATACCACCACGAACGCCGCCAAACAGTCGCCCCATAGACTCAAGCAACTGCTCAGCAAGCTTGGTCTTTTGTAGAACGAGCCCCATAAAAACAAACAATGGAACGGCCATCAGAACCGTGTTTTCCATAATGGATTGAATTCGATATGGCATGAAGGCAAACATTTCAATGCCCTCAGCCCAAACACCAAAGATTAACGCGATACCACCAAAGGTAAACGCCACTGGGAAGCCAAGTAAAAGCGCAAACAAGGCTACGAAAAACATTACTATTCCAATCATGTTCAGCCTCTACTTGTTTTTTGTATGAATATTGTTTGCATGGATAAGATGCGGATTAAAAATCTTATTCAGTGAATGCAGGATCAAACCTACGCCACTGAGTGCCATCAAAAAGAATGACAGCGGGATCATAGCTTTGATGATCCAGCGATACGGCAGGCCACCGGGATCGCCTGAGGTTTCACCCAGTTCATAACTCTCTTTGGCAACATCGATACCAAACCAAGCCACCAGCAGGCAAAACGGAAGTAGAAAGATAAGCGTGCCAAGCAGGTCAATAATCGCTTGTGCTTTAAAGCTCAGTTGCTCATAGAACACGTCAACTCGAACATGGCCACCAGCCTTGATGGCATAAGGAACACCGAGTAGGAAAACGGCTGAGAAGAGGTGCCATTCCATCTCTTGGAAGGCGATAGAGACATCGTTGAAGGCATATCTCATGACAACGTCATACACGACGTTGGCGATAAGTAAAATAAACAACATACTGGAAAGCCATCCCAGTGCGTCACCGATACGATTAAACAGGCGTTCAATATAAATTAGACTTCGCATTCCCGACTCCATGGAATTTGAAAAGACATCGCGCAGCTGAGGTAACGAGCTGTAGGACGTAGAAAAGGTTCTTGAGCGTAATACAGGATTTATCCTGCTTAGTTATTATGTTTTAAATGAACCCTCGGCTTATTCACTCTTAAATACTCAATAAGAAAAGCTTCGGGTTCATTTAGATTCAGTTCAACAACTGTCGATTATTTCGCTTGGCTATTTAGATAAGCTCTATGTGAAATATCCGTCCATGAACGTACTTGCTCTAGGTAGCTTGCTTGTGAAGCTTGAATCTCTTTTGCTAGCTCATCTTTCTCAGCATGTGCAGCCAGTAGGCGATCGTTCGCTTCTTTCAGAGCAGACATAACCTCTGGTGGGAAATCTTTCACTTGTACATCTGGGTATTCTGTCTTCATTGAAACCCAGTTCTTACCACTTTCGTGCGTTGCTTGTGTGTACATGTCGTAAGCCGCAGTACGCATTGCAACACGTAAGATTTCTTGTAGGTCTTCAGGCAGCTTGTTCCATGTACGCTTGTTCACTAGGAATTGAAGCTCTGAACCCGGCTCGTGCCAACCTGTGTAGTAGTAAGGCGCGATTTTGTGGAAGCCCATTCGTAAATCCAGCGATGGACCTACCCACTCTAGTGCATCAATCGTGCGACGCTCTAGAGACGTGTAAAGTTCACCTGGGGCAATGTTCGTCGGTTTAGCACCTAGCTCAGCAAGAATCTCGCCTGCAAAGCCCGGGATTCGCATTTTCAGACCTTGTAGATCTTCAACGCTGTTGATCTCTTTTTGAAACCAACCCCCCATCTGGATATCCGTGTTACCACCAGGGAAAGACATCAAGTTATGTGGAGAGTAAACCTGCTCCATTAACTCCATACCACCACCGTGATAGAACCACGCGTATTGTTCTGCTGGCGTCATACCGAAAGGCATAGAAGTGAAGTAAAGAGTGTTTGGAACTTTACCTTTCCAGTAGTAAGAGCCTGAGTGACCCATGTCGTATTGACCAGACTTAACCATGTCAAAAACGCCAAGAGGTGCTTTGTGTTTGTTTGCTGAATCGATTCTGATTTGCAGTCGACCATTCGACATCTTCTCAGCCATCGCCGCCATGTTTTTGGTTGCATCACCGAAAACTGGGAAGTTTGGTCCCCAAGTTTCCGCAAGTTTTAAACGGTAAACCTTATCAGCGGCTGTAGCACCAGTAGCGACCAAAGCTAAACAAGCCGCAGCAGTTACTGCAACGTTTTTAAAAACTCGTGTGAGGGAGTTAGAAATGAGACTCATGTTCACGTCCTTTGTTGGGTTAACACTCTTTCTATGAGCATTTTTTATGATTCAACATAAGAGTGCACCGTGATGAGGCAACAAGATATCAGGGAGAGCACGCACGCATGGCGTTAACAAAGTTACGTATTAGACCAAAGGATTAAGTAGAACTACGTAGGAGATGATTGAATAGTGTCGATTTCAAAGGAGTTTGGATATTCACCAAGGCAATGCGTATTGATAAATACCTAAGTATTAATAATTAAATACTCTTAACAATTGATTGCCATTTCGTGATGAAGCTCTATTCATTGCTGTATTTTAGGGGAAAAAATCAAGGCTTTGCTCTCTTGATCTACCTAGCTAACGCCCTAATTTAGTGCTTGCTGATTCGAAGCTCTGACACGAGACAACACTAATCAGTTAAGCCGTATATCGAATTGGAATTGAGATTATAGAGCCTAGGTTTAGGCTTGGATTTGGGCTCGGACTTGGCATAATGTGCCAGATACAAAAAAGCCTCGAAAATCGAGGCTTAAAAACTTAACGAAGCGAATGTAATCCCACAGGATTAGATAGCTTTGTAGATAACCTTGTTACCTGCTAGCTGCTCTTTCGCTACTAGGTTTTCTTCAAGAAGTTTTTTCAATGCGCCTGTTGCCCATGAAGCTGCTTTCGCGTCTTCTTGACCAGCTTCTAGGCCGATACCTTTAGGGTTAATGCCTTCAGCATTGCTAACAACGATGTCTAGAACTTGTTGTTGCTTAGGAGTCAGTGCTACTGCAACTTCTTTAGTTGCTGCTACTGCTTTCTCTACCGCTGGTTTTGCTGCTACAGTTTTTTCTGCTACAACTTTCTCTGCGACAGGCTTCGCTTTTTTCGGCGTTGCCACTGCTTTAACTACAGCCGCTTTAGTGCGTTTCTGCAGTTTAGCCTGCACCTTACGCTTATGAGCAAGTCTCATTGAATATTTCTCCAGTTCACTGCTCTTTTCGCAGTGGTGAAAATTTGAAGCGCGATTTATACCAAAAAACAGGAGCTATTTGTAGAGTGAAGCGTCGAAAGTCGACGAAAAATACCGATATTGTCTACTAGCGTCTATTATTTAAACATCGACTTATCAATTCAGGGTCATATACACTGGTTATCCATCCAGACAAAAATATGAAAACTTGGTGTTACCTATGGACACTCGTCACCTTAGTAATTTCTCTTTGCCTTCATTCACTCGCTCGTACCGTATCCTCGCCATTATTTTAGGCTTCATTTGCTTGATCGTTTCGCTCTACAGTGACAATCCAAAGTTACTGATCGTGGGTGCTTTTTGCAGTATTGCGCTTCTGGGAACTGGCTACTATTTGATGCTGCGCAGCCGAGTGATGTTCACACTTACCCCGACTCATTTTCAGCAGCACTTTTACAAAGGGGGTTGGGTTTTAAAATGGAGTAACATCCAAAAAATTGGTCTTTGCACTTATGAACAAGATGGTTGGCATCAACCTCTGCCCTGGGTCGGAATTAAAGTAAAAGATTACTCGCCCTACCTCGATTCGACTTGCCCTAAAATAACTTGTGAATTATTGCTCAGCCAACGAGCACTTTTGTACTTAGGAGCCAAACAAGCAGGCAAAGAGTCCAACTTTGAGGATATGGTTCTCGACTCATCGCATTACCATGCGCGTTGTACTGAAAGTGGCTGTGTCGAACTAAGCCAATACAAAGAGTCGCAGAATACCGACAACGTGAATTTCAACGATAACCAATCACAGGACAACCTTGATTCACCGAATGAGACAAACAGTCCAAACGCGGTGATTAAAAACTATTCTGGATTGCAGGCGATGCTTGCCAACAGAATGAAATATCAAAGGGGCTTCCACGGTTATGACATTTTCATATCAACCCATGATTTGAATATGAGTGGAGAAGAGTTTGTGGGGCTGGCTCGACGCTACTTGGCTGCCGCTGAACGTCTTTCTGATTAAGGTTTACCAGTAAGTTCACACACAATAAAAAAGCTTAGCTTTCAGGACAAAAGCTAAGCTTCATTTTCAATCAATCGACACAAATAATCGGTTGGAAAATCAAAGATTTAATTAGTACAGAGGCATTTCATCTGCGACGAACGGGTTTGATGCACGCTCGCGACCGAATGTCGATTCAGGACCATGGCCCGGAACGAATGTTACGTCACTGCCTAGTGGCCAAAGCTTAGTCTTGATTGAAGCGATAAGCGTATTGAAGTCACCTTGTGGGAAGTCAGTACGGCCAATTGCGCCGTTAAACAACACATCACCCACAAACGCTAAACGAGCTTGCTCACTGAACAGTACAACGTGACCTGGCGTGTGGCCCGGCGTGTGAATCACATCAATCACTTGATTACCAAAAGTGACTTTGTCGCCCTCTTCTAACCAAGTGTTTGGTTCAAAAGCTTTACACAGTGGGAAACCAAACATCTGACTTTGATTCTCTAGACCTTGTAGCCAGAAGTTGTCTGCCTTATGCGGGCCCACAATTTCAACCTTCAAGATCTCAGCAAGTGGTACCGTACCGCCAACATGATCTAAGTGACCGTGCGTCAGTACCAAGTTCACAACCTTAACACCGAGTTCTTCAATGATAGCCGCGAGTTGTTGAACATCACCGCCCGGATCGACAACGATGCCTTCCATGGTTTCATCACACCACACAATCGAGCAGTTCTGAGAAAAAGAGGTAACAGGTACAACTTGATACTTAAGAGACATATACAAACCTTAAAGAGCGAATCTGGTGAACAACTCGAATATCGCTATGTTATTGGCAACAAACCCAACAATAACAAACTAAACAGCAACAAACTGAGCAGCAATAAACCGAATTATTAGAACAAACTGAAATTTGGGCAAACTATGACATTGGATGTCTACTTTGACAAGTGCCTACCGTATCACTCAATAACTCAGCTTAGCTCTACCAGCTGCGAACTGGACCAGTATCAATGTGGATGAAGTTACTACGAGCGTAATAACCAACACCACCTGCTTGCAGACTTTTAGCTACGTCTCTCAGTTCCTTTAAATCAACACCATCGATACGAAAATCGATCGCTTTACCAAGCATGTGATAGCTCTTTTTAGCGACACCACTCGACTTAGAGCGCAACGCTTCGTTGGTTGCTGGAGAGCGGTAGCCAGAGATGATTTGAACTTCTTTTTGAATACCCAGTACATTTTGAATCTGAGTGATCTGATCAAACAGGTTCTTATCCATTGGATGAATCTCATTGCGGCGGAAGTCACGACATAGTTTGCTAAGGCGTGCCATTTCGTCACCGACATAGTTAGTGCCATCGAAATAACAAGTCTCTAAACGTTCACCAGTGTGAAGATTGTTCATGCTAATCGTTCTTGGTTGATCAGGGTATGAAGCAAAAGCGATAGAAGGAGTAAGAGAGGCGACAACGGCAGTACCACCAGCGTAAGTCAGAAACTGACGGCGTGAAAATAAACTTTGAGACATACAGCAAAAAACCAATTAGATCGAACGAAAAATGCACGATACATAATGGCATTTGCTGCGTCAACGTACAAAAACCGCGCAAAACGTTAGTATTTGTAACCTTTGCACGGTTAGTTATTGATACTCATTATAATTTTATCAATAGAAGCTTGGTTGTCATTTTTCAGTCAAGATCACCTTTCTTGACCATATTTCAATCAACCGCCCTCTTTATCATATTGGTAGATATCACCGCGGTATTGTATGCCGCCCTCTTCAAACAACACGGTTTGATAGATGATATGCACTGGAATCCGCTTCTTGAGGCGAACCTTAGTATTCGGAGCGAGGTCAGCATTTTGGTTCGGGACTTTCCTTACCTTAGTGGCAAACAATAACTCAGCCAGTTCTTCTGCGTGTTCAACACGTATGCAACCTGAGCTATAAGCACGGAAGTCGTCATTAAACAGGCCTTTACTTGGTGTATCGTGCAGGTAAATGGCTCGCTTATTAGGTGTGTTGAACTTATACAAACCTAATGCATTTCGCGAGCCAGCCTGCTGACGCATCCGATATGGAAACGAATTGAAGTTGATTGTCTGCCAATCGATCTCTGTGGTGTCGACCGTTTCCATTGAACGCCAACCGTCAATCACTTGGAAGTTGTTCGTTTCAAGGTAGCTTTCGTCCGCTTTTACTTTAGGCAGTATGTCTTTGACCATGATTTTCCATGGCACATTCCAAGTCGGGTTTAGAATGACAGAATCTAGGTTTATCTCTAAAAGCGGTGTTTTTCGCGATTTTCTTCCCACGACGACTTTAGACTCAAACACCTCTTCGCCATCTTCCCAGTACTTCATGTCAAAACTCGGCACGTTAACGACGATGAGAGAATCTCGGTCTCTTGGCCACAAACGAACACGTTCAGCATTCAGAGCCAATGAGGTTAATCGATCATCAAAGCCCATATTGATCCATTTGATCGTGTCTGGCCCGATGATCCCATCATCCGTAAGACCGTGCATGCGTTGGAAAGATTTAATCGCCTTTTGCAGATCTCGATCGAACTTGGGAAAATCGACCGCGATCATCGAGGTATCAACACCAACCAAAGCAATGCGCTCAACAAGAACCGTCTTGTCTGAAAGCTCGTCACCCAAGCGCTTCAAACCTTTCTGTCTATATCGTTCAATATTGAGTTCAGAGGCGGTTTCTAACACCGAATAGGTTGCTTTGAATTGGTCAAAATCCCCAACAGGCGGCGCGTAAGACAACACCATCTCCAATAAGTAATCATTGGCAACGCTGCTTTTTAAGCTCATCAGAATATGCGGAGAAGGCGCAGGTAATTTGGAATGCAACTTGCCCGAGAAGTACCAATCTTTACCGGCAAGCGGCGCATTTTCAACGTAGCTCAGGTAGTAGATAAAAGTATCGGTAAGTAATATGTCCAACTCTTGCCATTGAGCATGGGATTGATAGTGACGGATTTGCTTGAGTTGTCGCTCGAAGAGTGGTGCCATTTGCGCTTGTTCAAGAAGCGACAATTGGAACTCAAACGCTTTAACCAGCTCAGGAGAATCCCAAAGGATAGGCAGAGAAGTGTCTTGATAGATACTCTGTGTGAGCTCTGGATATATAAGCATGAAAGAGAGTTCTGATTCCGCCGGAATGAAACGGCTCTCGTCAGAACTCGCATAGCTCCATGCATGCACGGAAACTAACACCAATAATCCACAGAAGTATTTTGCTAACATGCTTAACTCCGTCACCAGCAATTCCATAAGTATGGCAAAGAAACGGGAGTAAGCATGTTATTTTTTAAGGGATTTATGAATCAGATTGCACTCCAGTGATTATCCCACTGGACCGATGATTGCTGAGTTGATTTCTCATAAGGCTTGCGCTGGCTAACCACACTGCCCGCCCCAGAGCTTAATCGAAACTCACCATCAAACAGCACAGCACCAGAAGCGTCAGATAATGCAGACAGTTCTACTAATTCTTTGGTCTCTTTCGACCAAATACCGTAGCAATTGCCTCTTGGCGAAGTCGCAATAATCCAATCGTCTGACGCCGCAATACTGGCGATATAGTGATTGAACCTTGCCCATTGCTCAGGCTCTGCGTTCAGTGATTCAAACTGGCCGCCTTTAGCATGCATCGCCAATAGCGAAGGATACTCATCTGGTTCACCACGATATTGCTGGCCACAAAGTACCGTTTCAGCACCATCATGGGCTAAATGTCGAATGCTCAGCTTCTTATCCAACAATTCAACCTGATCAAGTAACACACCTTCAGGAGAAACATAACTCAAGCTCGGCAGCATCGAATCGAGGTTTTTCGGTGTTCTACCATCAGTATGAACGCCACCAACGCCGATCGCGAGATTACCATCCGGCATGATGATCACTTCATGTGGGCCGATACCGAAACCAGTGAACTCTTCGACCTTACGATAGCCTTGCGCGACATCGTAAACGCCAATCACACCTTGGCTGCTGTCCGTTTTCCCTTCAGTGGCATACAGTAACTTGCCATCTAATGAGTAAACGCCATGACCATAGAAGTGACGGTTGTTACCTTTCACGACCATTTTGATCTGCTGACCGTTTTTATAGTCAAACACCATAAAATAGTCACCAGGACGACGAGCAAACACCACCGCATGTGATGAGGTTGGGCAAATCGCGACGCCATGACCACGATTAGGGATGGGAAGTTGGCTCAGTGGCATGCCAAATTCGTCAGCCACAACTGCAGAATATTGACCACGACCATTAAGCGCACAGCCAATCAGTTGGGGATCGTTCGACGCACTCACCCCATCCTTTCGAGTCGCACACCCAAACGGAAGCAATGGAACAGCTGCACAACCCAGTGCAGCCTTGAGTAACGATCTTCTCGTATTATCAGTCACCATCGGTAGCATTAAATCCTATTACCACGCCAAGCTCTATCGCTACTTCTTCATGAATCAGGTACTTCAAACGTTCTAGTTTGTTGTATTGAGTCAGCACCTCTCGGTAGCCCTCTTTGCTCTGTAATAGAGTAAACAAGCTAGAGTCTGTAGGCCAAGTATCTAAGGTTAGCGTGAACTGGGCAGCTACACGATCGGCAAGGTCATTTAAGCCCTTTTCTCTCAATAAACCATCAAGACCATTACCATCTGCTAAGTACAATTTCTCTAGCGCCGCTACGTTCGATTTCAGCTGAGTCATTGAGGTTTGAGCGCGCCATGATTCCGAGAAGTAAGGGCGTGGATGACCAATTTTAGCCATCGGACGACTCAGTTTTTTCATGCTGTAATCAAGTTGATTGGTCAACAAAGCGATGTACTCCGATTCCCAACGCATCTCGTCCAGTGCTAACCACGGGTTAACCTGCCAAGCTTCAGCAATAGAGGCCGATTTCATCGCCAGGTTTTGTGCGATAGCTTGTGAAGATAGACAACCTGAAGCTTTGTCTTGAAGCAATGGAGATTGCTCGTCGTACAGAGACCACTCCAAGGCGCCAAGCCCTTGAACAGTCACACTCTGCTGTGCGATTTCATCTTGTGACCAAGCTTTATCTTGCTGAGTCAGTTGACGCATTTTTAGACCTGTGGTGTTCTTTTTGTCTGGCCAAAACTGAACATTCCAGCTCTGTTCCAATGCCGCTGTTGGGCCTCTTTCTTGTCCTTGCAGTGCCATCCAGCTGTTCATGGTGAGCTGCCACTGATTTTCCAACGCATCCAGCTCAATATTGTTGGTTTCACAGTAACCCTGCATCAAGACTTCCAGCTCACCGGCTTGCTTAGCGAATAGCACGGCTGAATCAAACTCTTGTTGATACACGCTACGGCTGATATGAGCAGTCGTGTCTGCTTGATAAGAGACACCGTTAACCTCAGATGAAACGGCTTGCTCACCCGATGATTGGCAGCCTGCCATGATTAATACCGACAAAGGCATTAACAAAAATTTATGTGTCATGCTGTTACCTTACTTCCTAATTTTTCTTTTAATTATATGAGTTCATTAAATACGAAACGACCGCTGGCCTCGTATTCCTACAAGTTCAGCGGTGCTAAGTGGTTTGATAGCGGCTTTCTTAAGCCATTAGCCGTTAACTAAACTGAATTCAACTCAGCCTATAACGAGTTTAAGAACGCCAATAACGCTTCACGCTCGCTGCTACTCAAAGCTAAAACGTTTTGTTTCGCCATTTCTGCTTCACCGCCATGCCAAAGCACAGCTTCCATAACATTTCTCGCACGACCATCATGAAGTAAGAACGTGTGACCATTCACTTCTTTGGTATAGCCTAATCCCCATAAAGGTGTTGTGCGCCATTCTTGGCCATTCGCAAGATACTCAGGACGGTTATCCGCTAAGCCTTCACCCATATCGTGCAGCAACATATCGGTATATGGGCTAATTAACTGCTTAGAGAGTGCCGGTAAGCCTTCACGCTCTGCCGTGCGGAATTCAGCTTGGTGACAACTTTGACAACCCGCGTCTTTAAACAGCTTTTTACCCTGAACAACGACTGGATTGTCGACATTACGACGAATAGGTACCGCTAGATGCTGCGAATAGAACTCAACAAAATCTAAGATGTTGTCGCTGACTTCTGGTTTGCCACCATTTGGAAAGTCACCACAAGTTGATTGCGCTGATGTGCAGTTTTCATTCGGGAATAAGCGACTCGTTAAGCCTAAATCACCGTTAAACGCCGCCGCATTTTGCTGCATTAGGTTTGGCTGTCCAGCTTTCCAACCAAAACGACCTAGAGCCATTTCGTTGGTTTGAACATCGAGAACATAGTTAGCTTTACCTGAAATACCTTGTTTGTCGGCCAATTGCTGATCAGCAAATCCAAGAATCGTTTCTTTTGAAATACTCTCCAGCAGACCAAGGCCAATCATTGGCGGCGCAACGCGCGCAGAAAACTCTGTTTTAGGGTGCATCTCGCCAAAAGCAAGATCAGTAATCTTTAGGGTTGGTTTACGCAGAGTCACGACTGTGCCGTCTTTGAATTCAACCGGAACATCTGTGTAGCTGATGTTCACTTTACCCTCTGGTTTCACACCTTGAAGCGCGAAATCTTGTAACTGGCCGCCGTAAGTCGGTTCTGGAATACCACCATCACGAATGAAGGCTTGTCTCTGCTCTGGCGTTTCGGCTGGAATACTTAAGCGAACCAACATTGAAACCGCGTTCTCATCGCCTTTTTCAGGCGCATGACCACGACCATCTTTAATATGGCAGTTTTGACAACCGTTGGTATTGAATAGTGGGCCTAACCCATCACGCGCATCGGTTGATGAGGGTGCAGGTACCCAAGGGTTTCTGAAGAAACTGTTACCGACACTGAAATCCAAGCGTTTGCTCATTGGTAGATTGGCTGCAGGAAGAGAAAAAGCATTCGCTCCCTCTTTCTTCACAGTCGTTTTACCACCAGAGTAAGTTTCATGGGCATGTAATGGCGATAAGAAAAACAGTGCGGTTAATAGTGAGGCTGATAGATACGACTTCATACATTGCCTTGCTGTGTTTTTGATTTTAGTTTTTATTTGGGAGTAACTTTTTTGAATAACAAACAATTAAGGGCTCAATGAGAGCCCTTAATTGTTTTCGTCTCGGGTTCTTAGAACTCGTGATCAGCCGTGTCTGGGTTAAGGCTATCAATACCAATAACACCAGCGGCACGCTCAATCGCAGCGGTTTGAGACACTAGCGCAACAATTGTTTTGTTTACTAGTGCATTACCCGCAGCGTTGTCAGCAGCGATTAGCTGATCGAAGTGCTGGTTGTTTTTCTCTGCAGACGTTACTAATTCGCCTACTTGTGCACGTGCTAGGTCAAACTGCTTTTGAATCTCTTTCGCAGCTTGCTCATCTTTTTGCTCTACTAGGTCGAACAAGCTTGGGCCGGAAAGCAGAGTACCGTCTTCACGCTTGTATAGACCCGTGTAAACGTTGTAGATGCCTTGCTCGTTGTAGTAGTGAGAGTTGTGCGTGTTATCAGAGAAACAATCGTGCTCGTCTTCAGTAGAGTTTGCTTCTAGTGCAACCTTCATACGCTCACCCGCTAGCTCACCTAGAGACAGTGAACCCATGCCAAACAGCATTTTACGAAGACCATTCTCGCTAGATTCTGAAAGAAGCTCTTGACGGTAGTTGCCTTTCTCGCCTTCAGCCCACTGCTTTTCCATCCATTCTAGGTCTTGGATAAGTAGCTCAGCAGATGCTTTTAGGTATGCGCCACGACGGTCACAGTTGCCGTTAGTACACTCAGCGCCAACAACGAAATCAGTGTAAGCACGCTCACCTGCACCGCTGTTTGTACCGTTTAAATCTTGGCCCCAAAGTAGGAATTCAATTGCGTGGTAGCCAGACGCTACGTTCGCTTCAGAACCACCGATCTCGTTCAAGTCTGCGATTAGCTCAGGGGTGATGTTGGTTGCATCAACGGTAGTCTGACCAATTTGGAAAGTCTTGTTAGCCACGATGTTTGCGCTAGCGCCTTCGTTACCAAGTTCATATTGGTAATCAGTCGAAACATAATCAATCAGGCCTTCATCAAGTGGCCATGCGTTCAGTTGGCCTTCCCAATCATCAACAACAGCGTTGCCGAAGCGGAAAACTTCTGACTGTTGGTATGGTACGCGAGACTCAAGCCAAGCTTGTTTTACTTGTTCGAAGTTGCCAGCAGAAGGAGAAGCTAAGAAGGTATCAATAGAAGAGTTCAACGCTTTTGCTGTAATTACTGAATCTGCAAACACTGCATGCGCAATATCTGCGTAATGTTCTACAACTTGATCTTGAGTTACTGCTGCGAAAGAAGAAGCAGAGGCAAAAATGAGTGACGAAGTTACGGCTTTTGTCACTAAAGATTTAATGGTCATGAAGCATCCTTGTTGAGCTTTAAATTATTATTCGTAGTAATAGTGCAAACCATTATCATTTGCACTACGGATTAAAATAATACAAACTTACAATTTTATTGCAAGATAAATACAAAAAAACCTCACATATGTGAGGTCTTTAAACATTTTTATGTTAAGCGTAACAAAGAGGCTAATCAGATATCCAGATTATGCTTACCGTGTGAGACTTTTGCCTTCAGGTAGCTTTCATTACCCGATTTGATATGAGCAGAGGTATTCACCACTTCTTCAATCTCAATACCAAAAGATTTTAGCTCATTGATCTTCTTAGGGTTGTTGGTGACTAAGCGGATTTTTGTAGTACCTAAGGCGCGTAGCATTTCAGCAGCTTCAGTAAAATCGCGTAGGTCATCGCCAAAACCTAGGTGGTTGTTGGCTTCATAGGTGTTCATGCCTTCGCTTTGCAGGCGGTATGCATCGATTTTATTGTATAAACCAATACCACGACCTTCTTGGCGTAAGTAAAGAATCACTCCACCCGTCTCACCCATAATTCTAATGGTTTCGTCTAGCTGCTCGCCACAGTCACAGCGAGAGGAATGGAAAACATCACCAGTCAGGCACTCAGAGTGCATACGAACAAGAGGTATGTCTTGTGTCTTGTCTGCTGATTTAAATATCACAGCAACATGCTCTTTATCTGTTTTCAATCCATGAAAAGACAGAAGTTCAGCATCTATACTGCTTGTTACCCCTACTTTGAAATCTATTCTGGCACGCACTTCCGCCATAGCTATACTCACTTGAAAATTCGATGTATTTAACAACACTACATTATATGTCTAGGCAATATTTTGTAGCTAACTATCTAATGATAGACACTATGAGGCTGTTAACAATTTTTTTCAAGGTCGACCTCGTACAAATTGTTATAATATAACAATTATTTTTCACATAAGAAAAAACCCCACATTGGGATGACCAACATGGGGTTATAAATTAATCAGTTGCGGCTAAGACTACGATTTTTTACAGAACGATCAACTTACTTGAGTTTGCTTCCAGATGACAAGCTGAACCCAAGCGTTCTCTAATTCGGTTAACTCTTCTTGAGTAAGCGTAGAAATGCTCGACTTTGCACTGTATTTTTCTGCCCATTTATCAGATCGGACATGAGTATGGAACTCTTTCTTTAAATTTGAGATTACGTTATCCACAGATACATCCTTATATAGCAGTGCTTAGCCTTTATAATCGGTCAATGTTACAAAATACAGGTCAATTGGTAAACAGTAATACACAATTTTTATGAGCTCTTCCTAACACTTTTTACTGATAAATATATAAATAAGAGAAATAATAGGCTCGGTAGCAACCAAAGTAATAGATTTGAAACCTTCATCGCCGGCTTATAAAGTACAAATTCACCAAATCTTTCCGTCATATATCGAGTAATCTCATTATTACTCTTCCCTGCTTTCACCATATTGAACACAACAAGGCGTAAGTCTTTTGCTATTGGTGAGTTGGATTCAATCAGATTTTGGTTTTGACATTGTGGGCAGCGTAACGTTTTCGCCAAGCTAATAGCACGTTGCTGTTGTTCTGGGTTTTCAAACTCAAACAGTTCAACTTGAATACTCGTCTCTTTATTACTGGCAGTAAACAGATCTTCAGCCATGGTTGAAAGGCTAATCACTAAAAGAGCTGACAGCATAAACAAGGTTTGTACTAGAGACTTCATCATCCATTCACACCATCAAAATACATCGCAAGCTCATCTTTCCATACCATTTCATTAATCACGCCCAATAGCTTTTTAATGATCTGGCCATTGGCATCAACCAAATACGTTTCAGGTGTGCCGATTACGCCCAACTCTAATGCTAACTTGCCTTGAGGGTCACTGATCACGGTTGAGTACGGGTTGCCATCGTTCGATAACACGTTAATCGCAGCCCCAGAGTTATCTCGATAATTAAGCCCAACGATGGGAATGCCTTTATCGTGAAGTTGAAGCAAAAATGAATGTTCGGTTTTACATATCCCGCACCAAGATGCCCATACATTAACCAGTTGATAAGGGTGCTGCGTGACATCAGTAAGCGTAATTTTCTGCTGACCATTGACGCCTTCACTATTCACTAACGCAGTCGATGTAAATTCTGGAAATGCCCTTTGTTGTTCAGACACAATGGTCGACTGCTGCTTATTATCAAGCGCAAAGACAAATCCCAGCACCACAATCAATGCTAAGGCAATTAGAGTAATTAGCTTGTTACGAACGCTGGTATGCATACTGTGACGCCTTAACGGTTTTCTTTTTACGATGAGTCAATGAGAGCAAAGCGCCGATAATGGAGAACAGCCCACCAAACCAGATCCAGCGCGCATACGCCTTATACTGAACACGAAATGCGTAAGCGGTGGAATCGACTTTCTCGCCCATGGTGATATAAACATCGCCATGCCAGAACCACTTCATTGCAGGCTCACTCATGTTCATAACACGAACTTGGTAGTGTCTTCTTTCTGGCGCGATGGAAAAGCTTTGCTCGCTAGCATCTAATTCGAGTATCGCTTTTTCTGCAGTAAAGTTGGAGGCGACATAGAGCTCGGTATCACGATGAGAGAGCGTCCAGCCCATAAACTCAACCTCTTCACCTGGGCTCAATTTGTAACTTCGCTCAAATGAATGGTAACTGTTCATCGCGGCACCTATCGCTAATACTGCGACACCCACATGCGCCAACGTCATCACCCATACTTTGCGTTGAAACTTAGAGTTGCGCGTTACCGCTAAGCCGTAAACATGAGTCAGGGCTACCCAAAACGCAAGTGACCATGTCATTAGCACCATCACTTGGATCGCTTCAACTTGCAAAACATAAGTTACAAAGCCAAGACAGAGAGACAATAAGGCAATAATTCCAATCACACCTTTCGACGCTTGAGGTTTGATACTGAGCAATGGCGCTAACCCTATCACTCCCATCGCAAGCAGAGCCAATGGCGCAATAAGAAGATTAAAGTAAGGTGCGCCCACAGAGATATTTCCAAGGCCAAGTAATTCAAAAACCATTGGGTAGAAGGTACCAAACACCACCACCGCCGTACCCAGTACAAATATAAGTACCGCCACTAAACTCAAAAAACTTTTACTCGCAAAGCTAGTGATTGGATTCGACTCGAAAGATTCACCACGAACAATAAGAAGAGAAAACGAACTCACTAACACCAAAACCAGTATCAGCAACAGCGCGATACCTTTGGTTGGGTCAACAGCAAAAGCATGAACGGAAGTGAGGACGCCAGATCGAACAATAAAAGTACCGAGGATACTTAAACAAAACGTAATGAAAGCAAGGCTAAGTGACCACTTCAGCAACTGTTGCTTGCCTTTAGCAACACCCAAACTGTGCAATAGAGCGGTTGATGTTAGCCAAGGTAATAGGCTGGCATTTTCTACCGGGTCCCAGAACCACCAACCACCCCACCCTAACTCGTAGTATGCCCACCAAGAACCAAGAATGATCCCTGCGGTTAAAAAGATCCAAGCGACCAAACAACAACTGCGACAATGAGCGACCCAATCGAACTCAATCGGATCCACCAGCAAAGCGGCCACAGCAAATGCCAAGACCACAGAGAAACCAACATAACCCAAATACAACAGAGGCGGATGGAATATCAAACCAACGTCTTGCAGCATTGGGTTAAGGTCACGCCCTTCAAGTGGCAAGGTCGAATTCAGTTCAAATGGGTTCGAAGCAAATAAGGTAAACCATGCAAATATCGCGAGTAACACATTCATCACCCACAATACGCGGCTCTGATACTCAGAAGAATATTGCTTTTGTAGGGCAATCACACCCGACCAACAGCTAATGGTTAAGACCCAAAATAGCAATGAGCCTTCATGTCCAGCCCACACAGCGGCCATTTTGAAGAAGGTGGGTAATTGAGTATTGGAGTGTTCTGCAACATAGAGGATGGAAAAGTCGTCACCTACAAAGGCATAGCCAAGTAAAACGATAGCGCCAATGGAAAACAAAGCGCTAGAGAGGGAGAAACTGCGAATTAAAGCCACATTTTGTGCTTGTTTAGTTAGCATTTGATACATCGAATACACAGCGATAATGCTGCTGAGAACAGCGACCAAAATTAAACTAAACAGCCCCAAAGAACCGACCATATCACCTCAATCAGGCTCTACCTAAGCAGAACCAAGTTAAACCATTATTGGCATTGATTGCTCAACTAGCTGATGTAACTCAACTAGCTATTGCTACTCAGCGAAAAGAAATTTAGTGAGCAGATGTTTAGTATCCAACATCCACTCACTTATAACCTTGAGCGAAATTAAGCTAACGTTAATTGTCCTGCATAAAGGACAAACGTTCTTAGCATTAATACGCCCATCAGACTCAATGAAGTAACAGAGAAAATATACACAGTACTATGGCGAACCGATGCTGGTGTCACGGCGTTAAGCAACAAGGGTAAAACCATACCCACACCAATTACGCCATACCAGAACCAACTTGCCCAGAAACCACCGCCAATCGCGTTCCATACTGCCTGCTCACTTTGACCACCAGCAAATATCAACCCAGTGAAGAAAGTAACAAGGACAAACAGTTCAAACATAACAACAGGACGTTCGAAGCCGTGGATCCAAGAAATACTCGCACTATGCGGAGACTCCTTAAAGACCAACACACCAAATAAAATACATGCCGCCGCTCCCGAGGATAAACTCGAGAATAAGAACAATATCGGCAACACTGGGTTATTCAGCATTGGGAAGGTATTTAGCGCAGAGAGTAAGAAGCCAGTGTAAGCCGCAAGTAATAGCGCAAGCACAGCTAAGAATATTTCAAAAACATTCTCAAAAGATTCTAATTTGCCAATCCAGTTACTGACAAAATCGAGTCGCCCTTTTAACCATGCTTGATCACTCAAGAATACGGCAATCTGATTTCGGAATATAATGCCGATCCAAACAAATAGGATCACCATATACACTTGGAATAAGATCACACCCATCGACATCACTGACGTCGGATTATAAAAGATCATGATCTTCCAAAATGATAGTGGTTTCGTCAGGTGGAAAACCAAGATCAATAAACCTGAGATGATCCCGAATGGTGCTAGAAAAGCCGTTGCCTTTAATACACCATTATTCGCTGGATCGTCCTCAATCACCTTTCTCTTAAGGTAAATCGAGATCATCACTGCACCCGCTGACATACCCGCCAAAAACAGATAGATAGCAATGATCCAGTCCCAAACCACGGTACCTGATTGAAACGCTGTATCCCATGCACTCATAATCAAATCTCCCCTTTTTGGTGTGGCACTTTATAGAGTTTTGGCTGAGTACCTAGATAAGCCTTATCTCTGTAAACCACTTCAGATTTAAGTACCTGGTTTATCTCGCTCTTAGGGTCATTTAAGTCGCCAAATATCAGCGCATTGGTAGGGCAAGATTCAACACAAGCAGGTAATTTACCTTGCGCAAGATTGGTATCGCGGCAGAAGTTACATTTGTCGGCCGACTTATTCTTAGGATGGAAGAAGCGCACTTGATATGGACAAGCTAGCAGGCAATAACCACAGCCGACACACTTCTCTTTATGTACATCAACAATTCCTGTCTTCTCATCTTTATAGGCGGCGCCTGTTGGGCAAACCATCACACAAGGTGCATTATCACAATGTTGACAAGAGTTACGAGTGAAACGGTAATCAACATTTGGATATTCACCTTGAGGTTCGCTCTTTATGATTTCTAAGCGCGATACGCCTTCAGGCACTTTGTTTACTTCACGACACGCCTCAGTACAAGCAGTACAGCCAATACAAGCGGTTTCGTCATGAACCATTCCGTAACGCTTGGTGCCATCTTCCTGAACATTAGCCAGCGTTTTGCGGCTTGTAACCGCTGCAGTACCTGCAACACCAGTTGTGAAAATAACGGCACCCGCGCCAGCTAAAAAGTTTCTTCTTGAGCAGCTCATAGATTACTCCCCTTCTTTCTTCTGGTTGAAGTCTGAATGGCAATCCACACACAGCTTGATGGTTTGCTTTTTATCTAAGCCAAGCACCTTCGCTTCACTCGCATGCACATCGTGACAGTTTGAACACGTTAAGTTTTGTGCGTGTACGTCATGAGTCCAACTCGCTTCGCGCAGATCATCAGGCTTATGACAATCTATACATTGGCTGTTGGCATCTAGGATTAAGCTAGGATCGAGGAAAACCTTTTCAGTTCCGGGTTGTGATTGAGCCGCGCGATACTTCACCACCTCAGGTGCACCATCACGGTGATCGGGGCCAATAGAACTATGACAATCTGTGCAATTCACTTCACGGCCAAGCAAAGCGTGCGCACTCTCACCATGTGAACCAAATACCGTTTCTTTAGAATCTTTATGGCATTGGACACACTTGTAATCTTTGTCACGTATTAATTCGACTTCATGTCTTGTTGACTCTCCTACTGGCGTAACAGCAGGCTCTGCAACAGCATGAATGGAATAACCATAGAGGCAGAATGCTAGAAGGGATTTAAGCATTATGACTATGGCCAATTTAATATTGCCCATTTTATCCTTTCCTTATACCGGCATTATTTAACTCTCAACTAAATAATATTCCGGTTAAACAAAAGTACCCTTAAACGATATTATTACCGCTTAAATGATATCAATTCTTATTTTGGATAAGCCACAACGCTTTCTATATTTAGAATATGCCCCTAATTAGGTAAAGCGAAATATACAAAGGGTAATATGTGAACACAATCACCCTATTTATAGTGAGGGCATGTCGGGTAATTGTTTGTTATATATGATAATAATTCTCAATAAGACCAGTCTAACTTGATGTCCACATACCCCTTTAGGGCTATATAAACTTCAACGTGATTGAAGTCACTGTCATTAATTGATCTAAAACAAGCAAACATCCGACACGTAACAAAATGTGTTTATTTATGAATTAATATAAACAGCAATTCTCCAGTTCTTAATTTGAATAGCAAACTCACAACGCTTGGTATAAAAATCAGTATATTGGAGATATCACTGTGAAAAAGCATTGGATACGTAATTCCGTCACAGCATTATTAATGGTTAGCGCATCACTAGTAAGCGCGACCAGTTTTGCTGCGTCTGAACAAAAAGAAATTGGTGATCCTCGTAACGACCAGTTCGAGCAAAACCACCCAGATCAATACCATTCATGGAGACAAACGTCAGAGAGCGAAGCCATTGAAGACGCACTAAAAGAAGATCCAAACATGGTTATTCTATGGGCGGGCTACGGTTTCGCGAAAGACTACAACAAAGCCCGCGGCCACTTTTATGCGGTTGATGATGTAAGACAAACCCTGCGTACTGGCGGACCAACCGACGAAAATTCAGGCCCAATGCCAATGGCGTGCTGGAGCTGTAAAAGCCCAGACGTAGCACGCATTATTGAAGAGCGTGGTGAAGACGGCTACTTTGAAGGTAAATGGGCTCGTCTTGGCAGCGAGATAGTCAATCCAATTGGTTGTGCCGACTGTCACGATACTCAAAGTGAAGGCTTTAAAATTGGCGAACCTGCACTAAAGATCACTCGTCCTTATGTTGAACGTGCGTTCGATGCGATTGGGAAGAACTTCGAAGAGCAAGGTCGCTTTGATCAGCAAGCCTCTGTGTGTGCTCAGTGTCACGTGGAATACTACTTCACGGGTCCAACAAAAGGTGTGAAATTCCCTTGGGATAAAGGGACGCGTGTTGAACAGATGGAAGAGTACTACGATCAGATTGGTTTTAAAGATTGGACACATAAAGTCTCTAAAGCACCAATGCTAAAGGCTCAGCACCCAGGTTACGAAACTTGGCGTGAAGGTATTCACGGTAAGAACAACGTCGCTTGTGTTGACTGCCACATGCCTAAAGTGACGAAAGAAGACGGTACCGTTTACACCGACCATAAAGTAGGTAACCCGTTTGACCGCTTCGAAGACACTTGTGCTAACTGCCATACTCAATCTAAAGAGACCATGCGTAACATCGTTTCAAGCCGCAAAGCTCAAGTACTAAACATGAAGCTGACCGCTGAGAAACAAATCGTAGCCGCTCACTTTGAAGCAGGCGCAGCATGGGAAGCAGGCGCAACAGAACAAGAGATGGCACCTATCTTACAAGATATTCGTCATGCGCAATGGCGTTGGGACTACGCTATCGCATCTCATGGTGTTCACATGCACGCGCCTGAAGTAGCCCTAGAGGTTCTTGGAACGGCGGTTGACCGCGCAGCAGACGCGCGAACTAAGATTGTTCGTCTACTTGCGAAGAAAGGCATTACCGATCCAATCGAGATTCCAGATATCTCAACCAAAGAAGCCGCTCAGAAAGCGCTAGGAATGGACATGGATAAGATGAATGCTGAGAAGCAACACTTCTTAGACACCGTGGTTCCTAAGTGGGAAGAGCAAGCTGAAAAGCGTGAAGCTAACTACGAATACTAGTTCCTTCAAATAGACCAATAAGATAAAACCAGTCACACTGTAAAGGTGTGGCTGGTTTTTTAGATTTGGGCGCACTCAACCGTCCCAATTTCACATTACCTTTTAGCTAATTCAAGGAACAAAGAATGAAGCACTTACTTTCGCTTTCGGCATTATGCATCGCATTAACAAGTTCAGGACTTCACGCCTCAGAACGAGCAGAAACAGGGTGGGAAATGATTGAGGAAGGTGCGCTGGTCGTTGATGTCAGGACACCAGGAGAGTTCAAGCAAGGTCATCTGGACAATGCGATTAACTACCCTCTTTCTGAAGTCGCTACGCACTTTGCCAGCATAGACAAAGCTCAACCTATCGTTTTGTATTGCCGCAGTGGTAACCGCTCAGGACAAGCTTACCAGTATTTGAAAGCTCAAGGGTTTACACAGATCCACAACGCTGGCGGTTTAATTGAGATGCAAGAAAGCAAATAATCTCGAAATTACAGATAGTGCCCGTTTAACGGATCATTTGCTTAGCTTGGTTGATCGAATGGATGATAGAGACACGATCAATGCCTTTCTGGTTAGAATCGAGAATTTGAGTCCAAGCATCGATCGCTTGTTGGTAGCGCATACTGATGAAGTGATCGGTCGCTATCAACATCAATGCCGTACGATCGTTGGGATCAAGCTCCATGGATTGATTTAAGAGCACTTTCACATCATCACTCATCGCCTGTGAACTTAGGTAATACAAGGCGCTCGCTTTAGCTGCATAAAGCCCTGAAGGCGCCTGTGGGTCTAAACGAATCGCATAGTCGTAACAGGTAAATGCAGCATCAAACTCCCCTTTCTGCATATAAACACCACCAAGCTTAAACCAAAGGTCTGATTGATTAGGGTCTTGCTCCAGGCTCTGCTGAAGTTCATTTTGGAAATCTGTTGCTGTATAGCTGCTGTCGTCACTTGAAGTAAGTTGAGGGGCTTCTTGTTTCATCTGAGACCAAACCAGAATGCTGGCTAATATCGCCACACATGAAATAAGGAGGTTGCCTTTAAGATGACTGGTTTTTCTGTTTGATGCGATCACGATTGCCACTAGAAATAGGCTCATTAGCAGCAAAGCAATCAGTAACCAGATATCCATTCCATTCTCCTTTCATTGACGCTTTACTGTACCTTTTTCTCACTAAAACAATATTGATCGAGGTTTAGCTATTGGCTTTTAAACAAGTCACAGCCAAATTCTAGGTAATAAAAAACCGAGCACAATGGCTCGGCTTTTTGTCTCAACTTCTATTTATAGAAGTGAAAGATTACTCAGTGTCTTGCTCGCTATCAGAAGCGTCTGATGCTTGCTCTTCACTTGATTCAGAAACGACTGCTGCTTCAGCGTTTGCTACTTCAGCTTCGCCTTCAACAACCTCAGCTTCTTCTACTTCGTCGATACGTTGTAGACCTACAACGTTCTCGTCGTCAGAAGTACGAATCAGTGTTACACCTTGAGTGTTACGACCAACTTGGCTCACTTCCGCAACGCGAGTACGTACTAGCGTACCTGCGTCGGTGATCATCATCATTTCGTCGCCTTCTTCAACTTGAACAGCGCCAACAACTGGGCCATTACGTTCAGAGACTTTGATAGATACTACACCTTGCGTTGCACGGCCTTTTGTTGGGTATTCAGCTAGTTCAGTACGCTTACCGTAACCGTTTTGAGTCACAGTTAGGATATCGCCTTCGTTAGAAGGAACAATCAACGATACTACTTGATCGTCTTCTGGAAGCTTCATACCACGAACACCAGAGGCAGTACGGCCCATTGCACGTACTTTGTCCTCGTTAAAGCGAACAACTTTGCCCGATTTAGAGAACAGCATGATGTCGCTATCACCGTTAGTGATGTCAACGCCAATCAGTGAATCATCGTCACGTAGGTTAACTGCAATTAGGCCGTTAGCACGTACGTTTGCGAACTGATCCAGTGATGTCTTCTTAACAGTACCGTCACCCGTTGCCATGAAGATGAATTTCTCGTTAGAGAACTCAGAAACAGGCAGGATAGCCGTGATACGCTCACCTTCTTCTAGAGGAAGAATGTTAACGATAGGCTTACCACGAGCAGTACGACTTGCTAATGGCAGTTGGTAAACTTTCAGACGGTATGTCTTACCACGAGTAGAGAAACATAGGATGTTATCGTGAGTATTAGCAACAAGCAGACGCTCAATGTAATCCTCATCTTTCATCTTAGTTGCACTCTTACCTTTACCACCACGACGCTGAGCTTCGTAGTCGCTTAGGATTTGGTACTTAACGTAACCTGCGTTAGAAAGCGTTACTACAACGTCTTCTTGAGCAATCAGCTCTTCCATGTCGATGTCATGAACTGCCGCTGTGATTTCTGTACGACGCTCGTCGCCATAGATTTCACGTACTGCTTCAAGTTCTTCACGGATAACTTCCATCAAACGCTCAGTGCTTGCAAGAATGTGCATTAGCTCAGCGATTTCTTCTAGAAGGGCTTTGTACTCGTCTAGAATCTTCTCGTGCTCAAGGCCTGTTAGGCGGTGAAGACGAAGTTCTAGAATTGCTTGTGCTTGTGTTTCCGTTAGGAAGTATTGACCATCGCGGATGCCGTATTGGTCTTCTAACCAATCAGGACGAGCTGCGTCAGTACCTGCACGCTCAAGCATTGAAGCAACGTTACCAAGATCCCAACCACGAGACACTAAACCAACTTTAGCTTCTGCTGGTGTTGGCGCGCTCTTGATCAGTTCAATGATTTCATCAATGTTAGCAAGTGCTAGAGACAATGCTTCAAGGATGTGTGCACGGTCGCGTGCTTTCTTCAATTCGAAGATAGTACGACGAGTCACAACTTCGCGACGGTGGTCTACGAAGCACTTAAGCATGTCTTTGATGTTGAACAACTGTGGTTGACCGTTATTCAACGCAACCATGTTGATACCGAAAGTCGTTTGCAGTTGAGTTTGAGCGTATAGGTTGTTAAGAACCACTTCGCCTACTGCATCACGCTTACATTCAATAACAATACGCATACCGTCTTTATCAGACTCGTCACGCAGTGCACTGATGCCTTCTACTTTCTTATCTTTAACCAGTTCAGCAATCTTCTCGATCAAACGAGCTTTGTTTACTTGGTAAGGGATCTCAGTAACGATAATGGTTTCTTTACCATTCTTCTCTACTTCGATATCCGCTTTTGAACGCATGTAAACCTTACCGCGGCCAGTCTTGTAAGCATCTACGATGCCTTTACGACCACTGATAAGTGCTGCTGTTGGGAAGTCAGGACCAGGGATATAGTCCATTAGCTCATCAATAGTGATATCTTCATTATTGATAAATGCTAAACAGCCATCAACAACTTCACCAAGGTTATGTGGTGGGATGTTGGTAGCCATACCTACTGCGATACCAGAAGCACCGTTTACCAATAGGTTAGGAATTTTTGTAGGAAGTACTGCTGGAATTTGTTCTGTACCATCGTAGTTCGGTACGTAATCCACAGTTTCCTTATCAAGGTCAGCCAGGAGCTCGTGAGCAATTTTCGCCATACGAACTTCGGTATAACGCATTGCAGCCGCGGAGTCGCCATCGATAGAACCAAAGTTACCTTGGCCATCAACTAGCATGTAACGCAGTGAGAACGGTTGCGCCATACGAACAATAGTATCGTATACAGCACTATCACCATGTGGGTGGTATTTACCGATTACATCACCTACTACACGAGCAGACTTTTTATATGGTTTGTTCCAATCATTACCTAGTACATTCATCGCGAACAAAACGCGGCGGTGTACAGGTTTTAGGCCATCACGCACATCTGGAAGGGCACGACCAACGATGACGGACATCGCGTAGTCTAGGTATGAACCTCTAAGCTCATCTTCAATATTTACGGGCGTGATCTCTTTCGCTAGATCGCTCATAGAGCCATTTTCCCTCTATAGTCAGATCGTATTTTTGAATACGTATAAGACCGAAAAATATAACACAAATTTACCTACGGAGGCATCACTTTCCCTCTCCTTTTACCATCTTGTGACCCTTGTAGCCAATCAATTGATGAGAAATTGCACCTCCGCATCATATCTTGCTGAAACATGGTCACTTTACATCCAATAAACTAGCAAAATTGTAGATCTTCTGGTCAGCGCGAAAAGGCAAGTTATAATGCCTGCAATTTCATGGATGCATTATTTAACTTGGAAATGCCGATTATGACTAAATCACAGAACGTAGACCCAGCAGAAATCAAGAAATTCGAAGACATGGCGTCACGCTGGTGGGATCTAGAAGGCGAGTTTAAGCCTCTACATCAAATCAACCCACTGCGCCTAAATTACGTGCTAGAAAAGACCGAAGGTTTATTTGGTAAGAAAGTCCTCGATGTTGGCTGCGGTGGCGGCATTTTGGCTGAAAGCATGGCGGTTGAGGGCGCAGTAGTCACTGGCCTAGATATGGGTAAAGAACCGCTAGAAGTGGCACGTCTTCACGCATTGGAAACTGGCACCAAGCTCGATTACATCCAGAGCACCATCGAAGACCATGCAGAACAGAATCCACAAACTTACGATGTGGTGACATGTATGGAAATGCTAGAGCACGTTCCTGATCCACAATCTGTGATTAGTGCATGTTCAAAATTAGTGAAACCGGGTGGTCACGTGTTCTTCTCTACCTTGAACCGTAACTTCAAATCTTACCTGTTCGCTATTGTTGGTGCAGAAAAGCTACTTAAGATTGTTCCTGAGGGCACTCATGAGCACGAGAAGTTCATTCGCCCTGCAGAACTTATCAAGATGGTCGATAACACTCCGCTGCAAGAACTAGGGATTACAGGGCTGTACTACAATCCTCTTACGGACACTTATCGTTTAGGCACAAATGTAGACGTAAACTACATCGTCCACACGCAAAACTTTGGCTAAAAAATATCGGTAGCCCTACCGTAAAACCTTTTGTAAAAAAGACGAATGAAAAGAGTTGCAATTACCATAACTTTGCGACTTTTTTCAGTCTAAATTTCGTGCGCTAGCTTCCATTTTGACCACCTCGATTTAAATTTAATCGCCTAAAATCAATCGCCCATTTTGGCCAAAGATCAAGGAATTTTTTTTTATGGGCGTGCAAAAATAAAGCATCATTAAAAGCCGACTTTTATACAATCAAGTCACATATAACCTCATCAGTTAGTGGTCACTTACAGTTTTTTTTCAATCCACCACTTATCCACAAGCAACCCCATTTCTTTACCTTGAAAAATATCAGTTGTAGCACTATCTTGTAACCCAACAAACAAATGACCCCTATATGTTGTGTTTGAACTACAATGTATGGGTAGACCAAGATCACAAAGCCGAAACGTAATTTACAAAAATTACACAGAAATACACAAAAACACGGCCTTGTTCAGTTTTGTTAGGGAAATTAAGCAGAATGAACCAACAACTTACTGTTACCAAGCGTAACGGGCGCAAAGAAACGATCGATCTAGAGAAGATCCATCGCGTGATTACATGGGCAGCTGAAGGCTTGCACAATGTTTCTGTATCACAAGTAGAATTGAAAGCTCACATTCAGTTTTACGATGGCATCACCACTACTGACATTCATGAAACTATCATCAAGTCAGCAGCGGATTTAATCTCTGAAGAGACTCCTGATTACCAATATCTAGCAGCACGTCTGTCTGTATTCCACCTACGTAAAAAAGCGTACGGCGAATACGAGCCGCCTGCACTGTATGACCACGTTGCAAAACTGGTTGATATGGGTAAATACGATAGCCACCTTATGGAAGATTACACGAAAGCTGAATTCGAAGAGCTTGACGAGTACATCGACCACAAACGTGACTTAGACTTCTCTTACGCAGCGGTTAAGCAGCTCGAAGGTAAATACTTCGTGCAAAACCGTGTAACGAAAGAAATCTACGAGAGTGCTCAGTTCCTTTACATTTTAGTTGCTGCGTGTCTATTCGCTAAATACCCGAAATCGACTCGTCTTGACTACATCAAACGTTTTTACGACGCATCGTCTACGTTTAAGATTTCTCTACCTACACCGATCATGTCTGGTGTACGTACGCCTACTCGTCAATTCAGTTCTTGTGTACTGATCGAGTGTGGTGACAGCCTTGATTCAATCAACGCGACAGCAAGCTCAATTGTTCGTTACGTATCTCAACGTGCTGGTATTGGTATCAACGCAGGTCGTATCCGTGCGCTTGGTTCTGAAATCCGTAATGGTGAAGCGTTCCACACAGGCTGTATCCCTTTCTACAAATACTTCCAAACAGCAGTAAAATGTTGTTCTCAAGGTGGTGTTCGTGGCGGTGCAGCAACGGTATTCTACCCACTATGGCACGGTGAAGTTCAGTCTCTATTAGTACTGAAAAACAACCGCGGCGTTGAAGAGAACCGAGTTCGTCACATGGATTACGGCGTACAGCTGAACAAGCTTATGTACTCTCGCCTAGTTCAGGGTGGCAACATCAGCCTGTTCTCACCTTCAGACGTACCTGGCCTTTACGATGCGTTCTTCGAAAACCAAGACCGTTTTGAAGAGCTATACGTTAAGTACGAAAACGATCCTTCAGTGAAGCGTGAAACGGTTAAAGCCGTTGAGCTTTTCTCTCTGCTAATGCAAGAGCGTGCTTCTACTGGTCGTATCTACATTCAGAACGTTGACCACTGTAATACACACAGCCCGTTTGATTCTGAAGTAGCACCTGTTCGTCAATCGAACCTATGTCTAGAAATCGCGCTTCCTACTAAGCCACTTTCTAACGTAGAAGATGACGAAGGCGAAATTGCACTATGTACGCTTTCAGCATTCAACCTTGGCGCAATCAATGAACTGGACGACCTAGCAGAGCTTTCTGAGCTGGTTGTTCGTGCTCTAGATGCACTGCTTGATTACCAAGACTACCCGCTTCCAGCTGCATACAAGTCGACAATGAACCGTCGTACTTTAGGTGTAGGTGTAATCAACTACGCATACTACCTAGCGAAGAATGGTGTTAAGTACTCTGATGGCAGCGCGAATGGCCTGACTCACCGTACTTTTGAAGCAATTCAATACCACTTGCTAAAAGCATCTGTTGAACTAGCGAAAGAGCAAGGCCGTTGCCCATCTTTCCACGAGACCAACTACGCGAAAGGCCTACTGCCAATCGATACTTACAAAAAAGATATCGACTTAGTATGTGAAGAGCCACTGCACTACGATTGGGATTCTCTACGTGAAGAGATCATGGAGCACGGTCTGCGTAACTCTACGCTAACAGCGCTTATGCCTTCTGAGACATCGTCTCAAATCTCGAACGCGACTAACGGTATCGAGCCACCACGTGGTTACGTATCAGTGAAAGCATCGAAAGACGGCATCCTTAAGCAAGTGGTTCCAGATTTCCTAAATCTTAAAGAGAACTACGAGCTACTTTGGAACATTGGTTCTAACGATGGTTACCTACACCTAGTGGGTATCATGCAAAAATTCGTTGACCAAGCTATCTCTGCAAACACTAACTATGACCCAAGTGTTTACGACAGCGGTAAAGTACCAATGAAGAAGCTGCTTCAAGACCTACTAACAGCGTACAAGTACGGTGTTAAGACGCTTTACTACCATAACACTCGTGATGGTGCTAAAGACGACCAAGGCGATGCAGTTCAAGTGCCGGAAGAAGATTGTGAAGGCGGCGGTTGTAAGATCTAAACCGCAATAAACATTAAGACCCCAGAGAAGAGTTATCTTCTCTGGGTTTAAAGCATTAACAGGGTCCGTTTTATTACGGGTCTTTAAAGGATTTGAGGCATTTATGGCTTACAGTACTTTTTCTCAGCAAAAAAATGACCAACTAAAAGAACCAATGTTCTTGGGTCAGTCGGTAAACGTTGCACGTTACGACCAACAAAAATTCGAAATCTTCGAAAAGCTTATCGAGAAGCAGCTTTCTTTCTTCTGGCGTCCAGAAGAAGTAGACGTGTCTAGCGACCGTATCGACTACAACAAGCTTCCAGAGCATGAAAAGCACATCTTCATCTCTAACCTGAAGTACCAAACGCTTCTAGATTCAATCCAAGGCCGCAGCCCTAACGTTGCCCTACTTCCTTTGGTATCACTGCCAGAAGTTGAAACTTGGATTGAGACTTGGTCATTCTCTGAAACGATTCACTCTCGTTCATACACGCACATCATCCGTAACATTGTGAATGATCCAGGCGTAGTATTCGACGATATCGTTGAGAACGAAGAGATCCTGAAACGTGCGAAAGACATCGCGTTTTACTACGATGATTTGATCAAGCTGACGGCTGACTACCACCGCTACGGTGAAGGCAACCACAACATCAACGGCGAAGACGTTAAGATTTCACTTCATGACCTGAAGAAGAAGCTTTACGTATGCCTAATGTCTGTAAATGCACTGGAAGCGATTCGTTTCTACGTAAGCTTTGCATGTTCATTTGCATTCGCAGAGCGTGAGCTAATGGAAGGTAACGCGAAGATCATCAAGCTAATCGCTCGTGATGAAGCCCTTCACCTTACTGGTACACAGCACATGATCAACTTGCTACGCAATGGTCAAGATGATTTTGAATTCATGCAGATCGCTGAAGAGTGTAAGCAAGAGTGTTTCGACCTATTCAAAGAAGCGGCTGAGCAAGAGAAAGAGTGGGCAGAATACCTATTCAAAGATGGCTCTATGATTGGTCTGAACAAAGACATTCTTTGCCAATACGTTGAGTACATTACCAACATCCGTATGCAGGCTGTTGGCCTAGGTACGGCTTACCCAGCAGCAACGTCGAACCCAATTCCATGGATCAACGCTTGGTTGTCTTCAGATAACGTTCAAGTTGCTCCACAAGAAGCAGAAATCAGTTCTTACCTAGTTGGCCAAATCGACAACGAAGTAAAAGCTGACGACTTTGAAGGATTTGAGCTGTAATGCCAACAATCAAAATCAACAAACTGACTTCAATTGAATCTAACCCTTCAAACACTCTGTTGGAAACAATGGAACAAGCTGGGTTAGAGCCAGAATACAACTGCCGAGATGGTCACTGTGGCGCTTGCCGCTGCACGTTGGATTCTGGTGAGGTCGAGTACGTTGGTTTTGCTATGGCTTACACGCAAGGTAATGAGATATTGCCTTGTATCTGTAAAGCAAAGACTGAGCTATCGCTGAGTAACGTTATTCATAGAAACAAGCAAAAACGCGCATAAGCCAGCTGGCTTTAGGTCACTTTGTTCGAATATCGTCAATAAGAATCAAAAAAGGGTCCGCTTCCTTTAGGAATGCGGACCCTTTTCTATTTATGTCTTTAGGTATCTAAAGCGACTCGTCTATCACTCAACCAAATCTTCCTGTTGGCTTGTGTCATACAAAGCCAAACGTTTATTGCTGAGTCAGGTTAAGAGTCACAGAGCCAATATAACAAGCGCTTCGGCACTCTCCACAGCCGTTACACTTATCTTTGTCCACTGTAGGCAACTCTCCTACTTCGATGTGTATTGCACCAGCTGAACACGCCGTTTGGCATGCTGAACAGTCCATTTGCATGTAATTATTGCAGCTATCCGCAAAGCTCGGCTTGAGGTCGATATAAGGCGTGACCGTTGGATGAAGTGCGCCGGTCGGACACACTTCAGTGCATTTGTTACACATAGAACAACTGTTGTAATCCAAATTCAGCAGCGCACTGCCCTCTAGCATCTCAATAACGCTATTTGGACACGATTGTTCACACAATCCACAACCGTCGCAAAGACGCTCAAACAGCACCTCATCGACCGCTCTTGGCGGTCTTGCATGCAAGCGCTGTGATATCTCTTCATAATTCGCGGCTGCTTTAACCGGTTTAGAAAGTCGAGTTAAGAAACCGCGTCTATTTGAATTTATTTGTTCAGACATTAGTCGATATATAACTTTTTAGTAGCAACGTTTAAATTATATTCAGATATTAAGTACTTAAACCAATCTATTACATCAACCGATAGCTTTTTATAAAAAGATAACTCTGATGCTTTATTTAGTTTTTCTAAATAAACAGAAGACCAAGTTAATAAGTGACCCTCAAGTAATTCACCGGCTGAATTAATATTATTATTTTCTAACAAATACGCATGAGCGAATAACATTAAACCAAATTGATCTTCCGGCTCTCTTAACCCAGTGTCTAATTCAATCTGATTCAATTCTAAAAACTGGCGATACTCAACCGTAGAAGCACCAAACACAACGCGGTCTTTATCTAGGTACACAGAACCCCAAGGCGGAGCTGGCATGTCTCCAACGCCTTCAAACAGGCAGCTGAACTCTGCTGCGAGCGCATCTTCGTCTTCGCTTCTTAATGCCTGCAAGCATTCTTCAGAGAGTACTTCGCTCTCAACCAAAGCTTCGACAATGGTGATTAACTGTTCTTTACTTGTCGCTTGATAAAATAGCGAACCCAACAATTTATGCGTATCGATAATCATTATTATTTATACCGTTATAGGTTTAAAGATAATTATATTAATTAACTCATTTCATTCTTTGATCTATTTTATACATTCAATTCATAAACTTTAAATTCCACACTTATTTGATGCCAATCAATCAATAATTCGAAATAAATACATAAAGAACAAACTACCTATAAAGTGCTCGCTATCAATAGCAAAAGGCATCTTAGAATGACGAATAAGAAAGAATCTGGGGTAATGAATCTTACTCGAAGAGGCTTCATGAAAGCTTCCTCTGCAGTAGGTAGTGCAGCTGCACTTGCGGGCGGTATTGCATTACCTTTCAAATCCAAACCAGTAGCGGCTGCAGTTGCTGAAAATGTGGATGAGAAAATCGTATGGAGTGCATGTACAGTAAACTGTGGCTCTCGCTGCCCACTGCGTATGCATGTACAAAACGGTGAAATCAAATACGTAGAAACAGACAACACAGGCACTGACGAATACGGTCATCACCAAGTTCGTGCGTGTCTACGTGGTCGCTCGATGCGCCGCCGTGTTTATAACCCAGATCGCCTAAAGTACCCAATGAAACGTGTGGGTAAACGTGGTGAAGGTAAGTTTAAGCGTATTAGCTGGGAAGAGGCTTATGATGAAGTCGCTGGCACCATGCAACGCCTTATCAAAGACTACGGTAACGACACTATCTACCTAAACTACGGTACAGGTACGCTGGGCGGCACGGTTACTAAATCTTGGCCACCAGCTCAAACGCTGATTGCTCGTCTAATGAACCTAAGTGGTGGTTACTTAAACCATTACGGTGACTACTCAACAGCGCAAATCACGAAAGGCTTGAGCTACACCTACGGCGGTTGGGCAAACAACAACTCTTTCTCTGATTTAGAGAACACTAAACTTAACATTCAGTTTGGTAACAACCCTGCTGAGACGCGTATGTCTGGTGGCGGCCAGATCCACCACTACGTTGAAAGCAAAAACAAATCAAACGCAAGAACGATCATCATCGACCCGCGCTACACCGATACTGCCGGTGGCCGTGAAGATCAATGGATCCCAATTCGTCCTTCTACAGATGCGGCATTGGTAGCGGGTCTTGCACACGTGATGATCACTGAAGACCTTGTCGACCAACCGTTCCTAGACAAATACTGTGTCGGTTACGATGAGAAGACCCTTCCTGCATCAGCGCCTAAAAACAGCGACTACAAATCTTACATCCTAGGTTTAGGTGAAGATGGCGTAGAGAAGACACCAGAATGGGCTTCTAAGATCACGGGTATTCCAGTTGACACCATCGTTAAGCTTGGCCGTGAAATGGGCACAGCGAAACCATGTGCGATTCACCAAGGTTGGGGCTTACAACGCACTGCGAACGGTGAACTAGCGTGTCGTGCAATCGCGATGCTGTCACTGCTCACTGGCTCTGTGGGCGTATCAGGCGGTTCAACCGGCGCTCGTGAAAGCGACATCAACATTCCATTTGTCCGCTTCCCTACTGTGCCAAACCCAGTTGAAACGTCTATTTCAATGTTCATGTGGACAGACGCGATTTACCGTCACCATGAAATGACCGACATCACTGATGGTGTTCGCGGTGCAGAGCGCCTTAAGAACCCAATCAAGATGATCTGGAACTACGCAGGTAACTGCATCATTAACCAACACTCAGACATCAACAAGACTCACGCGATTCTTCAAGATGAAAGTGCGTGTGAAATGATTGTCGTGGTTGATAACCATATGACGTCTTCAGCGAAGTACGCCGATATCATCCTGCCAGACTTAACAACGTCTGAGCAAGACGACTGGTGTATGGACGGTAAAGCGGCGAACATGCCTTACTTCATCTACGCGCAGAAAGCGATTGAGCCTCAGTTTGAAGCGAAATCTATCTACGAGATGTGTACTCAGCTTGCGAAACGAATGGGCGTAGAAAAAGAGTTCACCGAAGGCCGTACTCAAGAGCAATGGATTGAGCACCTTTACGCAGAAACTCGTAAGAACGATCCAACACTGCCAACCTTCGAAGAGATGAAAGAGCTGGGTATCTACAAACGTAGCTACGACCACCACTACATCGCTTATGAAGATTTCCGTAAAGATCCTGAAGCGAACCCACTGACCACACCAAGTGGCAAGATCGAGATCTACTCAGAGCAACTGGCTGATATCGCGAAGACTTGGAAGCTGAAAGAAGACGAAGTGATTCACCCACTTCCGATTTACGCGGACTCTTTCGAAGGTCATAACGACCCACTAGCAGAGAAGTACCCACTTCAGCTAACCGGTTTCCACTACAAGGCTCGTACTCACTCGACTTACGGCAACGTTGCAGAAATCAAAGCAGCAGCACCGCAAGAGTTGTGGATCAACCCAATCGATGCAAAAGAACGTGGTATTGAAAGCGGCGACATGGTGAGTATTTTCAACGACCGTGGCGAAGTACATATTCCAGCGAAAGTGACACCTAGGATTCTTCCTCGAGTTGTGGCACTAGGCGAAGGTGCATGGTACGCACCAGATGGTCAGAAGATCGACCATGCAGGCTCTATCAACGTGCTGACGACTCAGCGCCCGAGCCCACTTGCTAAGGGTAACCCTCAGCATACAAACCTAGTTCAAATCAAAGCGCTAAAGAAAGCATAAGGTAGGTTGGAATGAAACAATACGGCTTTTACATTGATTCAAGTAAATGCACGGGTTGTAAAACCTGTCAGCTTGCTTGTAAAGATTATAACGATCTAGACATCAAAACGAACTACCGTCGCGTATACGAATATGCCGGTGGTGGCTTCACTCAAGATGGTGATACCTGGGTTCAGAAAGATGTCTTTTCTTACTACCTATCTATCGCTTGTAACCACTGTACTAACCCAGCGTGTGTGAAAGTGTGTCCTTCGGGCGCAATGCACAAACGTGATGAAGACGGTTTGGTTGTGGTTGATGAGAGCGTATGTATTGGTTGTCAGCACTGTAGCAATGCGTGTCCTTACGGCGCACCACAATACAATGCTAAGAAAGGTCATATGACGAAATGCGATGGTTGTTACCAACGTGTTTCTGAAGGCAAACAGCCTATCTGTGTTGAGTCTTGCCCACTTCGTGCATTGGAGTTTGGTGAAATCAATACACTTCGCGAGAAGTACGGCTCTGGTGCGGATGTGGCTCCACTGCCATCTTCAACAGAAACGCTACCAAACATCGTGATTAAGCTGAACAAAAACGCGAAGCCGACTGGCGATACCAGCGGTCACCTAGCAAACCCGAAGGAGGTGTAAGATGATTTTTCATGAGTGGTCTTTAATCTTCTTTACGGTGCTGGCGCAAACTGCGGTTGGTGGTTACTTACTGATTGGCGCACGTGCACTGGTACTTGGTCATGACGAAGAGAAGCTGAACAGCTACAAGGTTCCAATGTTTATCCTATGGGTACTGATGGGTCTTGGCTTCATGTTCTCGACAACGCACCTTGGCTCTCCACTGCGCGCGTTTAACGCTTTTAATCAGCTAGGTTCGGCTTGGTTGTCTAACGAAGTGTTCTTCGGTGCGGCATTCTTCGCTGTCGGTGGCCTGCAATGGTTACTGTCGGTAGTCAAGAAAGGTGGCGTTGCTATCCAGAAAGCACTGATGGTTGGCGCGATGGTACTGGGTGTTATCTTCATGTACGCGATGATCAACGTATACATGATCAACACAGTACCGACGTGGGACAACATCTACACACCACTGAGCTTCATCATGACGATGGTTGTGGGTGGCTTGCTGTTATCTCAGTTCGTGATTGTATTCGCAAACGACAGCCGCTTTACGGTTGACCGTAACATCACCATGTTGGCTGTTATCGCTGTTGCTATCAGCTTGCTTGTGACAGTAGGAAAACTGAACCTAATCGGAGACATCCAAACTTCAGCGGCAAAAGCGTCTGAGTTAGTCGATGGTTTAGGTAGCTATGTGATTCTTCAAGTGGCACTGCTAATGGCAAGCTTGTTGATTTGGATTCTACCTATGCTGAACAAAGCAAAAGTGAACCCAGTTAACCTTGGCTTAGCACTAGTATTGTTCTTGGCTTCAGAGTTAATCGGCCGTGGTTTGTTCTACAGCCTACATATGACAAGCGGTTTGTAATCGAGTTCTTACAGACATGAGTTGCGTGTAAACATCGCTGCTTGTTTGGTTATCTAGAAGGCTAGATAAACAAAAGGCCCAACACCTATTTAGATGTTGGGCCTTTTTATTTCGTTTTTTCTAGCGTTTTTAATACAGACTTAGCGAGTTCGCTTACATCGTTAGCTTACATAGCTACTTAATGATAGCCGCTGGAATAAACATGTCTTTTAATCGCTTAACCGAAGAATAAGTACCAAACATCGGTTTGTTATCTAAATGCCTTCTCAGCATATCGGCGGCAACGGTCTTAATCACGTTGCGTTGGTCTTCACGCGAGTACTGACGATAAAACTCAAGTACCTGCCCCCACTCGCCTGCTTCAGTCGACAATGCAACGCTGAATGTGTTGCCTTCCAGCTTACCAGTCACCAAAGCCAATTCAGTTCCGCACTTATCTCTTGTTGCTCCAGCCAGCGCAAAGGTCGCGGCTAATGGATCGCTCTTTTCAAGTTCGCTCTCTTTTGGCTCAGCCATCACCCATGAGTGTCCGAAGCAATCTTCTATCTGCTCATTCAATTGCAGCCACGCTGACAGTGAACCTTTGGTCGACACTTCAGACACAGATAACGTCTTCTTTTTTTCCGCCATGATGTGTCCAATATGGTCAATCATCGGCTCATCAACACTAACGACATTACTCTCTAGCAGCTTGTAAACCATCTGCAGAAGCTTAACGCGAGTTTCTAAGTCTGCCTTAGGACCAAACAGTTTGACCTCAATGAACGGCAGATAAGAGCGATAACCAAGTTCATAACCTTCTGGCAGCTTTAGTTGATCCAAAACATCAGAGATACCGGACTCAGACAAACCAAACGTAAACAGTCGACTGCATTCAGAGGCAACCACTTGAGGGTAGGTACACGACAAGTCAGGAAGAATCTCAAACGTCACCATGCGCTTGAATTCACTTGGTACACCCGGCGTGAAATAGAAAGTCGCATCGTTAATTTTCAGTTTGAAGCCACAAGCCGTCCCCACAGGGTTATCGACAATCTCTGAACTCGCAGGTAACAAAGCTTGTTTAAGGTTGCTGTCTGGCATTGGCATGCCACGTCCAGAGAACATCTCTTCCATACGAGCAAGCCATTCAGGGAACATGACGAGTTTCTGCTCGGAAGCAGCTGCAGCGGCGGCAGCACTCATATCATCGGTTGTCGGGCCTAAACCACCATTAACGATAACCACATCATAGTTAAAGCTCAGCATCAGCAGTTCTTCAACAAGAGCATTCATTTGATCACCCACAGTTGAGCGCTTAGCAAGCGCAAAACCATGCTGATAAAACTCAGCAGACATCCAAGCTGCGTTTGTATCTACAATGTCTCCATGAAGAACTTCTTCACCTGTGCTTAACATTGCGATTTTCGTCATATTTCTATCCCTTGTTGTCATAAAAAGACACTGCATTATTTACAAACTGGTCTATGGTTGAATTTGGAGCAATTCGCCTTTTCACTAATATTAATAATGTTAAACCTAAGGTTTTCTTAGGAAAAGCGATAAATTATTAGTTCCCTAAATCAGGCATTTAATAGATAATTGTGACCCTGATCAATTCCAAACTTTCTCATGGAGACCCTTGTGGCCAAATCACCGTTACTAGCAAAGGTTACTGCCGCATTTTCAATGCTAATGTCAGTTAACTCGGTTGCAAGCCAATACGACTTCGACCAGCCAATCAACCTTTCTTACTCGGATGAATGTGCTCAAGATTACTGTTTTAATGACAACTTGTACACCTACAAGCCTAGTACCAATTACGCACTGAGCGAGTCGAGTGATGAGTACGACTTCTCAATCCAACAACCAAAACACATGTTGGTGAGTCAGGAGAAAGATTGGGATTACCTAATGGGTCAAACCTACACCATTCTTGGCTTGAGTGTCGCGACAGTGGGTCTAATGACTCTGCTCCCTGAAAGTATTACTAAGTGGGATGATGACCAACGTGATATCAGCTCATTAGGTAAAAAGTGGAAAGATAACGTTTCTGCTGGTCCAACATGGGACCGTGACGAACACTTCCTAAACTACGTAATGCACCCATATTTCGGTGGTGTTTACTACACCGCAGCTCGACACGCAGGTTACGACGAGTTTGAGTCATTCTTATACTCTTGGACTATGTCGACGTTCTTCTGGGAATACGGCGTAGAAGCGTTTGCAGAAGTACCTTCATGGCAAGATCTCTTCATCACACCTTTCTTCGGTGCGGTTGTCGGTGAAATGATGCTAGAAGCAGAGCAGGATATCATTGCTTCAGGTGGCGAAGTGATGGGCTCTCAAACCATGGGTGATGTGTCGCTATTCTTCCTTAACCCTGTTGGACACATTCACTACTGGGTAAGTGACGCATGGGGCGGTGATGCAGAAGTTAACCTGAATACTAACCCTTGGTGGGATAACCAAGACGCTGCACGTTTTGCTTACGATGCTGGCGCACCATACGACTCTCAGTTTGTTGGTATGAACTTCAAAGTAACGTTCTAATTCGTCTCTAGTACTACTCAATATAAGTTATTGAATATAAGTTGCTGAATCATCAATCACAGTGACAACTCTTCTAAAAAGCGGCTCTCTAGCCGCTTTTTTTGTGCCCTACTCTTCATTCTCTTTTTTTGCATCGAAGCTTAGTTTCAAAAATTGACCTAGGTCAAACATTGTTCGATGTAACCTTCTACACTGAAATTAAAGAACTTTATCGCGTGATATCAAACATTTAATTAGCAAAGAATAATTGAAACCTTGGGGGCTGATATGAACAGTACATTTATCGTAAACTTTATCGGAAAAGCATCACCAGCAACAATCAAACAGCTTGCTGCGGTTACTCACGAAAACGACGGCAAATGGCTCATCAGTAAAGTGAACTTTATTGAAGACCAAGTCGCAGGCGTACTAAAGGTTCAACTTCCAGCCATCAACGAATCGATTGTAAAAGAAGCGTTCAGCGCCAATCCAGATCTCATCGTGCAGTTTGTCGATTCCGATCATACACACAATGTTCAAGACACGGTCCATCACTTGAGACTCGACTCTAACGACCGAGCAGGTATCGTCAACGAAGTGACTCATGTATTGGATAGACAAGGAATCAGTATTCTCGATATGGATTGTCACCGCGTCTTTATCGCTGGTGGTGGCGGTGTTAGCTCAAGTCTATTCACATCAAAAATCGCCGTTAAGCTGCCAATCGAAGTACAGATCGACGACGTAGTTAATGAACTCGAAACGCTCAGTGAAGATACTCGTGTGATGATTGAAAGCTAAATAAACAAAATTAAAGAACAAAAAAGAGCAGCTCATTAGCTGCTCTTTGTATTGCTCTGAGCTTGTAATTCAGTTACTTAACTGACCATTGTGATAATGAGCGTTTGAAGTCTTCATAGCCGAATTCATTTAGCTTCTGAACTTCACCACTGCTACGTTCACAGTAGATTGAAGGCATTTTAAGGCCATTGAACCAGTTCAATTTCACCATTGTGTAACCCGCGCTGTCTAACAGATGCAGCTTTTGACCAATCTTAAGTGGCTCATCAAAGCTCGCTTCGCAGAACTGATCGCCCGCAAGACATGAACACGAACCAATCACGTAGTCATGGCTGCCTGTTTCTGATGCTTCCAATACTGATGCGGGCTCATTGTAGATAAGCGTGTCAAGGCGGTGCGCCTCAGTCGCTGAATCCACAATCGCTGTTTTCTTCACGTTCTCAACAATATCGACCACTGTCACAACTAGGTCGGTTGTTTTAGTGATGATCGCTTCACCCGGCTCAAGGTACATCTGCACGCCGTGTTTCTCAGAGAAGGCTTTCAGCGCAAGACCAAGCTTTTCGATGTCATAGCCAGGCCATGTAAAGAACACACCACCGCCCATGCTCACCCAATCCAAATTATCTAAGTGCTCGCCAAACTGTTCTGAGATTGAATCAAGTAGGCCGATAAAGGCATCAACGTCTTTGTTCTCACAGTTCATGTGGAACATCACACCATTAATCTCATCGAAGATCTCTGGTTTGATGTGGTCAGCTTGCACGCCCAAACGCGAGAATTGACGTGCTGGATTCGCCAAGTCTTGCCCTGCGTAGCTCACGCCCGGATTTAAACGTAAACCCAGTGAAGCTTTACCTTCAACAATATGACGGTAAGCAGCAAGTTGGCTTTGAGAGTTGAAGATCATCTTGTCGCAGATGTCAGCAACCTCTCTCACGTCATCTTCACTGTAGCCCACACTGTAAGCATGAGTTTCACCGCCAAAAGTTTCGTGACCTAATTTCACTTCATAAGGGCCAGAACTAGTAGTACCGTCTAGGTACGGTTTGATGATGTCAAACACGCCCCAAGTCGAGAAGCACTTAAGCGCAAGTACCAATTTCACACCTGAAATCTCTTTCAGTTGCTTGGCTTTTTCTAAGTTCGCAATCAACTTGTCTTCGTTGATCATGAAATATGGGGTTTTTAGTTCTTCTTTCTTAAACGTCATTTTTGTAAACACTCAAGCAGCATCTATAGATGGAAAGGTAAATTAACAATTTTGGTGTGATTTATTTTGATTTTGTCCTGTCCGAGCGCAGTGAGTTACAAAATCAAAATAAATGATACCAAAGCTTCAAGGCTATCATCATCGAAAAGGGAACAATCCATGTCCCCTTTAATTAGCAATCAAAACAAGAAATCAGTTCTTATTTTTTCAGCTCATGAATCACTGGAAGACCTTGGCCTGCTTCAAGCTCTTGAACATGCCAATCTAGACCAATTTCCGGCATAGTTGCTAGGAACGGATCTGGATTTAGCTGTTCCATGTTGAACACGCCTTTATCAGCCCATTCGCCACGGAAGAACTGTAGTGCAGCGGTAATTGCTGGAACACCAGTTGTGTAAGAGATCGCTTGGTGCTCTACGTCTTCGTAAGCCACTTCGTGGTCTGCGTTATTGTAGATGAATACGCTACGCTCTTTACCATCTTTCTTACCTTGAACCCAAGTACCGATACACGTTAAACCAGTGTAACCCGGAGCTAGAGATGTTGGATCCGGTAGTAGTGCTTTAAGAACATGCAGAGGCTGAACCACAGTACCATCGTGCAGTGTTAGCGGATCTGGGCTAAGAAGACCGATATCACGCATGCAGTTGAAGTAGTTCAAGTATGCATCACCAAAGCCCATCCAAAATTCGATACGCTTAGCTGGGATGAACTCTTTCATTGAACGAACTTCATCGTGCGCCATTGAGTAAACTTTGTGAGAACCACAGTTCGGGAATTCAAACTCAAGCATACGAGAGTGACAAGGTACTTGTTTCCACTCTTCATTTTCCCAGTAGAAAGAGTCACCTTGGATCTCAAGCATGTTGGTTTCTGGGTCAAAGTTTGTCGCAAACTTCTTGCCGTGGTCACCAGCATTCACATCCATTACATCAATTGAGTCAATCTCATCGAACAAGTGCTTAACCGCGTATGCAGCAAAGATTGATACCACACCTGGATCGAAACCAGCACCAAGAATACCTGTGATGCCTGCTTCAGCGAACTTCTCACGGTAGCCCCACTGCCAGTCGTAAGCTTGTGGTACTTGTTGACCTTCAGAACATAGGTCAACCGCAACCGATGTATCTAGGTAAGAGACTTTAGTTTGGTAACACGCTTCCATGATCGCCATGTTTACCCAAGGAGGACCAGCGTTGATCACTAGATCCGGCTGAACTTCTTTAATCAAAGCAACAAGCGCATCAACATCATCAGCGTCTACTGAACGTGCTTCTAGTTTCTTAGTTGAATCTTTAAGGTTGTTTTTGCCCTTGATAGATTCGATGATTTTTTCACACTTCGCGATTGTGCGAGAAGCGATTGTGATATCACCCAGTACTTCGTTATTTTGTGCTGCTTTGTGTGCAACAACCCAACCAACGCCGCCTGCACCAATTTGTAGAATAGCCATAGTATTAATTACCCTTGTTGTTCTGCTAGCTCAGTGGCTAGAGTTTGAATTTTGTTAATTAGAGATTTGAAATCTGATGTCTTTAGGCACGGATTCAAGATAGTGAATTTAAGCGCACTCTTATCATCCACGACCGTTTCACCGAGTACTGCAACACCACGAGTCAGCGCTTCCAGTCTTAGCGTTTGATTCAATTTGTCTAAATCTAGCTCGCCGTTTGCTGACGGCTTAGATCGGAACAGCACTGTTGATAGTGACGGCTCTGCGAGTAGCTCTAAGTCAGCTTGGTTTTGAATCAGGTCTGCCACTTCTAGCGTTTGCTCAAGAAGATGGTCGTACATATCACCCAACTGCTTTGGTCCAACGCTTTGCATCGTCATGAAGACTTTCAATGCATCGAAACGCTTGGTGGTCGCAATAGACTTATCGACTAGATTTGGCAGTTCATCGTGTTCGCGGTTTAGGTAATCTGCGTGATGTAGAAGGTACTTAAAGTTCGCTTTGTCTTTCAACAATACCGCGCCGCAGCTGATTGTTTGATAGAACAATTTGTGGAAATCGACACTCACAGAGTCCGCTTTTTCGATGCCTTGTAAGCGAGCCTTGTGGCTACTCAAGATAAGCGCGCCACCGTAAGCACTGTCGACATGGAACCAAAGGCCTTGTTGGCTTGCGAGGTCTGCAATCGCATCAAGGTCGTCGATAGCACCGTGATCGGTTGTACCCGCCGTACCGACAACAGCAAAAGGAATCAACCCTTGTGCTTTAAGCGCTTTCACTTCTGCATCTAACAAATCAGGCTTGATAGTGCCGTTTGCATTGGTGTCAACACAGCACACTGCCGCTTCGCCTAGCCCTAGTAGAGAGGCTGACTTTTGAACCGTGAAGTGAGATTTCTTTGAACATAAGATACGCAGCTTGCTCGCGTATTCTGGTAAGCCAAGCTTTTGGATTGAGTGACCATTGTGCTTATCCGCAACCCAGTCTCTCGCAAGCAATAAACCCATTAGGTTACTTTGCGTGCCACCGCTAGTGAAAACACCGTCAGCTTGTGCGCCAAGTTGGTATTTGTCACACATCCAATCCACGACGCGCTGCTCAACATAAGTCGCAGCCGATGCTTGGTCCCATGAATCCATTGATTGATTCAATGCCGCGATAATCGATTCCGCTGCTACCGAAGCCATAAGAGGAGGAGTGTGAAGGTGTGCAATGCAATCTGGGTGTTGCACGAAGATGGAGTTTGCAGCGACAAGGTCTGCAGTACTATCTACAACATCAACCAAAGCGTGTTGATTGTTATCAAGGTCGACAGCATTGATAGCTGCTTCTAGCACTTTTGGATCTAAACCCGAATAAGGGGTTTCAACCTGTTCAAAAACCGCTTTCATCGCTTGAGTGGTTTGGTTCATCACGTTAGCAAATTCGTCGCTACCGCCTAAACCTGTATGGATGAAATGCTTGTTCCATTCTTGGTTTGCTTGTTCGCTTGAAGCTGGGTCTTGTTGTAAGCCACCACCAGCTGCGATGATCGCTTCTTCCATTACGCGGAGTGCAAAGTCAATCTGCTCAAAAGAGATAATCATTGGCGGAAGGAAACGAATTACCGAGCCATCACGACCACCCTTTTCAACCATCAAGCCACGCTCTAACGCTGCTCGTTGAATCGCTAGGGTTAGTTCGCCGTCTGATTGTGGTTCGCCAAACTTGTTAAGCTCACCATTTGGTTGTTTGATCTCAGCACCGAGCATCAGGCCTTTACCACGAACTTCAGCAATACAGCTAACGCGTGATTGAATCTTCTCAAGCCCGTGACGTAAATATTGGCCTGCGATGTTCGCGTGCTCAACTAAGCCATCTCGTTCGATGATCTCCAACGCCTTAGCGCCAGAGACCATTGCTAATTGGTTACCACGGAATGTACCGGTGTGCTCACCCGCTTTCCATGTATCAATGCTCTTATCGAACACAAGCAGCGACATAGGCAGTCCGCCACCAATCGCTTTAGATAAACATAAGATATCTGGATTAACACCAGACTCTTCAAACGCAAATCGATGGCCAGTTTTGCCCACACCACACTGAATCTCATCAAAAATCAGTAGGATGCCGTGCTCATCACAGATGCGACGTAGGCCTTGTAACCAAGATGCTGGAGCAGGAATCACACCGCCCTCACCTTGCACAGGCTCAACGATCATCGCCGCCGGTTTCATGATGCCAGACTCGTCATCATTCAACATACGTTCGATGTAACGAATGCTCGCGTTAGCACCCGCTTCACCACCAATACCAAACGGGCAGCGTAGGTTGTATGGGAAAGGCATGAAGTGCACATCAGACATCAAGCCGCTACGACGCTCTTTAGTGCCGAGGTTACCCATCATACCCATGGTGCCGTTCGTCATACCATGGTAAGCACCACGGAAAGCAAACATGGTGTTGCGACCTGTGGTTTGCTTGGCGAGCTTGATCGCCGCTTCCACAGCGTCAGCGCCAGATGGGCCACAGAATTGAAGAACCGAGTTATTTGAAAAGTCTTGAGGAAGAAAAGCTTTAACTCGTTTGATAAACGTCTCTTTTGCTTGAGTCGTGATATCAAGTGTTTGGTATGGCAAACCAGAATCGAGTTGGTCTTTAAGTGCTTGGTTAATCTCAGGGTGGTTGTAACCCAGAGAAAGTGTACCTGCACCGGCTAAGCAATCGAGAAAGAGTTGGCCACGAGTATCTTCAACTAAAGCGCCACATGCTCGTTTAATAGCAATAGGCAGGCGTCTTGGGTAAGAGCGAACATCCGACTCATGCTGTTCTTGCTCTAGCAAAATAGCGTCAGGTGTTAGGTCGTACGTTCCCTCTAAGATAGGAACCATAGTTGAAAATGAATTTGCGATAGTATTGATATCGACTTCAAAGGCGGTAGTCATAAAAGTCCCCTTGAATGTGTTCATACTCACCTCCATCAGACGCAATTACCCACCAACTCTCGTTAAATTTGGAGAGAGTTCATAGTGAAGTACACGTATTGTCTAGAAATGAGATATAGCTGTACGCTCGCATAAGTCAAATGACGAATACGAAATTAAGCCGTCTTAAGACAGCGATAAATTGTTAGCGTGAGCTCAAGGTTCAGTAATGCTACTGTTTTGAAGAATTGGACATTTTTGCAGGATCGGGCAGCTATGAGGAGCTGGTCCCTTTGGAAATGCAGAGCTGATTAGCAATGTTGTAATTAGTGTGTTCAATGTTGGGTTTCCCATTAACATGACGAACTGCGCCATAAGTATCCCGTCTATCAGCTAAAGGACTAGCCAATACCTACCCTACGTAATGTCCCAATCAGCAAGAATGGTCACTACGCGTATCCCCCAGAAGCAATCGTTGCTCTTCTTGAACATTTTCATTCCGAGATTGCGCGGGAAAGTAACATAAAGTGAAATGAACGATCAATAGTTTTTAGTAATAGCTTGATAAATAGCAGCGGTGGCTAAGCAATTGCTGTAAATATCGTCACACTATCGTTTGGAAAAGAGATCCCCGGTTCATTCGTTCCTCATACCCGAGGATGACGACGTGGGGTTATAAACGTTGCTAGAGAAGCTTTTAGGTCATGGCGTCACTCCCTAGAGCGAGGTATGAATTCATAGAGAACCCCTTACAACATGTCATTGTATTGCTTTATTCAAGAAACTATCTGATGCAATAGATTAAACTGAAGTTAATCAGCAAGCGGCAAGAGATCCCCGGTTCGCTCGTTCCTCACGCCCGAGGATGACGACGTGGATTTATAAACGTTACTAGAGAGACTTTGAGGTCATACCGTCTTTCCGTCATTCCGTCATTCCGTCATTCCCTAGCACGAGGAACGAGTTCATAGGGAATCTCGCTTTTAAAAACTAACTTGATTGCAAAATTTGAAACAGAGATAGAAATGAATGTTGAGTGCGGATTCGAACAAGAAGAGTTCTTAAACGTAAAAGCTAAACGTCAGAAACCAAAAAGCCCGAACATTTCTGTTCGGGCTTCTTAATTTGGAGCGATACATCGGGTTCGAACCGATGACCTCAACCTTGGCAAGGTTGCGCTCTACCAACTGAGCTAGTATCGCATTTGCTTTATCGAGATAAAGACTTTAATAGATGGTGCCCCGGGCCGGACTTGAACCGGCACAGCGCGAACGCCGAGGGATTTTAAATCCCTTGTGTCTACCAATTCCACCACCAGGGCACGCAATTCTTTATTGCGATGCCGATTACTGAAAAGTAAAACACCATCTTAATGCTGACGCCAATCAACATTACAAAATTTGGAGCGATACATCGGGTTCGAACCGATGACCTCAACCTTGGCAAGGTTGCGCTCTACCAACTGAGCTAGTATCGCATTTTCATTCAAATTCTTTCTAGAAGAAAGAGATAATGGAGGCGCCTCCCGGAGTCGAACCGAGGTCCACGGATTTGCAATCCGCTGCATAGCCACTCTGCCAAGGCGCCTTAGTAACTCCAATCGAATCGCTCATTGCCATCCTCTTGGGTACGGGATGCATTCTACGGATTCAGACGATTGAGTCAATATTATTTTTGTATTTTTAATTCGTTTGAATAGATTTCATACGAAACAGGCCAAATAGCTGACTTTATGTTCAAAACACACTGTGAGCGGGTTATTCAAAGGAGATCTATATCACATTAGATATCCACTATTGATAACTTAACCTTAGGTTAAAGATCAAAAAAGCGAGCCTCAGCTCGCTTCTTCATCAATGATGTTTTTCGTCTAACAAATCGTCTTTGGCAGCCATCAAGTATTGTGCCATTGACCAGTAAGTAAGTACGGTTGCGACATAGAGCGCAATGTATCCGACCCATACCATCCAATCGTCATAGCGCCAGATAAGTACCCAAAGGGCGAACATCTGAGAAACCGTTTTGACTTTACCAACCCAAGATACCGCAACACTTGCGCGTTTACCGATTTCAGCCATCCATTCACGAAGCGCTGAAATGATGATCTCACGAGCAATCATGGTCACGGCTGGAATAGTTATCCAAATAGAGTGGTAATGCTCTGTAATCAGGATAAGAGCCGTAGCGACCAACACTTTGTCAGCCACAGGGTCAATGAAGGCACCGAAGCGAGACGTTTGCCCTAACTTACGAGCTAGCATGCCATCTAGCCAATCAGTGAAACCGGCTACCCAAAACACCATCGCAGCAGCGAAAGGAGCCCATTGATAAGGTAGATAGAAAACGACAACGAATACTGGGATCAAAAATAGTCTCAGTAAGGACAAAATGTTAGGTATATTCAAACGCATATTATTGGGCTCTTATTAATTGCGCTTTAATGGTGCGGGATTTTTACTATTGTTTCAATGCTTGATAAATGTTTTCTGCCAAAGAATGACTAATGCCCGGCACTTTGGCTATTTCTTCGACAGTTGCACGCTTAAGTTCTTGTAAGCCACCCATATATTTCAGCAAAGCTTGACGACGTTTAGGTCCTACCCCTTCAATTCCTTCCAAAGCACTGGTTCTGCGCGTTTTACCACGTTTCGCCCTGTGCCCTGCAATCGCATGATTATGGCTCTCATCACGAATGTGCTGGATAAGATGCAGCGCTGGTGCATCGCTAGGTAAATTAAACTCTTCACCTTCAAGGGTTACCAAAGTTTCTAAACCCGGTTTACGCGTCACACCTTTCGCAATACCCATCATTCTTGGTCTAAACGGCCAATCACCCCAATATTGAGAAATGATCTCATGAGCGCGGTTTAGCTGACCTTTACCACCATCGATAAAGATGATGTCTGGGATCTTGTCGACATCGAGTTGCTTCGAATAACGTCTCTCAAGCGCCTGAGCCATCGCTGCATAATCATCGCCACCTGTAATGCCGGTGATGTTGTAACGACGGTACTCTGGTTTAACCGGGCCTTCTTGATTGAACACCACACACGACGCAATCGTGCTTTCACCCATGGTATGACTGATATCAAAACATTCCATGCGCTTGATAGCATCCATCGACAGCACTTCTTGGAGCTCTTTGAAGCGCTGATTAATCGTCATCTTGTGATTAATCTTGGTGGTAATAGCCGTCAATGCATTGGTATTAGACAATTTAAGGTAACGACCTCGAGTACCTGAAGGGTTGGTATTGAAGTGAATCTTACGACCCGCTACTTCACACAAGGCTTCTTGAATCGGTGTGACATCTTCCATCAAATCGGCATTGAGAATCAAACGGGTTGGGATGGTTCTCGCTTCACTATGCGCAAGATAGTATTGGCTTAAAAAGCTCGAAAAGACCTCTTCTCGCACCGTATTGTTGGGAATTTTAGGGAAATGGCTTCTACTACCTAAAACCTTGCCTTGGCGAATCATCAAGATATGAATACACGCTACGCCATTCTCTTGAGCAAATCCCAACACGTCCATATCTTCCATTGAATCGTCAGATACGTATTGTTGTTCTTGCACACGTCGAATCGCTTGGATTTGATCACGGAAAGCGGCAGCTTGTTCAAAACGAAGCTCACGGCTTGCCTTGTCCATTTTGTCGATGAGCGTCTCAAGGACTAATTTGTCTTTCCCTTGCAGGAACAGACGAACGTAGTCGATAAGTTCACTGTACTCTTCATCAGAGATGATTGAGCTAACACATGGCGCAGCACAACGACCAATCTGATACATCAAACACGGGCGCGTTCTATTGGCATAAACCGTATCTTCACACTGGCGGGCAGGGAAAATCTTTTGGATTAGGTGTAGCGTCTCACGCACAGCGCCGGAATCAGGGTAAGGACCAAAGTATTCGCCCTTTTTCTTCTTAGCACCACGGTGCATCGACAAACGAGGATGCTTGTGACCGCTAATAAAAATATAAGGGTACGACTTATCATCACGCAAAAGTACGTTGTATTTAGGCAAGTACTGCTTGATGTAGTTGTGCTCAAGAATGAGCGCTTCTGTTTCCGTGTGCGTTACAGTGACATCGATCTTGTCAATATTACTAACTAGAGCGCGTGTTTTTTCACTGTCGACTTTTTTACGGAAATAACTGGAAAGGCGTTTTTTGAGGTTCTTAGCTTTACCGACGTAAATAACGGCAGCCTCGGCGTTATACATTCGATAAACGCCGGGCTGCTCTGTTACTGTCTTGAGGAATGAGACTGAGTCAAACAAGTTGGTCACTATACGATCTCAGTGTTAAAGGGTCTCAGTGTCTAACATTCCATGTCTAATCGCTAAATGCGTCAGCTCTACATCGCCACTGATATCCAGCTTACTGAACAAGCGGTAGCGGTAACTGTTGACTGTTTTAGGACTTAGATTGAGTTGTTCTGAAATATCCGTCACTTTCTGACCTTTGGTAATCATCATCATGATTTGAAGTTCACGTTCAGATAAGTCTGCGAATGGATTTTCAGACGCAGGCGAGAATTGGCTCAAAGCCATCTGCTGCGCAATTTCTGGTGAAATGTATCGTTGGCCACTATTAACCACTCGAATTGCATTTACCATTTCATCCGGACCTGCCCCTTTAGTAAGGTAACCAGCAGCTCCAGCTTGCATCACTTTAGTTGGAAACGGATTTTCCGTATGAACAGTTAAAACGATGATTTTAACATCAGGGTTGAAACGCAAGATCTTCTTGGTTGCTTCTAAGCCACCAATACCAGGCATATTCATATCCATCAAAATAACGTCAGTATTGTTAGTACGACACCATTTTGCAGCATCTTCACCGCTTTCAGCTTCCCCTGCTACGTTCATTCCACGGACGTCTTCAATAATACGTCGTATCCCTGTGCGAACCAGCTCGTGATCATCTACAAGGAAAACATTTATCAAACTTGTATCTCCACACTATTAATTGGCTCTGCAACCACTGTGTCATTTCATCTGTTTGAAACAATTGAACAAAGGAACAGTGGATCGCAGCATTGAGTACATCTTAACTTAATTACTAAAAGAAAGCTCTGTTGAATATGTGCTGAAACACGAACTTTAGCAAGTACTTATTAACAAATAAGCTAACTAAAACAACAAGCTTTTTCTAAAAATCAACCAGTTAAAACAACACCCAATAAAATTACATAAGATAAAGATATTTTCAATACCATTGAATAACCATTCGCGACAATTTCACTTATTTGCTTATAGAGTCCCGTTATTTGCCTCTACTAACTAGAATTTAGTTAGTATTTTTACTGCCTTTTGTGCGCAGAGGGTCGCTAGATGGTAGTATTCGATTCCCCATTTCAATAGGTTACTACATTGGATATTCAGCAAGGCTTTGTACTCACAAGACAAGCAAGAGATTTTTCAGGGCGCACACAAATCGACTTGTGGTTAAGCACCCCTCAAGGCCCTACTCTGCTGACGATTCAAAATGAAAAACCGGTATTTTTTGTCGCTCAATCTGACGTTGAGGCATGTCAGGCAATCGCAGCGAAAGAGTCGATCGATTGCCAATTTAAGCCTCTAGAATTAGCCACATTCGAGCAAACACCTCTCGCCGCGTGTTACACCTCACTGTCGAGAAGCAGCTTTGGTTTAGCGCAAGCCTTTCACAACGAAGAAATCCAAACCTTTGAAAGCGATATTCGACTCGCCGATCGATTCTTGATGGAACGTTTTATCAAGGGAAGTATTGAGTTCACCGGATCTGCTGTGCAAAAAAATCAGCATCGTCGAGTCTCAAACGCAAAATGCCGAGCAGGTGATTACTTACCCAGTCTATCTGTGGTCTCGCTTGATATTGAATGTTCGGAAAAAGGCGTGCTTTATTCAATTGGCCTAGACAGCCCGATGGACAGCCAAGTAATCATGGTCGGCGAAGCACAACAAGCTGAAACCAATATCCAATGGGTTGCCAACGAGAAAGCGCTACTTGAAGCCATGATAGCTTGGTTCTCTGAATTTGATCCTGACATCATCATTGGCTGGAATGTTATCGACTTCGATTTTAGGCTGCTGCACAAACGTTCAGAATGGAACGAAGTGAAGCTCAACATCGGCAGAGACAACCAACCGAGCTTTTTCCGCAGTTCTGCTCAAAATCAGCAAGGTTTTATCACGATTCCGGGGCGCGTTGTCTTGGATGGTATTGATATGCTCAAGACAGCGACCTACCACTTCCGTTCTTGGTCTCTTGAGTCGGTATCGCAAGAGCTGCTTGGGGAAGGCAAAGACATCCATAACGTTCATGACCGTATGGATGAGATAAACCGAATGTTTAAGTTCGATAAACCCTCACTCGCTAAGTACAACCTTCAAGACTGCGTACTGGTAAACAGCATCTTCGAGCACACTCACCTACTCGACTTCGCGATTGAGCGCTCTCGATTAACCGGTGTTGAGCTGGATCGCGTTGGTGGCTCTGTTGCGGCCTTTACTAACTTATATCTGCCTCAAATCCACAGAGCGGGTTATGTCGCACCGAACTTAGAGCCAGAGAATTGGATTGCGAGCCCCGGCGGTTATGTGATGGATTCAATTCCCAATCTGTACGACTCGGTTTTGGTACTCGATTTTAAGAGCCTGTATCCATCGATCATTCGCTCATTTCTGATTGACCCTATGGGACTAATTGAAGGGTTGAAGCTTGAACTAGGCCCAGCAGAAAACCAAGCCGTTGATGGCTTTCGAGGTGGGCAATTCCACCGCTCTAAACACTTCTTGCCCGAGATGATCGAAAACCTTTGGGCTGCACGTGATGTGGCGAAGAAGAAGAACGAGAAAGCGTTCTCTCAGGCGATTAAGATCATCATGAACTCATTCTATGGTGTGTTAGGTTCGTCTGGTTGTCGTTTCTTCGATACCCGGTTAGCGTCTTCAATTACCATGCGTGGACATGAGATCATGAAGCAAACCAAGGTTCTGATCGAAGACAAAGGCTATCAAGTGATTTACGGCGATACCGATTCAACCTTCGTGTCTCTGAACGGCAGTTATGATCAGCAAAAAGCAGACGAGATCGGGAACACACTGGTCGCTTACATCAACGATTGGTGGACGAATCACTTAAAAGAGACCCACAACCTAACCTCAATACTCGAATTGGAATACGAGACTCACTATCGCAAGTTTCTAATGCCGACCATTAGAGGTTCAGAAACCGGCTCGAAGAAACGTTATGCCGGATTAATCACTCAAGGCGATAAAGAAAAGATCATATTTAAAGGGCTTGAGAGTGCACGCACCGATTGGACACCTCTCGCACAGCAATTCCAACAAACCTTGTATGAGATGGTGTTTCACGATCAAGATCCAACCGACTACGTCAGACAGTTTGTTGATGAAACCTCTGCTGGCAAACATGATGATTTATTGGTGTATCAAAAGCGCTTACGCCGCAAATTACATGAATACCAAAAGAACATTCCGCCGCAGGTTCGCGCAGCTCGTATGGCCGATGAGATCAATGCTCAGTTAGGGCGCCCTCTTCAATACCAAAATAAAGGACGCATTGAGTATTTGATTACTCTGAGTGGCCCTGAGCCCAAGGAGTATTTAAAGAGTGGTATCGATTATCAGCACTATATCGACAAGCAGATTAAACCGGTCGCAGAGGCAATACTGCCCTTCATCGGTTTAGACTTTGAAAGAGTTAGTGGGCAGCAGTTGGGTTTGTTCTAGCACTATATTCAATATGCTCTTAAAACGAAAAAAGCAGAGATATGTTCTTCAGCACACTCTGCTTTTTAGTATCAATGGATCGGTTATAAATCTCTATCCGATTCTGAACTCGGTTTTCTGATACTGCTTAATCAACCACTCACCAAAGCCATCAAGAATACCGATCACCGAACGTTTAGGGATTGGTCGACCAGAAAGTAAAATGCCCAACCTTTGGATTTCGACTTCTCGATCTGGGTGATACTTCAAGAACTGTTGGCCACATTCAACAGGATCATCGTACCAATATTTATCGCGGTACATCACCAGTGAGTAACTCGCCCGTAGAAGCTTCTTGGCAATAATCACCTGCGCAGCGACTTGTTGTTCTGGCGTTGTCGCTCGTGCGATCTTGTTGCGATACACCGCCAACCAGTTTTCCGCATCCATATTCCAGTGCTTAGCGATTTCCCAACTTGTTTCAAAATCACCATAGCAGTCTGATAAGTCTTCACCATGCACACACACGGCTAAATGCTTGAGCATAAAACCCCAAGTGAAGATATTGTCGAAATCGACTATCTCACTCACTAAGGTAGTTTTTATCGCCACTTGAGTTACCTGCGGGAAGCTCTTTTGGAAACGCCATTTGATGGTGTTCAACAAAGTGGTTCGTTGGTCAGGAAACGGTCGATGGGTCACCACAACCACATCTAGATTGGAGCGACCGAAGACGGCTTGCTTACGAGCCACACTGCCATAAATATAAATACTGTGCAGATTAGATCCTAACCCACCTTTTAGAAAGGTAATCAGATCGTTAACCACAGGTTGAAATTCAGGTTGAAAAGGCTGTGTTGGGTCAATAACGGGTAGCTGCATAGGTCGTTTCGGTAAATAAAATAATGATTTAACTATAACTCTATGATCGCCTAGGTGACTTTATGATTCAAGCTATTCCTATTTATAGTATCTCCGAGATATAATCAGCGGATAGACCCACTAAGGACAAACACAAAATGCCTAGAGCAAGTGAAATTAAAAAAGGTTTTGCTATCACAGTAGAAAGCAAAACAGTGATCGTTAAAGATATCGAAGTAACAACACCAGGCGGCCGTGGCGGCCAAAAGATTTACCGCTTCCGTGGTAACGATGTAGCAACTGGCGTTAAAACTGAAGTTCGCCACAAGGCTGACGAAATTGTTGAAACTATTGACGTAACTAAGCGTGCAGTAATGTTCTCTTACGTTGATGGCAACGAGTACATCTTCATGGACAACGAAGATTACACACAATTCATCTTCAACGGTGAGACTATCGAAGACGAACTACTGTTCATCAACGAAGAAACTCAAGGCATGTACGCGATCCTTATCGACGGCAACGCTGCAACGCTTGAGCTACCAACATCTGTTGAACTAGTTATCGAAGAGACTGATCCTTCAATCAAAGGTGCATCAGCGTCTGCTCGTACTAAGCCTGCTCGTCTTTCTACAGGTCTTACTATTCAAGTACCTGAATACATCGCGACTGGCGACAAAGTAGTAGTAAACACTGCTGAACGTAAATACATGAACCGCGCAAGCTAAGATACTTATTATGACCGAAGCTAACGACCTAATGTCTTATGACGACGCAATTGACACTGCATACGACATCTTCCTAGAGATGGCACCTGACAACCTAGAGCCTGCAGACGTGATTCTTTTCACTGCTCAGTTTGAAGATCGTGGCGCAGCAGAGCTTGTTGAAACTGGCGATGATTGGGTTGAACATGTTGGCTTTGAAGTCGACAAAGAGATCTACGCTGAAGTGCGCATTGGTCTTGTGAATGAAGCTGATGACGTTCTAGACGACGTATTTGCTCGCATGTTAATCAGCCGTGATCCAGAACATAAGTTCTGTCACATGCTGTGGAAACGCGACTAATACCGCTGTTGACGCTCATCTGCATGAGTAAACAAGTATTCATGTAAGCGAGTTAAAAGTTAGCCGAGCCCATTGCTCGGCTATTTTTATCACGCTATTTTCCATCGTGATTCATCACTTTCATCATCAACGTTAGATTCACTGATTATGACCAAAGCAAAAACAGACACACAATCAAAAGGCTATGCCTGCATTGGCCTAGTTAACCCAAAGACGCCAGAAAACGTAGGCTCAGTGATGCGAGCAGCTGGCTGCTACGGCGCCAACTCTGTGTTTTACACTGGCACACGCTACGACCATGCGCGAAAATTCCATACCGATACCAAAGAAAATCACTTAGCCCTGCCTTTGATTGGTGTTGAAGAGCTGAAAGATATTATTCCAGTAGGCTGCGTGCCGGTTGCTGTTGATCTGATTGAAGGTGCTAAGCCTCTACCTGATTACAAGCACCCACCACGTGCGTTTTACATTTTTGGCCCAGAAGATGGCACGCTAAAGAAAGAAATCACAGATTTCTGTCGTGAGACGATTTACGTTCCGACCAACGGCTGTATGAATCTAGCGGCATCAGTGAATGTTGTGCTTTACGACCGACTGGCGAAAGGCGATAACTTTTCGAATCATAAGTAAAAGAAACGAGATACGAGATACGAGATACGAGCAGATTATAGATGCGCCTACACGAGATAAGAGATGCGAAAAGCTCGCTTACTGTCACTTATGGCAGCATGTTTTCGATACTCGGTTACTCGCATCCCGCATCTGCTATTTCTCCAGACGTAAAAAAACCTGCTCAATGAGCAGGTTTTTTAGTATTCAGTGCTTTCAGCTAATGAAGCTTTACGCGTAAGAAATTACGTAATTACTGACGTGTTCTTGGCTTAGCTGGTTTAGCCGGACGACCATTGTTCAGTTTAGGCTTACTTTTGTTAGCCTGAGGTTTGCCTTTGTTTGCAGCTGGAGCGCTACGACCTGAATCAGGTGTTGTAGTACCGCGAGTTGCAGGCTTCTTACGCTTAGTTTGGTTGCTACGGCCTTTTGGTGCGTTTGCACGCTCTTCGTGACGTTTAACAGCACGACGAATTTTTTGGCTACGAGAACGCTCACGCTTACGAGAAGTGTTTGAAGGATCAAGATCCAACAGTGTCTCTTTCTCAGGCTTAAGCTCAACAAGCTCACGCAGGTAGTTAACTTCTTGAAGATCTAGCTCTTTCCAACCGCCACGAGGCAGTTTCTTATCAAGGTAGATATCACCGTAACGTACACGTTTCAGGCGGCTTACTGTCGTTTCTTGAGATTCCCAAAGACGACGAACTTCACGGTTACGACCTTCGTTAATCGCTACGTAGAAAGTATGGTTCATACCTTCACCACCAGCGTAAACAACATCTTCAAAACGAGCCATGCCGTCTTCTAGTTGTACACCACGAGTAACGTTTTTAACTTTTTGCTCAGTCACTTCACCGAATACACGTACTAGGTACTCACGCTCAACCTGACGGCTTGGGTGCATTAGACGGTTTGCAAGCTCACCATCAGTAGTGAAAAGCAAAAGGCCTGATGTGTTTGCATCAAGACGACCAACTGAAATCCAACGAGAACCACGGATCTTAGGTAGACGATCGAAAACAGTACGGCGGCCTTCAGGATCGTGACGAGTACAAAGCTCACCTTCAGGTTTGTAGTAAGCAAGTACACGACAAACCACTTCTTCAGAAGCCTTGCCTGAAACAGTATGGCCATCGATACGGATCACTGAGTTCTCGTCTTCAAGACGCTCGCCCAGTTTCGCAACTTGACCGTTAACACTTACACGACCAGATTTGATTAAACCTTCTAGTTCACGACGAGAACCGTGACCAGCTCGCGCTAAAACCTTCTGTAATTTTTCGCTCATTTACTCTTTTCTACCTAATTGTCGTCTTCACAGACGTCGAATGAATTTTTCGCGACCAAATCGCGGTCGCGTATTATCGCAAATAACCTGCCAAAAAGCACTTGTTATTTACTGTGGCAGGTTTGCTGTATCGTTACAGACTGTTAATCAGTAAAGCGATTATTCAAACGGCGCAGGATCGCCAGCACCACGACGTAGAACCACGGCATCATCGTCACTGAAGTCAATAACCGTCGTCGGTTGCTCACCTAAGTAACCGCCATTCAAAATGACATCAACCGCATGTTCTAGGCTGTCACGAATTTCTTCTGGATCCGACTCCGTAGTCTCGTTACCCGGCAGAATCAGAGACGTCGACATTAATGGTTCACCCATCGCTTCCAAAAGGTCGAGTGCAATCTTGTTGTCTGGGACACGAATACCAATCGTTTTACGCTTGGCGTTCATCAAACGCTTTGGCACTTCTTTGGTTGCTTTAAAGATAAACGTGTAAGCACCTGGTGTATGTGCTTTCAGTAGACGGAAAGCCACGTTATCGACGCGTGCATACAGTGATAATTCAGAAAGATCACGACATAACAAGGTGAAATTGTGCTTGTCATCGATGCGACGAATTTTACAGATACGTTCAAGTGCTTGTTTGTTTTCAAGCTGACAGCCCAGCGCATAACCGGAATCTGTTGGATAAACCACAACGCCGCCATTGCGAATAATCGCAACCGCTTGAGTAATTAAGCGTGCTTGTGGGTTATCTGGGTGTACATAAAAAAACTGGCTCATTGTTGATCCTCGTTATCGAATCTCTCGACTCTATCATCAGAAGGAGCTGGCTCACCTAAAGACTATTCAGATGGTGAAACCGTTTGAAACTCCCAATCTTTCCATACTTCTTCGACCCCAGAAGGTAGCCAGAGATTGCGTCCAAGTTCCATCCACGGAGATGGGTAATGGAAATCACTGCCTTGGGAGGCTAATAGTTTGTATTGTATAGCATAATCCGCGAGTGTGCGTCTTTCTTGTTGCGCTTGCTGAGGTTGAGCTACTTCCATCGCATCCCCTTTCGCTTCAACAAATGCCGCTAGCAGGCGCTTAACCCACTTGGCTGTAAGTCCATATCGCCCAGGGTGAGCGAGTACGGCTTGTCCACCAGCAGCATGAATAGCCGTGACAGCATCACTCATTGAACACCAAGTTGGCGGCACATAACCTGGGTTATTACGAGTAAGAAACTTTTTAAACACCTGCTGCATAGTTTTCGCATAGCCATTGTCGACTAGCCACTTAGCAAAGTGAGCGCGAGTGATTGGTGCATCACCCGCAATCAATTTAACTTCTTCTAACACCCCTTCACGAGTCGCTTTCTCAAGACGGTGAGCGATCATCTCAGCACGCCCAATACGGTGTTGCTTCTGTTGTTCAATGAGCGCTTTGAGTTCTGGTGACTCAGGATCAACGTTTAACCCAACAATATGGATATCTTTGTTTTGCCAAACAGTCGAAATCTCAATGCCGTTTATCAACTGAATAGGAAGGTTGTTATCCGCAATGTAGCTGCGTGCTTCAGCAAGCCCATCAGTCGTGTCATGATCTGTAATCGCTAGCGCTTCGATGTTAAAGCCAAGCGCTCGGTCAATTAGCTCAGGTGGAGTAAGTCGGCCATCTGAGGCTGTTGTATGACTATGTAGATCAATTCTCATATATTCTTTTTCATTGTTTTCAATTTTTATCGTTATATTTGTGTCAACACACTTGACCCGCAAGCAGAAAACTAGTTAACTAGTACACAAATACGAAGTATCACATTTGATAGGTTCACCATGTTACAAGAATTTAACCAAAACCATAAAGATAAAGTTTTAGAACTTTCTTCAGTAGAAGCAAGTTCAGAGCTTAATTGGTGGCGCACTTGGACAAGTTCTTGGTGGGCTAACGTGTACTTCTAGTTAAACAGTTTGTTTATAAAAAAGTTATCACTAAGCCCGCTTTAATAGCGGGCTTTTTAATTTGTCGAACATCTCACATTCAACTGACTAACAAATCATCGAATTGACCATATTCTAGATTGGGTGAAAGGTATCTTTATGCGACTATGTACGGCAGGAAATTTAAAGAATCATAAAGGAGGTCTTGTGAACAAGGCCATTGAAATCAAAAAGCTGGGAACCATTGAGGTCATCAATTCCTCAGTTCCTTACTCGCAAGATCCAACCAGCGTTTTTCATACTTTGTGTGAAAACAAAACTGATAGTCTTTTGTTGGAATCTGCCGAGATTGAATCTAAACAGAACCTGACAAGCCTACTCCTTATCGACTCTGCTGTTCGCATCGTATGTCGCGGACATGAAGTAACCTTTCAAGCATTGACTGAAAACGGTCAAGCGCTTATCGAACATCTCACTCAAAACGTGAAAGCAGAAATTAAATCTGACCTTACTGATAACGTTTTGACGCTGACTTTTATCGAACCAAGCAACGAATTAGACGAAGACTCACGTTTAAGAGAAGCCTCTTCATTCGATGCACTGCGTTTGGTTCAGCACAGCTTTGAGCAAGACGCGGATAACAAACACGCATTATTCATGGCGGGCTTATTCGCTTACGACATCGTGGCAAACTTTGAGCCACTAGGTGATGCTGAAGCAACCAACAATTGTCCTGACTTTGTATTCTACGTAGCTGAAACACTATTGCGTTTCGATCACCAAGAGAACGAAGGCCTACTTCACGCGAGCTTATTTGCTCAAGATGACAACATCAAAGCGCAATTAACTGACCGTCTAGCCGACATTCAAACTCAGTGTCAGTCCCTGAAAGCCATCACTGAAGTAACGCCGTTAGACAACGTTGAAGCTGTACCTAGCGTTTCAGATGAAGACTTCTGCCAAACGGTTCGTGATTTAAAAGAGTACGTAGTTAAAGGCGATGTATTCCAAGTGGTACCTTCACGCCGCTTCACTCTACCTTGCCCTGCTCCACTGGCGGCTTATAAAGAACTCAAACAAAGTAACCCAAGCCCTTACATGTTCTACATGCAAGACGAGTTGTTTACTCTGTTCGGTGCTTCTCCAGAAAGCGCTCTGAAATACGAAACAGAAACCAACCAAATTGAGATCTACCCTATTGCTGGTACTCGTCGTCGTGGTAAGCGCCCTGACGGTCAAATCGATTTCGACCTAGACAGCCGTATCGAGCTTGAACTGCGTACCGACAAGAAAGAAAACGCCGAGCACATGATGCTAGTCGACCTAGCACGTAACGATGTTGCGCGTATTGCCGAAGCTGGCACTCGCCACGTAGCAGACTTGCTAAAAGTTGACCGCTACAGCCATGTAATGCACTTAGTTTCTCGTGTGGTTGGTCAGCTCCGTGAAGACTTAGATGCTCTACACGCTTACCAAGCTTGTATGAACATGGGTACGCTAACGGGCGCACCAAAAATCCGCGCAATGCAGCTTATTCGTGACGTAGAAAAAACGCGTCGTGGTAGCTACGGTGGTGCAGTCGGTTATCTAACCGGTGAAGGGACTCTAGATACTTGTATCGTAATTCGCTCTGCTTACGTTGAAGATGGCGTAGCACAAGTACAAGCTGGCGCTGGTGTGGTATTCGATTCAGACCCACAAGCAGAAGCCGATGAAACTCGCGGCAAAGCACAAGCGGTTATCTCAGCGATTCAAGCAGCTCATACTAAGAACCTAACAAATAAGAAGGAGTCGTAATCATGGCTGATATTGTATTCATCGATAACTTCGACTCGTTCACTTACAACCTTGTAGACCAATTTCGTTCATTAGGTCACAGCGTAAAAATTTACCGTAACAACATTCCTGCAAAAGTAGTTGAAGTGGCGATCAACGAACTAGACAACCCTGTTGCACTGCTTTCACCAGGCCCTGGCGCTCCAGCAGATGCGGGCTGTATGCCAGAGCTGATTCAGCTTCTAAAAGGTAAAGTGCCAATGATTGGTATTTGCTTAGGCCACCAAGCGATTGTTGAAGCCTATGGCGGCACCGTTGCAGGCGCTGGCGAAATCATTCATGGTAAGGTGTCGATGATGGAACACCAAAACCATGCGACTTACCAAGGCTTACCTTCGCCATTGGCTATCGCTCGCTATCACTCTTTAGTGGCAACGCATGTATCTGATAGCCTAACGGTGACAGCTGAAGTCGATGATTTGGTGATGTCTGTGGTTCAAGAACAAGACAAGGTGTGTGGATTCCAATTCCACCCTGAATCAATTATGACGACCTACGGTGCAACGCTTCTAGCAAACGCTATCGAATGGGCTCTTGAGAAACCTCTTCGCCTTGAAAAGACTGGAAAATAGGAAACGATCATGGAACAGATTAATAAACTTTACGAACAGCAGTCTCTTACTCAAGAAGAAAGCCAACAATTGTTTGATGTGATCATCAAGGGGGAACTTGACCCAATCTTGATGGCTTCTGCGCTGACTGCACTAAAAATCAAAGGCGAAACGCCCGATGAGATCGCTGGTGCGGCGAAAGCACTGCTTGCGAATGCAAACCCGTTCCCTCGCCCTGATTACGATTTCGCAGACATCGTTGGTACAGGTGGCGACGGTCACAACACCATTAATATTTCGACGACTTCTGCATTTGTTGCCGCAGCGTGTGGCTTAAAAGTCGCGAAGCACGGTAACCGCAGCGTATCGAGCAAATCAGGTTCTTCTGACCTATTGGATTCGTTCGGTATCAACCTAGCGATGACAGCAGAAGACACGCGTACGGCTGTTGATGAACTTGGCGTAGCGTTCCTATTTGCTCCGCAGTATCACGTTGGTGTACGTCACGCGATGCCTGTTCGTCAAACCATGAAAACGCGCACTATCTTCAATATCCTTGGCCCACTGATTAACCCAGCTCGCCCTAACATCGAGCTAATGGGTGTTTACAGCAAAGAGCTTGTACGCCCTATCGCGGAAACCATGCTGCAAATGGGCATGAAGCGCGCGGCGGTTGTTCACGGTAGCGGCCTTGATGAAGTAGCGATTCACGGCGAAACCATGGTTGCTGAAATCAAAGATGGCACAATTCACGAATACACAGTGACACCAGCAGACTTTGGTTTGAACACTCACCCTCTTGAAGCAATCAAGGGCGGCGAGCCAGAAGAGAACAAAGCCATCACAACCGATATCCTGACGGGTAAAGGCACTGATGCTCAAGTTGGCGCAGTGGCAGTCAACGTTGCTCTACTGATGCGTCTGTTTGGTCACGAAGACCTAAAAGCTAACGCTCAGCAAGCGATTGACGCGATGAACTCTGGCAAAGCGTACGAGCTTGTACATAAGCTTGCTGCACACGCCTAACGAACGACGAATTGAGACAAAGAACATGACACAGACTACCGATAAACTGTCGACCCACGTTTCAGTCAAAGAAGCTGAAATGGCGGAAGTATTAGCAAAAATCGTTCGTGATAAATACCAATGGGTTGAAGCACGTAAGCAGACTCAACCATTAGACGAGTTTAAAGCGTCACTAACTGCAACAGACCGCAGCTTTTATGACGCTCTGAGCGGAGAACAAACGGTTTTCATCACTGAATGTAAAAAGGCCTCTCCGTCAAAAGGTTTAATCCGTGACGAGTTTGACCTCGACTACATTGCTTCTGTTTACAACAACCACGCAAACGCGATTTCTGTGCTGACAGACGAGAAGTACTTCCAAGGTGACTTTGAGTTTTTACCTAAAGTTCGCAGCATTGCTAAGCAGCCTACCCTGTGTAAAGACTTCATGGTTGATACCTACCAAGTGTATCTAGCTCGTCATTACTCAGCTGATGCTATCTTGCTAATGCTATCGGTATTAGATGACGAAGAGTACAAAGCGCTGGCGGAAGTCGCTCACTCACTCAACATGGGTGTATTGACCGAAGTCAGCAACGAAGAAGAGCTTCACCGTGCAGTCGCTCTAAACGCTAAGGTGATCGGCATTAACAACCGTAATCTTCGTGACCTTTCGACTGATTTGAACCGTACTAAAGAGTTGGCGCCGCTGATTCGCGAACTGGCTCCAAACGCAGTTGTGATTTCAGAGTCTGGCATCTACACACATCAACAAGTTCGTGACCTTTCAACGTTTGCAGATGGCTTCCTAATCGGTAGCTCTCTAATGGCAGAGAAGAACCTCGAGCTTGCGGTACGCAAAGTAACACTGGGTGAAAACAAGGTGTGTGGTTTAACTCACTCTGACGATGCAGCAAAGGCTTATCAAGCTGGTGCGGTATTCGGTGGTCTGATATTCGTTGAAGCATCTAAGCGTCATGTGGATATCGAAGCGGCTCGTTTGACTATGAGCGGCGCACCTTTGAACTACGTGGGTGTGTTCCAAAACCACAGCGTTACTGACGTTGCGAAAACGGTTTCTGAGCTAGGCCTGTTCGCTGTGCAATTGCACGGTGATGAGTCTCAAGCGTTTGTCGATGAGCTAAAACAGTCACTACCTGAAAGCGTTGAGATTTGGAAAGCTTACGGTGTTTCTCCCGATGCTGAGAGCTCGCTACCAGAATTACTGGAAAGCAACGTGACTCGTCACCTGCTAGATACTAAAGTGGGTTCTCAAACTGGTGGCACAGGCCAAGTGTTCGATTGGAACCTAATCAACAACCAAAGCGCAATCATGTTGGCGGGTGGTCTAACCCCAGAAAATGCTAACCAAGCGGCTAAGTTGGGTTGCTTAGGATTAGACCTAAACTCTGGTGTTGAATCTGCTCCAGGCAAAAAAGACGCAGACAAACTGCAACGTGCTTTTGCTGCGATTCGTAATTACTAGTCCAAGCTCGGCGCTAGAAATTAGAAAGCAGAAACTAAAAACATATTTGTGAGCTTTGCCTTTTGCGAAGCTCAAACAAGATTAAATGACTTGGTGTGAATACACATCAGTAGAATTGAAGGAATAACACAATGGCTAAACTCGATGCCTACTTTGGTGAATACGGTGGTCAATACGTACCGCAGATCCTAGTGCCAGCACTAGACCAACTTGAACAAGCATTTATCGATGCACAAGCCGATCCTGAGTTCCGCAGCGAATTCATGACGCTTCTTCAAGAGTACGCTGGTCGTCCAACGGCACTAACGCTAGCACGCAACCTAACAAAAGGTACAAAAACAAAACTGTACCTAAAGCGTGAAGATCTACTTCACGGCGGTGCTCACAAGACAAACCAAGTTCTTGGTCAAGCATTGCTAGCAAAACGTATGGGTAAGCAGGAAATCATCGCTGAAACTGGCGCAGGCCAACACGGTGTGGCAACGGCTCTAGCGTGTGCTCTACTAGGTCTTAAGTGTCGTGTTTACATGGGTGCAAAAGACGTTGAACGTCAAAGCCCGAACGTGTTCCGTATGAAGCTAATGGGCGCAGAGGTTATCCCTGTTCATTCTGGCTCTTCAACGCTAAAAGATGCGTGTAACGAAGCACTACGTGACTGGTCTGCAACTTATGAAGACGCGCATTACCTATTGGGTACTGCAGCGGGCCCTCACCCATTCCCAACGATTGTTCGTGATTTCCAACGCATGATTGGTGAAGAAACGAAGAACCAAATTCTAGCTCGTGAAGGTCGCCTTCCTGATGCGGTTATCGCTTGTGTCGGCGGTGGTTCGAACGCTATCGGTATGTTTGCGGATTTCATTGAAGAAGAAACTGTTCGCCTAATCGGTGTAGAGCCGGCTGGTAAAGGTATTGATACCGACCAACACGGCGCGCCGCTTAAGCACGGTAAAACCGGTATCTTCTTCGGCATGAAAGCGCCACTGATGCAAGATGAGAACGGCCAAGTAGAAGAGTCTTACTCTGTATCTGCGGGTCTAGACTTCCCATCAGTTGGTCCTCAACACGCGCACCTAAATGCTATTGGCCGTGCTGAATACGACAACGTGACCGACGACGAAGCGCTAGAAGCGTTCCAATTGATTGCACGTAAAGAAGGTATTATCGCAGCGCTAGAGTCATCTCATGCTTTGGCTCATGCTGTTAAAATGGCTCACGATGACCCAGAGAAAGAACAGCTATTAGTGGTTAATCTATCTGGTCGTGGTGATAAAGACATCTTCTCTGTACACGACATTCTTAAAGAGAAAGGAGCATTATAATGGATCGCTATCAATCACTCTTCACTCGCTTAGCTGAAAAGAATCAGGGCGCATTTGTACCATTCGTAACGGTTGGCGATCCTAACCCTCAGCAGTCTCTTAAGATCATGGAAACACTCGTTGAAGCGGGTGCTGATGCACTTGAACTTGGTATTCCATTCTCAGATCCGCTTGCAGATGGCCCGACAATCCAAGGTGCAAACATTCGTGCGTTAGATTCAAAAGTAACGCCAGATGTGTGTTTTGATCTTATTGGTCAAATTCGTGCTAAATACCCAGATCTGCCAATCGGCCTACTGATGTACGCAAACTTGGTGTACGCACGTGGTATCGAGAACTTCTACGAGCGTTGTGCGAATGCAGGTATCGATTCAGTATTGATTGCTGATGTACCAACCAACGAGAGTGGCGAGTTTGTTGCTGCAGCTAAGAAGTTTGGTATTCACCCAATATTTATTGCTCCACCAACAGCAAGTGATGAGACGCTTCAATCGGTTTCTGAGCTAGGTGGTGGTTACACTTACCTACTTTCTCGTGCTGGCGTAACGGGTGCAGAAACCAAAGCAAACATGCCTGTGACAGCCCTACTTGACCGTTTGAACAAGTTTGATGCGCCACCAGCACTGCTTGGTTTCGGTATCTCTGCTCCTGAGCAAGTAAAAGAAGCCATCGAAGCTGGCGCTGCTGGTGCTATCTCTGGCTCTGCGGTTGTGAAAATCATTGAAAACAACGTTGAACAACCAGAAGCAATGCTTAAAGCACTTGCTGAGTTTGTTACGCCAATGAAAGCGGCAACGCAAAAATAATAAATAGGCTCCCACTAGTGCGATAATTAGCGCTGTGGGAGTTTTTCTCCGAGAACACGTCCAAACCCTCTCAATTGTTAAATTTCTGATAAAAACAACACCTCATACAAACCTGTAGCACACCTATAATACCCCACAAAAACATCACCACCATTTATAAAAATAATGACAAATCAAAAAGCAAACGTTTGCTTTAGTGTGAAAAATCATCAAATGACATTTGATTACTGCTTTTTGGTGTTCTTTCATCTCTGCTCATATTGATAAATGTAAAAGATACGTGTAAAACTTCTCGCGAAATATTAATCCAATGGTACATCGTACATTGGTGAGTAGTTCTGGGATTTTTATATTTAGTAGCACAGAGGTTATGGAAGTGTTAAAAGAAAAGAGTTTACTAAGCAACATCGGCGTTCAAGTCGTTATTGCAATGATCATCGGTACCCTAGTCGGTGCGATGATGGGTGACAGCGCAACTATGTTCGCTCCACTGGGTGCTATCTTCATCAATTTGATCAAGATGCTGGTTATCCCTCTAGTCGCGGTTGCCCTAATTTCAGGTGCTGCTGGTCTAGGCAACAGCTCATCAGCAGGTAAAGTGGGCGTGACCACTCTAGGTTACTTTGCACTAACGTCTGCACTTGCTGTAGCACTAGCGCTAGTAATGGGTGAAATATTCGAACCAGGTCGTGGTATCGATGTTTCTGGCGTTGAAGGCATGTTCTCTTCTGAATACGCTGCGAAAGGTGAACTTCCAACGTTCTGGGCAACCATCACAGGCATGATCCCGACCAACGTTTTCCAATCACTGAATGAAGCAAACATTCTGCAAATTCTAGTTTTCTGCTTATTCTTCGGTATTGCGATTTCTAAACAAGCGAAAGAGAAACGTGACCCTATCATCAATGGCGTAAACGCGATTGTTGACGCTATGGTTTGGATGATCAACAAGGTTATGATCATTGCACCACTTGGCGTATTCGGCCTAATGGCAGAAGCTGTGGGTACATTCGGCTTTGGCGCACTTATGGTTGTGTTCAAACTGTTCGTTGTCTACATCGCTGCGATTCTGATCTTCGGCTTTGTTGCTTACCCGCTAATGATTCAAATCTTCACTAAGACTTCTGCTAAGAAGTTCCTAGTGGCAATGAAGAAGCCTCAAGCGGTTGCACTATCAACAGCCTCTTCAATGGCGACACTTCCAGTAACAATGGAAACGGTAGAGAAAGAACTTGGCGTTCGTAACTCGACGGCTTCATTCGTTCTGCCACTTGGTGCGACGATCAACATGTCTGGTAACGCAATTTACTATGGCCTAGTTGCTATCTTCTTCGCACAGCTGTTCAACATCGACCTGTCTATGGGTGCTTACGTTGCTATCATCGTAACGTCTACGCTTGGCGCAGTTGGTCAAGCGGGTGTGCCTGGTCCTTCTTTCCTAGTGGTTGCGGTTCTTCTAGCAGCTGGTATCCCTATCGAAGGTCTACCTCTGTTGTTCGCTTTAGACCGTATCTTCGACATGATTCGTACTGCTCTAAACATCACTGGTGATGCTGCATGTGCAGTCATCGTTGATTCTCTAATCGAAGACGAAGCGAAAGAAGCTGAGCTACAAAAACAGCAAGCGTAATATTAAGCTTCAGTTTGATTGATAAATAAAACCGCCTTCATGAGGCTAATGCCGTTCACTTAAG